>NZ_CP053709.1:0-300000 GCF_013201075.1 Lichenicola cladoniae | reverse complement strand
CGATCGCGTCCGGAAATCAGCAGAAACGACAACGGCTTGGGGGCATTCTGCAGGTTCACCACCAGACCGCCACGGGGGACCATGGACATCGGCGTGATCTCGATGGTGTTGCTGCCCTTGACCGGCACGCAGACGTAGAAGCCGACCGCATTGACGGAGGGACTGCCATCGCCGCCTGAGCCGGACTGCGACGAGTTGCAGTTGGTGCCGCCGGCGACATTGGCGGCGTTACTGTTGGTGTTCCAGCCGATCGGCCAGGGCTGTCCCGTCGCGTCGAAGAAACTAATCGCGGTCGGATAGCCGCGCACGGTCTGGACGATGTTCGTCGCCTGACCGGGTGCAAAGGCCACGCTGACCATGCGGCTGACCGGCGACGCTACCAGCTGCGTCCCCTGCTCCTGAGCTTGCTGGGCCGCGCCATAGCGACGCTGCAACTCCTGGATCATCTCCGGCGTGAATGGGATGGCGTTGCGCACGGCCCGTTGGCCGGCGGAATCAAGTCCATCCAGCCCTTGGCTGCCCGGCGTCTGTGCAGATGTATCGGACGCGAGCGTCGAGCCAGGTCCGGTTTGCCCCAAGACCGCGCTGGGTGTCAGCGCTACGAGCAGCACCGTCGTCAACAGGGTATTCCGACGCATGGTGATCTCGCTTTCAAAAGCCCTTGGCATTGAGTTGTTCGATGGCCAGACCGTCCGGATGATTCTGATCGTTCATGCGGATGACCGTCGCCGTCATCATCAGGTTCGAAGTGCTTTGCTGATTGACGTTCTCGCAGGTCTGCACCATCGGAAACTGAATCTCATAGGCGAGATGCCCGCCAATGATCGAGGTTTGGCGAATGACCGCACTGCGTTGCGCCTGCGCATAACAGGTCATACGTGCGTGTTGCATTGCCTGGAAGTTACCAGCGGCGATATAGGCCGAGCCGAAACTGCTCCAGCCGTTACGGGTGTAGTGCTGCCCGGCGGTGTTCAGCTGCTGCGGAAAATCGTGGTAGTTGACGTTGTAGGGCGCCAGCACCCACTTGACCGACCAATCCAGCAACTGCGTGTCATCGACGATCGGGCTGTCCAGCGGCACTGCGGGCATCGGCGGATTATGCCCATCGACAAAGAAGTATACGGGCTGCGCCGGATGGGTCCAGACGTAACCGTCATGAATGACGAACACGCCCAGCAGACTAGACAAGACCAGCACCAGCAGCATGCTGTTGCGTACCACCCAGCCTTGAAAGTCCGGGTCGGATAATCTGCGGCTGATGGCTTCGGTCTGGTTCTGCATCGGCGTGTCCTGATTTGGCAGTCGAGCAAGTGTTGCCGCTACCGGTGCGAACGACAGACTCAATTATATAAAGGCTGCATCATACAGCTTGGCCTTCACGTCGCGCCGGCTCTTCTCCCGGCGCATCCGGTGCGTCCAATAAGGAAACCGCTCATCGGATACGCAGGTCATCATCTTGTATTTGGCTTCGGTCATGCGGGCATTGCCGATGTCCGGATCGAAGTGATCGACCTGCTGCGTCCTCGGCATCGTCGGGATCTGCAGCCAGTGCAGTTGCGATGTGATGGTCCGATACGACACGCCGTAATCCTCGGCGATCTTGCGTGGCCGTTGTCCAGACCAGCACCGCATCCCGATATCGATCAGCGCCCCAGAACTACCGGCCCAATCGACCTCGCTGCCGCCACGCTTCGATTGCATCCTAATCGGGGTCTGCGTGCCGCGGGTCATCCATTCGTCAGGAAGCCGCTCCGGGACAACCGGTTCGATAGGCCAGTCTTGCGCCATGGCCGGGATCAGGATTGGCCAGACCAGCGATCTGCGCTCGCGCCGCGGCAGCCCCATGCGTCGGGTCTTGGCCCAGATGCTGCCGCGGCTTCGTCCGATCTGCTCGGCAATACATAAGGTGGGCCAATTCCCCATCCAGCCGGCCAGCAAAACGGAGTAATCCTGCGCCAACCAGGCCTGCGACCCTCCGGCGCGCCGGAGGGTCGCGTCATGCGGCCGAGGCAGATCCAGTAGCACCACGAGATCGAGCAGGACCTCACGCGTCAAGGTCAAGAAGAGGCAGATCGCCTCGATCCCGTGTCCCTGCCCCATCATACCGGTCAGCAGCTGCCGGTATTGCGAGGTTGTTAACGGACCTGCCGATGTACGGTCATTATACTTGGGGAAGACCCCCATTGCTTGAAACGAGCATTGCGATACCGGCGGTGAACCGCCTGCTTCCATATCGCGCATCGAACACCCCCGCGCTTGCGGGACGGACTATAACCAGTCTTAACTATGGTTTGTCCATAGGAAACTAACAGCCTCTCAAAAAAAGTTGGGTGGTAAGTATGCTCAACGCACCGAGATTACAAAACCTCTGATACGGCAAACGGCAGGCCTGAAGCCAATGCTTGCGTATCGAAAGTCATAGAGTTGTAATTCGGCCGCCAACAACACGACTGCCTTCAGTAGGCCACTTCGTATGAAAGACCGAGTTTAGCCATAGCCGACTGCGGTATGTCTAGCGCGATCTGGTGCGAACGAGAAAAAACTTCGCCGCCATAAAAGGCGTGGAAGGCACGTCACGATGTCTTGGTGCGGGCCTCTTATTGGTTGCTCCGACGCAGATGGCAGCTGCATCGGAGCATCCCAGCTACTACTGCTTGGCGTCGTCTCTCAATTCGGAAGCGAGGCGCTCAAGCGATCTAACCTGGATCGCGAACCTGCCAGCCATGTCGGTCAGCACTTCCGACACCTCTGCCATCTTTGCAGCGTTGCGCGGTGTACTGCGCGGAAAAAAGTCGCTGACCTGTAGGTCCATCGCATCGGCAAGCAACATGACGCTCTTGATCGTCATATTATGCTTCGCGGCCTCGACCATAAAAATAGCAGTCGAATTGCATCCCGCTTTCCGAGACAACTCAAGTTGAGTGAGACCCATTTCCTTGCGCCGTTTCAACACGGCCCTTGCCATATAAAGTAACAAGGGATCCGGTTCTACATCCCCATTCGATGTTGTCTTCCCGCTATCCTTATTCTTCGCCATGGATGTCGCTAAAGGCGACTCAGTTTTACCAGCTTTGGGCTCTCGGTCACTCAATGGCATGGGAGGAGTCTTCGTAACCTTAACCATGTTGCCCTGCCAGGTCGCGCACTACTCTGTTCCTTTGTACTATGTCCGGTCGCACTCTGATTTTCATTGGTGCGTCGAACAACACGTGCCACTGGGTCATGTCACTCTGCACTTTAACCAAAATCGACTCCTCCATCCCGTTCGCACCACCAGCGAATACACTCTTTAAAGCGGAGGATGGCATGGCAATTGGGGTCGCCTTAGGGTTGAGTGGTATGATGCTGGTATTACAACCAGTTCCAATTGACTTCAAAATGGACGGTTCCTCTCAGGCGCCAGCCGCTGCACCGGCGGCCCAGGCAGTAAACGGGCAACCGCTTGCCTTGGATGCGCCAGGACCCGTGGTCTTGCACGGCGCCCCATTACCGCCTCAGGCTGTGGTGCGTCCGGTGCTGGCTCGAGGTTTTGGCCGCGACGTGCCCCTGGCCTTCGCGATCAGGCAGATCGTGCCAATGACGCTGCATGTGCAGTACAGTGGCGCGGTCGACCAAGACGTTCGGGTCAGTTGGACTGGCGGTCTGCCGTGGCGGAAGGTGCTGCAGAACACCGTCTCGCCTCTCGGCATCCACGCGGCGCAATCCGGGCACACGGTCAGGGTCACCGAATAAGGTTTCCTCCGTTCGCGCCAGCTTAGGCCACCCTCCCGCCACCCTAGTGCGATGGAGGACCCGACCGTGCCCGACCTGGCCATGACATCCGTGCTCGACTGGCTAAAAGCCGCTGAACCCGACAAACCGGCGCTTGCCGCCAGTCTTGTCAGCGTGGTGGAAGCAGCACCCGGTGTGGAGGAGGCTCTGGTCCGGTTGGGACACAGCCTGGATCAGGCCGTCGCCAAGACGTCCGAGGTATTGCCGGCACTCCTGACCAGCGATCCAGGACGCCAGGAGCTGCGGACGATCATGGGTCAGATCGGCCTACCGCGCTGCCTGCGGATTATCCACTGGATCCTGCAGGATGGGCCGCAGGATCGTGATGCCGTGCTGGCGGCCGTGCTGGAGGCTGATCTGGCCGGCGCCGGCCAGTTCCTGCAAGCGAGCCTGTGCGCCGTTGCGCGCCCGTCTTTGCTGGAGCGGCTTTATGCCCCAGAGCGATTGGCTCTTTTGCTAGGCGCCTGCCAGCCGGCCGTTCGGGCGCAGGAGGCCGCATGATGCGCAAGATCATCCCCGGCCTGGTCTTCGCTGCATCCCTCTGCCCTGCCGTCGCCATGGCCCAGGCTGCGACCAGCACCACAGGCAGCCAGGCGTGCGCCACTCTCGTCCAAGCCGCGGCCAACGGTGTCACGGCGCGCATAGCCGCCGACGACGCCAGCATCAACCCGCCGCAGAGCGTCACCAAACTCTCCTGCTTGCAGAACTTCTTCAGCGGCGTCGGCCTGAACGTCATCACCAACCTGCTCAATCCGAGCAACCTGCTGACCGCGGTCGAAGGTCAGCTTTGCCAGGCCGTCAATACCGCCTGGCAGAACTCACTCGGCACCGCCCAGTGCGGGCTGACGGTGACCGGGTTCAACATGGGGTTCGGGCTTGGGCTCGGGAGCGGCATCATGTGCCCGAAGCTCAGCTTCGGCGGCGGCGGTCCGCCGCTTGGCTCTGTCGCCACCGGTTACAACACCCAGCAGGGCTATGGCCTCTACATGAATGGTGCGCCGACCGCGCCGACCGGCTACCCGGTCGCCCGGTCCGGCGGCCTGTACTAGGGAGCCGGGAATGACCCGAAAAACCCTGTCTGCCACGGCATCCGGCGTCGTCCTCGGTGGAGTACTGTTCGGCGCTGTTCCAGCCCTGGCGGATTTACCCACGATCGATATCGCCTCGATCACCCAGCAAATCAAATCGCTGGCGCAGGAGACCGGTATTCTCGACGTGCTCAATGCCATGAACACGGTTCAGAACACCGTCTCCAGCACGATGAAGGACATCAACACCGCCATCGGCAACACCACCTATGGCGATACCAACACCCTGTTGCTGCAGGGATTCACCCAGAACGCCAACTACTCCAAGGCCCAGGTCGGGGCGCAACAGCAGATCACCGACGCGTCCAACACCGCCATGGCCCGGTTTGGACGGGACATGCGCAACAGCGAGATCCGCGACCAGCAGACACCGAACGTGCAGAACTGCACGACCATCGACAGTGGACAGGTGGTCACCGCCGCCGCTTTGCAGGGGTGGCGCACCGGCCAGACCATCGAGGCAGTGATGGATCCCCGCGGGGAGGCGCTGCCCGGCACCCCGGCCTATTACGGCGCCGGGCAAGCCATGCAGGCGTCCGGCATGATGCATCTCAGCCGCTACTGCTCCGCCACCGAGAACGAGGCGGGCCTGTGCTCGGGCGGTGTAACCGCACAGCAGAATGCCGATCAGCGCGTCTCCAGCCTGTTCGGCGCCGACAACCTGACCGACCAGGCCGGGGTCAATGCCGCCAACGACTTCGGCACCAACCTGATCCAGCCCATCGTTCCCGCCGCGCTGCGCGGGGATCAGCTTACGTCGATCAACGGCCAGGATGCAGCAGCCCGTCGCCGCTCGTACAACGCCCGCATGTCGCTCGCTCGCAGCGCCATCAACATGGCGATCGGCCAGCAAACCCCCGGCGTCACCCTGACCGCGCAGCAGCAAGCGGTGCTCACCAACGAGGGCCTGCCGGTACCGGCCAGCGGCTCATGGCTGCAGGCGCTCAGCCTCGAGGTCACCCGGCGCATCAGCGATGTCAGCTGGGCTGCCGGCCTGCAGGCCATGCCGCCGGCCTCGGTCGAGCGCGAGGTCGCCACCGAGCTGGCACTCAGCAACTACCTGGCGCTGCAGAACTACCGAGTGACCTTGCTCAACGCGACCATTTCGGCCGCCCAACTCGCAAGCAACGAAGAAGCTCGGTTCAAGTCCACCACGCCGATGCCCTCCCCCTCCATGGCTGCAAACTGACAGGAGACTACCATGCCCGATGGAAGCACGATCCCGGTTCCACCCCCTGGGTCCGATAAAGCCAACAGCCGCGATCCGATCCATGATCTTGTGACGCGGCTCGACCGCGTGGCCGCGACCGTGGCGGCCAAGGATCCCGACCTGAGCCGGACGATCAACCAACTGGCCGAAACCGTGGGCAAGCAGCCCGAGCGGGCGCAGGATGCGGCGTTCCGCACCCGCGTTGCCTACGCCCTGCAGGATATGGAAAAGCTTGGCGGCCCGATCTCGTCCGTGCCGCAGGGCTTGCGGGAAGAGATGGGACGCCTGGCTGTCACCGCACCCGGACTGCAGAACGACCGCCTGCAGGACATGATGCGCGCCACACCCTCGATGGATGATGCCCGCCTGGTCGGTGACATACGCAAGCTTGCCATCAATGTCGCAACCCGTGCCGGCGACCAAAACAGCCCCGAGGTCCGCGATCGTGTCGAGACCTTGGAAAACCGGGTTCGACTTACCGCCGCAGGTCCGACCACGGCTCCGGCGACAGACCCATCTCCTGCACAGGCTTCGCGCCCTAACCCGACCGAAGGCGCTTCTGGCGGGCCACAACACGCCGCACGGTCCCCAGGCAGCCAAACGGTTGCAGATAATAGGCCTTCACGAGAGACTGAAACCCGGGAGCCCGCAGCAGGAAACTCAGCCCCTCCAGCTTCGCCCCAGGCAACGGTTACAGGTCGCGGACCCGGTATCGTGGCTCAGGCCCTCGCGTCGTTGGCGCGCCATGCGCAGCAAGAGAGTCCGAACTGGGAGCGGCAACCGACCTCCGTTGCCGATCGGTCGGAGCGCCACGAGAACGTCTTCCAGCAACGCCGTGACGAGGCGACCATCCAGGGAGCGGAGAAATCCCAGCGCACGGCTTTGGACGCCGTACAGGCGTTCGCCAATGGTCCCGGCTCCAGCATCCTGACCAAGATCCAGGATGCAGCGAAGTCCGAGCCCGGCGGCATGCAAGCCGTCTTGTCCGAGATGCGCGAAGGCGGACGCTATGCCGGACTGCGCTCCCAGTTCAACGCCGACCTGGTGATGGAACGCGGCGCCGCCGCCGCGTGGGAGAGAATGGCCGGCGGGCTCCAACAATACGGCGCCGATCGCGCCGCGGTCACGGCTATCGGTGCGCGACAGAACAATGCCGCGGCACTGGAAGGCCGCTTCGAGAAGCTCGACGCCGAGATCAGCAAGGCCACCTCCGCCATTCCCGGCAAGCAGGACGGCAAAAGCGTCCTGGACGACCTTGGCGAGAAGCTGAAGGAAGTCCTCGATCGCGCCGTCAGCGCCGTCAAAGCCGCGTTCACACCGTCAGCTGACCGAAACGCCCGCGCCTCCGCCGGCCCGTCCCCAACTTAGTAACCCGTTCGCTCCGGCTCGACGCATCCTCGCAGGAACCACTTCCTGCGAGGATGTCATGCGTCGTTCCTGGCCTGCCCTGCTTGTCGCCTTGCTCGTCACGGTCGCCATGCCGGCCCTCGCCCAGACCCCAACCGGCAGCGGCTTCAACCTGAGTTGGAGCGCGCTCGATCCCGGCTCCGATTGGGCGGCCCAGGTCATTCAAAACGTCTTCCCGATCTCAGGCACCAACGGCGTCTCGAGCACGCAGACCACCGTGATCAGTCAGATGATCGGCCAGCTCACCGGCTTCGTCGCCGCGATCGCCATGGCCTACCTTTGCTACGCGACGATCATGCAGATCCATAGGGGCGCGGAAACATCGCGTCTCCTGGGCAATAATATGACCGGCATGTTCATTGTCCGGCTGGGCTTTGCCGCGATCATGATGTTCCCGGTGCCGACCCTCGGCTTCAGCGTCGGTCAGGCCGCCGTGGTGAAGGTATCGCTTTGGGGCGTCGGAATGGCCAAGGCCGTCTACACCAACGCGGTGCAGGCGATCGGACCGGACGCCCTCGTCGTTGCCCAGCCCATGGTGCCGGGGACTGAGACCATTGTGCAGGGCTTGATCCAAAACGAGCTGTGTCGATCATTAGTCAACGCAGCCTCGAACACGACCTTTGCACCGACACAACTCGTGCCAGAACCGACACCAGTGCAGATCGGCGGTGCAACAGGACCCATGACAATTTTGGGATATACCTTATCGGTCGGCAACATTGGCTCGGCGCCAGCCTGCGGAACAGTGACAATTGCCGCTCCGCTAACGGGTTCGGTGAACCTTGCCGGGGTTGCCGTCGATCAAAGCGCTATCCAGCAACAGGCCCTGACAACCGTCCTCAACAACGACATCAAAACTCAAGTTGAACAGATCGCGGGCAGCTTTTTCAAAACCCGAAAGGCATCCGAGCTCAATGGCCTCATGGGTATCCTGACCAGCGCAACCCGTGACTACACAACGCAACTGACCACTGCGTCAGAAAATATCACGAAGCAGCTGCGCGCATCCCTGCAGACAGGTGGCGCTGCTGCACTGGCGAACAGCAGTGCGAACCAGACGCAACTAACCGCCTGTGGCTGGACTTGCGCGGGAGCGTATTACCTTGAATTCGCCCGCCTCAACGGGCAAACTTTGTCGCTGCTCAGCGGCGTACCGCAGATTACACCTCCAAGCTACGATGGTTTTGGCCCTTCTCTATCCAGCGACCTGGCGCCGTTGATCCAATCATCGCAGGCGTTCATGACGACGCTATCGAACTATGTCACCACCCAGGACGGTCTAAGCGCACCTGGCGGCCAAGGCGATCTGTTCTCAGGTGCCACCCCAGGCCAGGACGGCTCTGGGGTGATCGAGCAAGTCTTCCGTCGACTGCATCTCAATGACTACATGCTGCAGCTGATCCAGACCGCGATCGCGCCAAATGGCAACAACTGGACCGATCCATTTTCCAGCCTCATGAGCCTCGGCAACACGATGATCACCATCGCTGTGGCTGCCATGGGTTTGGCCGCCCTGGCCGCTTCGGGCACGGCATCGACCGCGACAACCGCCTTCCAGCTCCTCACCTTTAACTTCGCCGGCGCCGGCATGACCGTTGCGGCGCACTTTCTAATGAGCTTCCTGGGCACGCCTATCTTCGCATTACTGCTAGCACTGCTTATCCCGGGCCTCACCATCGCATTCGTGCTGCCAATGATTCCTTGGGTTATGTGGATGGCCGGCGTGATGGGATGGCTGATCCTCGTGTGCGAAGCCGTGATCGCTGTACCACTCTGGATGCTGGCGCACATGACCATGCAAGGTGAAGGGCTGCATGGAAAGGCGAACGAGGGCTATGGGCTGCTCTTCAACGTGCTTTTCCGGCCAACGCTGATGCTTTTTGGACTGTTTCTCGGCTACTTCATTTTCTCGTCGATGTCCTTCCTGATCCGGCAGACCTTCGGCATCGCCGCTGGCTTTGTGCTCGAACATGGCTGGATCGTCACCAACGTACTCGGTGTTGTCGTCTTGCTATCGATCTTTGTCATGACCCATGTGGTGGCTGCCATGATGTCATTCCGGATGATCTCTCTGATCCCGCATCACGTTCCTCGGCTGCTCGGCTTCACCGGCGCTGGCCGTGTGGATATGGATCAGTTCAGCCGAGACGCCGCAGTTGTTGGGGTTGGCGGAACTCTGGCGACTATCAACAGTGGCTTAAGAGCTGGGATGAAGGCTTCGGGTCAGGCACAGGTTGAGAATGGAGCAGGCACGCAACCTCAAATTTCAGGCCCAGCTAACAGCTCGATTGCAAATACAGCAACAGGGAAAGCTTCCAGCAACCGGGCCAGCAGTGGTATGGATACCACCCTAAGAGCAGCTACCGATCTAGGACCGTCTTCTGAAACGGAGGGGTAAATGACTGACGACGAGCCAAACAGTGGGCTAAGCGGCTGGGCAGGAGTTACCCTTGGTCGAATGTGGGCCGAGCATGAGCGATCGACTGATGACACACTCGCGTGGTTTGCGAACCGTCGTAATCCGCAAGCAAGCCTTGCTGATTACCAAGCGGCAATCCAAGCCCTAGCTACCCAAAATCAAGCGCTTGCAGACGAAATTCTTCATCTGAAGAAAAAGCTGGCGGTGAGCGAACGTAATTATAATGCTCTTGATGCTTGGGCTGACCAAGCTCAAGCAGAACTTAGAGAAAACAACCGGAACCGCTCGTAAACTTCAGGTCGGTTCGCTCCGGTCTATCGCATGGTGCCCGCGTTCACTTTGGAGAGCGCCATGCGATCGTCTTCTGCCCTTGTCGGGCTCCTGTTGCTCGGGCTCACCGCCTGTGCAACGCCACCAAACCTCAAATCAGCCAGCGACTATAACGCTCCGTCTGCGCCGCCGATTAAGCATCCCCTGTATGATCCGTATGCTCCCTATGGTCAGGCGAACGCCACGTGGCGGCCACCCGTGTTTGACCGGGCCGGAACCATCGTCCGGCCCGTCGATCCCTCCGTCGATCAGGGACGGCCAGATTATGAACATGCGGAATGGGCGACCGGCGCGGCCGGGGGCAGCGCACTGGCTCCCCCCGGCACCTTCTGAATCTACTGCGGCAGGAAAGGCTCGGTCGTCTGCAGGTAAGCGATGGCCGAGCCCATGCGCAGCGTCCGCAATTGCCAGTTCATCCAGCCCGACTTGAAGGCCAATAAAAAGAACAGCACGCAGAACGGTAAAAACTCGACGGCGGACAGGATACGGCCGCTGTTCATCCTGATTTGCAGCACCCCATAAAGCCAAAGTAGCAACGATAGGCAGCCCAACCCGAACATCGTGTAGGCTGCTCGGACCGTCTGCTCCCGCCTCGCCCGCACCCGTTGCACCATCTCCTCGACACTGACACCGAAGCAGAAGGCAGTCGCGATCAGGTCGATCGTGCCATCAGCGTTCGTCTTCAACCTTCCATCGGCCTGCGGGCCGCCACGCACGACGCCGAAGAGCGTGTCGATCAACTTCGCGCCGCCGGATATCTCCTGCAGGCCGATCGTGGCAATGGGGCCGCCGGCGACGAACCGAGCCCGGCGCCAGTTCCGCCTGAAGAAGGACGGCTTCGAGCCGCCCTCCTTCTTCGCGGGCTTTTGCGGCGGATACAGATCCATGGCCCTAACTCCCGACCGAGGCGATCAGCGCGTTGACGTCCGGCGGCACGCCATCCAGGCGGCCGACCGTTCCATCCATTTTCCGCCAGACGAAGGTTGGCGTTCCCTTGAGCTGAATGGATGCCGCCGCTGCCATGTTCGCCCCTAACCGGGCGCCGGCATTCGGTACTGCCGCACCCGTGGAGCGGCCTGTCTCCCAAGCGGTGACCATGCGGTCGGTCGGCTCACTGACCAGGCTCAGCGCATTGCGCGTGCTCAGCCCATTGTCTTCGGCATCCAGGAACGACAGCGGGATGAGGTTCAGCCGCACCTTCCCCGCTGCGATGGCGGGCTCGAGCTGTTGCATCGCGCGCACCGAGAAGGAGCATTGCGGATCGATGAACATCCACAACTCGGGTGCTGAGGGGTTTCCGATGCTGCCATGCGTGGTTCCCTGGGCAACCGCGAGCAGCGCCGGCCCGCCGAGGATCGGCGCCGCAGTAGTTGTGCCCGTGGTGTCCGCTGACGTGTCGCCGATCGTCACCGTGGGCACGGTGCCGGGGATCGCGGCGATCTGATCCTGCGTCAGGTTTTTGCCACCAGCATCCCACATCACGCCAGGGATCACCCGCTGACGATCCGGACTGGCATAGAACACCTGATAATGCGCGCCGTTGTGCAGAAAGAAGCCTCGAAGGCCATGCAGGCTCGGCAGCTCGGTAACATCGGCCGCACCCATCATCTGCAACTGCTCGACCGAGATGTCCGTCATCAGCCCCGCCACTGTGGCCTGGCCATCCGGCGTCACCTCGAACACCATGACCTGTCCGCCATTGCGGGCGTAGATCGTCCGCAGCCCATGCGATGACCCCAGGTCGAACAGGCTCGCACCGGCCGTCGCAATATGCACCAAGACTGGAAGTTGCTTGATTTCGTCCGCGGTCATCGTCGGATGTAGGGTCTTGCCCGAGGCTATCGCGGCACTGGGCAGCGGGCTGGCCGCGTCGGTCATCCCCAGATCGGCGTGAATGACGGTCGATGCAGGGGGAATGATACCACCCCCGCCTGCCGTCGGCATCAATGGAACCGGCTGTCCGCCAACGGTAATCGCCGGCGGTAGCTGTATCGTAGGCTCGAGCGCCGATGAGCTTGGCCCAGGCAATGCGCAATGTGACTGCGCCATCGCCACCAGGGGAAAGACGACCAAGGTGGTCGCTAGAAGAACTGAACGCATAAACCCTCCACCATCAAGACCGTGGAGAGCTTATGGCTCAGTGGTGCGAACGGGGATCAGCTAAGGTTGCATATTCAGCCAGAATGCCGACGCCCCAAGCCGAAGCATCGACTTACCCAACTAGGCTGTGGGCGGGTCGGTAACGGGGAGTGGAGAACCTTGACGACATCTACCCTGTCGCGATCGATTGACCGACGTAACGCGAGCAACGAGTCTCGTTCCCAGGCATCCACACTCGCCAGTGCATTAAGGGCCTGAGTCTTTCCTTCGATCTCGTTCTCGCTTACGGCTACTCTGTCCGTGATCTGCAAAGCCAGTGCTTCAAGGCGGTCAATAAGCCTGGATTGCTGCACCTGGGCTAGATCATGGTCTGTCTCTGAGCCGCGTTTTGCCTCAATGCTGTTGTACGGGCCATCGATCGAATTGCTTGCGGCGATGAGACCAACAAGTTCGTCACAGTCGCTCAGCAGCGACGTGTTGTAGCCGCCCAAATTTCCCACCTTACGGCCGTCCTGGTTTGTGCTCTCACGCATCGCGGTCTTACTCCATGTGCGCCAGGCCATCCGCGAGGCAGGTCAGGCGGTTATGATTGCAGGCGTCTCAAGTCGGTCCTCGGATTTGAACTAAAGGGTCACGCGCCAGTGCCGCTTCCCTTCCGAAACATCACTCGCGCGTTTGAGTGCGATTGTACCAGTAAACCCATATTCGAATCTCAGCAGCACAAGCAGTCGATCCAAATCTCGAAACAGCCGTGCTCTAGCCGGCCAATAGACGTGGAGTACGCAGTATCCTTTGCGCCAATTTGTCAGGAGGAAAACCGCATATTTTGGCTGCTTGCTATCATCCTGTGCCTCAAGGATGACGCTTCGGACTTTCCCGCTGTCCTTCAGCTTTTCTGTAATCTCCGCGTGCGTAATCGGCTGACAGGTTTCTAGTAAGGCAGAAGCTGTAGATGTATCGGTAAGATTGGCCGCTTGATCCAGATGCTTATCTGAGCCGTCATCAATGGGTGATGCCACAGCCGTATCTCCATCTGAAACCCGGTCACGAACGCGCGATACTATAATATCCCCGAAACTTATATGAGCGACTTCACGTGCCTTCAAGATCTTATGCGTTGGCACCAAATTCCTCACCCGACACGAAGCCAATGGTTCACCTCTCGAAGCGGCAGTTTAAAAGAGAAAAATCCGGCTGCCCTTAAAGCAACGGACACAACACCCCCCCAACCGTAAGGTCTTTGGAAATCTGAGCATTGTTCGAAAACTAAAGGCAGACGACATCCGCTTCCCATGCCATCGACGCTATCTCACCGTGTTTCATTAAGAAAACTTAAGCGCACTAACTATGGACAAGGCAAGAACAAAGAGACGCGCTTGTCCTCCCATCCCAGCTAGCGGATGTCCTGGATAATGCCGGGGATATTGCTAACGCCTTATAAGGCTTGGAACACGATCGCCGGCTGAGGATCGTGGATCCCTTGGCACAACGGTGTAAGTTTTTCGTGAAACTAGATCTGCGGCGGGAGAGGATTCCCACCCCCTTGGGTGCGCTCAACGAGCGGTGCAGTTCGAAGCGGTTGCTGCGCCGTGTCCAGCACGATCGCCAATGTGGCGGGTGACGGGACAGAGGGCAACCGGTCTTGTTCAGGAAGATCTAGTTTTCTTCCAATGATTTCAGCATTCGTTGCGCCCGGTCGATGGCTTTGTCCGCATAGGCCATCGCTGCTTCCAAACCGGAGTAATCAACGGCACGTCTCTGGAATGGATCGAGCACGAGGACAGGGGCAGGCATTGCCACCTCGTCGGATTCGTCTTTGCGCTGACGTCGGGGTCGTCCGCGATTTCGACCGGGCTCAGGACGGCGCGGGGGTGCAGTACCTTCTCGCAGCGGCGTCAGCGCCTTCAACCCAAACAGTCGGCGCTTGTGCCGATGAGTCACTTCGACCACCAGCCCTTCAGCAAGAAAGCGGTCAAGCAGCTGAGCCGCGTTCTTCACAGCCATGTCGAGACCGCAGGCGAGTGAGGTTGCCGACATCACCGGGCATGCGGCGAGAAGGTCCACCGCCAAACCGGCCCGGGAATGACGTCGTCCACCGGCAACCGCTTGGCGTGCATCGCACCAGGCACGTTCCATGGTCATCAGAAGTTGCAGTCCCTCCCCTGCCTCGGCGGCAAGGGTATCCAGAAAAATCGGGATCCAGGCTTCTCGCGCCCACGGCACGTCAGCACCGAGTGAGGCTGCCGCAGTCAACGGCACCGGCACACGCATGATCTTTTGCTGCATCCAGAAGCGCAGCAGGGCGGCCCGTCCTGCTTGCCGGGTGCCCCCCGCCTCAAGCCAGGAATGCAGCGCTGATGCGCCGGCCAGGAGCGTCGCCGCTTCCGTCACAAGCGGGAACGAGAGGCCGGCTGTCCGGATTGCGTCTTCTTGCTCGAAGGTCGGCCTGACCAGCCATTGATATCCGTCGAAGGCATACCGGGCGGCGTCGATCAGGCTGCCACGGTCGTAAGGCTCGAGCGACTGGTCGATGCGGGGACGTAGCCCTTCGATAACAGCGGCCAGATGCCAAGGATCGATGCTGTGACCGTCAACCGCCGCTTGTCGGCGAACGGCTTCCAGACGGGTTCGATAGAGGAAAGCGCCGCACAGCGGGTGCCCGGTCACCACCTGGTCCAGACGTGCGACGGCCGCCGCAGCAAAGGCCAGAGCTGCCGGCATGCGGTGCCGCGACGGCGCCTCGATCATGGGGATCAGAGGATCGAGCAGTCTCATCTACTTGCTTTCTCACCCCGGAACCGGGGATAATTTACCTTAACCGCCCCTTAAGGTTCAATAAGCCTTATTATTTCTGCTGCGCACAAATATGGGCTTGCGAACCTCCGTATGCCCGATAACAGTAGTTGTCGGGCATAGGGAATTTGCTAAGATCAACCGATCAACGTCCGATCCAGCGTTGCCGGAGATGCACCCTGACCCAGCCAGCCGACGAGGCCGAATCCTGGCTCCTGCTGGGGCCTGACCCCGAGCTTGAGACGGCAATCGACCTGCGGCCGGCGCCGCTGAAACGTCCGCCGGCCCTGATCTGCGCCTGGTTCGATGACGCCGCCGACGCCGTGGTGCCACTGCACGATGGCACGCTCGCCACCGCACGCCGCGCTGCGGATGCCTACGCGCGCCAGGCCAAAGCCACGAACACAAGACGCGCCTATCGTGCCGGCGTCCGCGCTTGGTGCGACTGGTGCGATACCCATGCCCTGAAGGCTTTGCCGGCCCAGCCGGAAGACATCGTCGCCTTCCTGGCGTCCGAGCGCGGCCGCGGCTGCTCGGTTACCACCATCAAGCTGCGCAGTGCCTCGATCCGCTACCTGCACCATCTGGCTGGTGTCCCGCTACCGACCCAGCATGCGCGGGTGACCGAGACCATCGCCGGGATCCGCCGCGCCGCCGGCCTCGCCGGCGAGCACCCACGCAAGAAGGCGGCCGCGACGCTCGCCGTCCTCATCCGCATCCTCGAGCCGATCGGCAACGACCTGGTCGGCCTGCGCGACCGGGCGCTGCTGCTAATCGGCTTCGCCGGCGCCCTGCGACGCTCGGAGCTTGCCGCCATCCGCGTGGAGCACCTCGAGCCCCGCGCCGGCGGCCTGCAGTTGACCCTGCCACGCTCTAAGGGCGTGCGGGCCGGCACCAGTGTGACCATCGCCATTCCGACGGGCACGACGGCCTACTGTCCGGTAAAGGCGGTGTATCGCTGGATGGGGGCGGCCGGGATCCGCGAAGGCGCGGTATTCCGGAGAGTGTGGCAGCCGCCGGCCGGCGGGGGACATGACCAGACGTCTGCACGCAGCCAGATCCTGGGCAGCCGGGCAATCGATCCCCGTACGGTGGCCCGGATCATCCAGATGCGATCCGAGGCGGTTGGTTTCGATCCTGGCGTCCTGGGCGGTCACAGCCTGAAGCGCGGCGCACTCACCGAGGGCATGGAACGCGGGGTGCACCCGACCAGGCTGAAGCAGCACGGCCGGCATAAGAGCTACGCTGTACTGGACGAGTATCTCGAGATGGGCGACCCGTTCGACGGGCACCCTCTCGCGGGTGTCTTGTGAAGGCCGTTTCACCAATCCTGGCAACACAGTCAACCACCGTGGACAGGGATCTTCCAATCGCCAGGGTTGCGCCTCAACTATTGGTCGCCTGATCGCGGCTTCGAATTCCTGACCGAGCATCAAGGCAGTAATGCCTTCTAGCCCAGAAAATTTGTCGCTCCACAGCCGTCAGTATGGAGCTTTCATTCATCACCGCAGGAAAGCATTAACGCATCAAAGCAAAGATGCTTCTTGGCCATAACCTCTAATAGAGCGCGCTCCAGGGCTGCAGCATGCTCCGCAAACCCGTTTTCCCGGGTCGTTGTTCGGTGCAGAGAATAGGTTTGAAAGCGGGAGGTTCCCTGCTGCAGCACTTCACACAAGGCGATAAAGCGTCAAGGCGATTAGGCAACTTGTACAAGATGCTTAATTCGCTTGAAGCTAGGAAGCGTTAAAGCTACGATGCTTTAAAGCAGCAAGCTTGGAAGGCATCATGGCGACGATCTCAATTGCCAGCGACAAAGGCGGCGTTTCGAAAACCACCAGCGCGATCTTGTTCGCAGCGGAGCTGGCCCTGGACGGTTATAAGGTGGCGTTGGTTGACGCTGACTTGAACCAACAGGCTGTCGCGTTCGGTCTCAAGGCGGACATCGTTGGGCTGACCGTGCTTGGTGACGTTCGTGAGGACAACATTTTGACCATGCTTCGAAAGGCTGAAGCTGAGAACGAGGTCGTTATTGTCGATTTGCCTGGTGGGTCATCAACTTTAGCGCTGAAGGCGCTGCATCGCTCACACTTTGTGCTGGTGCCTAGCCAAGCGTCGCTTCCCGACGTCCGCGCCGCGATGAAGACCATCGCTCAGATCGATGATGCGCAAGAGCTCGCTAGAACTCCGATTGCGCGCGCAATATTGTGGACCCGTGTGCTGTCTGGCTTCGAGAGCCGATCGGCTCGGCACGTGCGAGAAAGCGTAGAAGCCGAAGGGCAGGTGCCCATCTTGCGAACCCAGATTATGGAAAGAGCGGCGTTCCGGGAGATACACATCACTGGGAAAGTTCCTCGCCAGGTGGATCCCAGCAGCAGTGCTGCTGCAAACGTCACCGCATTCGCAGGCGAACTGCTCACGCGCATCGCCTCGCTGTCAGAAGCTGCGGCATGAGCACAAAGCTACCGTCGATTAGCGACGACATCCGGCAGCCATCTAAGAAGATTACGTTTGACCTAAAACCCCGGGAGGATCTGCCCGATGAGGCGGTGACGGCGAGGGCGAAGGAAATCGGCGAGACGTGGGGCTCATCAACCCAGATTGCCCCCAAAGAAGTGCCTCTGCCTCCAGCCGCCCCTTTGGTCAGCGTGCGCTTTGACTCGCCCGACTACCTCGACAAGCAGTTATCCATCAAGGCAGCAGAACTCGGAGTGACAAAGACGTACCTCATTCTCCTGGCACTTGGCAAAGATGGATACAGGTTGGAAGAAGTTGATTTGGTTAAAGATCGAAGGCGCTGGAAAAAGCGCTAGGACAAGATACCTTAAAGCATCTTGTCCAAGATGCTTTAAGGTAATGATTGTGGAGATCACGAACGGCATGGTGGCGTACGGCTTCCTAACGCACGCCACCGGCACGGCCGAGCGGGCATGAGGCCCTGGTTCTAGTGGGCTGGCTCTGGCCGCGACGGATCACCCTGGAAACCGACAAGGGCTACAACGTGACGAGCTTCGTGCACGCCCTGCGCCAGCGCCGGATGACGCCGCACATCACCAGCCGACGGCGGGTCAGCAACCTGCGCGATAAACGTCGGAAGTCGTAGAACCATTCGAGGGTCTGGAGTCCCATCACAGAAACCCATAGTCTTGCAAATACATTGGGTTAACCGCGTGTATCCTGTGGCGGATTGAGCCGAGACTGCCCGCCGGGACTTAACCCCCAAGTGGAGGCGGGCAGTTATCCACGTGTATCCTGTGGCGGATTGAGCCCAGAGAAGCCGCCGCGACTTAACTCCAAGGGAAAGCTGGGAGTTATCCACGTGTATCCTGTGGCGGGTTGAGGTTGAATCAGCCGAGAGGGCTCAGCCAGGAACAGCCGAGGGTTATCGCGTGTATCCTGTGGCGGATTGACGCTGAGTCAGCCGGGAGGACTCAGCTAGAAATAGCGAAGGGTTATCCACGTGTATCCTGTGGCGGATCGAGACCAGACCGCTCGCACACCTCATCGCCCATCGTCGCGGTTATCCACGTGTATCCTGTGGCGGATTGATCCCGGACCTCTGGGCTATCCATAAGGTTGTGAATATAATGAGTTATCCACGTGTATCCTATGGCAAGTCATAAAAACCCCTATAGATCAACGCGGTAACTCTAGGAAACGCGAAACCGTCCACGTGTATCCTGTGGCGCGAACGCGTGTATCCTATGGCGGAAACGCGTGTATCCTGTGGCGGAAATGACCGCGTGTATCCTGTGGCGTTCGTGATCAGATCTACGAACTCTCGGATTCGACGCTACCAGCAAGTAACTGTACATTTAGCTCCTACAAATATGTCTCTTACAGGTAGTTTGCGGCTGCGAAGCCGTGGACAGTGCGCAAAGCGCACCGAAAGGATCGAAAGCTCGATCCTTCCTCTGCCCACGGCTCTACAGCGCCCACAAATAAAATCAAAAAGTAGATTCTCTCTTTTTGAGGCATTAGAAATCTCTTTCGTTACCAAACAAAATTGTGCTTGCCCTGGTACAACGCGACACCTACGGTAGCGTTATGTTAACGTCAGCCCAATGCCGAATGGCTCGAGCGTGTCTGCACTGGACGACCGCCGAGCTGGCTGCAAAGTCCCAAGTTAGTAAGACCACAATAATTCGCTTTGAGGGCGAGCAGAGCGCGCCAAATCAAAGCACGCGTGCAGCACTTCAACGGGCCTTTGAAGCAGAAGGCGTAAGAATTGAACCATCGGGCGGGGTAGCACCTCCCGAAGAGCGGAAAGGTGCGGCTGCATGAACCGTCGAATATCAGACATGCTCGACGAATGGTTCTGTCGCAATTTTCGGATGGCTACGATCTGGTATAAGATTTGAGCTTGGTTCGGGTCGGGTGGATGATGGCGATCGAGTTCAAGGGCAGCCACTTCGAGCGTGACGTTATCCTGTGGGGCGTGCGTTGGTATGTGGCTTATCCGCTGAGCTACCGCCAGATCGAGGAGATGATGGCCGAGCGAGGCGTCGAGGTTGACCACTCGACGCTGCATCGCTGGGTGCTCAAGTATGTCCCGAAGTTGGAGGATGCGTTCCTGGCACGTAAGCGCCCGGTCGGCGGTAGTTGGCGGATGGACGAGACCTACGTGCGCATCAAGGGCGTGTGGACGTATCTGTATCGTGCCGTCGACAAGGCCGGTGCCACGGTAGACTTCTTGCTGACCGCGCGACGCGATCGCAAGGCGGCGCTGCGGTTCCTGCGCAAGGCTGCTGGCCGGCATGGTGTTCCCCGGAAGATCACCATCGACAAGAGTGGCGCCAACACCGCGGCGATCGAGAGCTACAACACCGAGCATGATGCCACCATCGAGATCCGCCGGATCAAGTTTCTCAACAACATCGTCGAACAAGATCACCGGGCGATCAAACGAATGACCAGGCCGATGCTGAGCTTCAAGAGCTTCTGGTCAGCACGGATCACCCTGGCTGGCATCGAGATCATGCACATGATCCGCAAGGGCCAGCTGCACTCGACAGGAAAGCTGCGTCCAGCACAGCAGTTCTACTCGCTCGCAGAATAGTCCAGTCCACAAGTCCCAAGACCAGCTCAACCATTCCAAAAACTTGCGACATAACCCCCTCGTTAGCCTGCATATTGCAAGACGGGTCACCCTTTCTTAGGCGAACATCTGGTCTAGTCAATCATTCTCAGGCTTTCTTTCTTAATCGGAAATTTGTAGCAGAACCCGCCGCTGTCCAATTAGGGTAGAGATCGTTTGAGCTTTCATTGGCGCTGCTGCAAGCTGGACATCGCGGACCGGCGACCGATCCAATACATGTTCATGGCGCCGTTCTGAGGCGTTGATCGCGCCACAGGCTTGCTGATGTACCTCTGGCAGCTACAAGGTTAGCGGCGCTGACTGGTCTTAACCGTCCCGTTTTCCATAATTTATGGGATGGATGGTGCAGAGGTTTCATACGACCTCGACCGTTCGATAAACTACGGGCATGGCGCGTACCAGTCACTAAGCAGATAGACCCGCGCTTGAGCGTTGATCCACTTCTAACACAATCCGGTCGCGCGCCTCCGCGTACGCAGTCCTTATCCCAGGACGGAAGTCCTGGATCAGCATATTTAAATCCACACCGTTGCGCGCCAGACGCGCGACTTGCGCCTCGATATCCGCTACCCGCACGAAGATGCTCGACACCGCGGAACGGCATGGCCGACGCGCAAGGCATGGCTTCCGTGGGGCCCTCGACGAACAGCTTCACGGCACTGAGTCGCAGAACCATTCGCGGCGAGCCGCGCACCTCAAGGGTTCGACGATCTCGCTACCGAAGTGCTGGTGAAGGAACTCCGCTACGACCTCCGGATCATGACCGCGCAGATGGATGTGATCGAGGCTCATAGTAGTCATTCGGTTTTCCTCAGGCTCGGATCCAAAACCGCCGGGGCAGGATTGTTTCGTCGTATACCGTTCCAAGGGTGGCCGCGAAGATAAGCTGGCTGCCCGTGACCACACATGCCTTGCTAGGCCACATTCATATTGCACAAAACGCGGCTTTGATACAATCCTCTGAGGCCGGGCTAGGATGCTTCGGGCGGGAACGAGCGCGACAAGCGCCGCGAGAGGAGGATGATCTGCACGCTGGAGAAACTGCGCCGACCGGAATGGCCTTCGGCATGATCGGATCGGACCACCTCTCGATCGGTGAGAGACATCCACGTAAGGGAAGGGCGCATCGTCATGGCGCCCTTTACTCCGTGCGAGTGGCCTCGCCACTTGCGCGTTCGGTCGATGGGCTGCGGATTGCCGAGTGCAGCTCTGTCTTGTCATCCTCCGCGGCGGACGTCCGCCGAGCGACAAGGCGCCTCGCCAGCATTTGCCGGAGGCGACGGTTGGCCGTGCTGATCTCGCTCGGCTTCCTGTCGGCCGGTTGGGAGGCTCGCGCGCAGACCTCGAATGTCGGCTTCTCTTCCGGACCGAGTATAGACGTTGCGACCCCGCTCCAGCCAAACCTGCCGTTCTTCACGACCCCGCTATTGCCCAAAACCGACGGCATGATTGGCGTCTGGCCCGATTTCCGCCGCCGGCTCCAGGACGAAGGCATCGCCTTCCTGCTGGACGCACGCGTGGAGTTCGCTGGAAACGTGTCCGGAGGAACCAGGCAGACGGCCGCGGCCGCCAACCAGATAGGCTTCGAGAACGACATCGATTGGAACAAGCTGGCCGCTATCAGCGGCCTGACGACGCACCTAATCATCACCAACCGCGAGGGCGGCAACACCGGCCGCGGCTACGGCGATACTTTCCTGCGGCCGCAGGATCTAAACACGACCAACGGTGGCAATGTTGTCGCGCATCTGACCGCGGTCTGGGCGCAGGAAACCTTCGCGCACGGTCGGCTCGACCTTCTGGTCGGCCGCTATCCCGTGGGCTTCGACTTCGCCTCGTCTCCTCTCTATTGCAGCTTCATGAGCAAGGGGTTCTGCGGCAATCCGCGTGCGCTCAGCAACAGCGCCTCTGGTTTCACGACTTATCCGAACCCGACCTGGGGCTCGCGGGTCCGCATTCGGCCCACGACCTCGATCTATCTGCAGTTCGGCCTGTTCTCCTACGAAAGTGGTCTGAGCAACCCATATTTCTACCGGAGCGGATGGAAGTTCGACTCCTCGGATATCGTCGGCGAGGAGTTTCCGGTCGAGCTGGGTTACGAGCCGGTCATCGGCCGGGGCCAGCTCCCAGGCCACTACAAGGTCGGCTTCGCCTACAACAACGCGCCGCACAAAGATCTCTACTACGACATGAACGGCTCGGCGATCGCGCTGACCGGCAAGCAGGCGCGCGTGGATCACGGCGAGACGCAATGGTGGGTCACCGCCGACCAGATGCTGCTGCATCATCGCCCGACGCCTAACAGCGGTCTGACCCTCTTGTGCGGCGTGGCCGGCAACGACGCGACCACGGCGACCTACGGAACCTCCGCCTACGCGGCCCTGGTTGATCGGGGTTTCCTCTCTGCCCGCCCGCGCGACGGCGCTGGACTCGCGTTCACCTACGCAGACTTCAGTCCTCTATTGACGCAGACGCAAGAAGTGCAGATGGCTCGACATCGATCGCTCGCGAATGGAGCGACAGGGATCCAGACCCGCGAGAAGCTCGTCGAAGTGTTTTACGACATTCGCATCGCCCAGGGACTGAACTTCCAACCCGACGCCATGTATGTAATCCACCCGAATGCCCAGAGGAATATCCCCAATGCCTTCGTCCTAGGATTCAAAATACATGCGGCGTTCTAGCCGATGGGCGGCATCCGTTTCGCGCCGTACCGCCGCTTTTGGTCCGGCGGGGGCGCTTCCTCGGTCAGCTTCTCGGCAACGGCGGCGATACCGACCTTCTCCACGCGCGCCCGTGCGAGATGGACGTAGAGGAAATCCGCCGCCGCAGAAGTATCTCCCTTCTCGATCAGGTCGAGCAACGTGAGATGCTCCTGGCATTCCTGCACCAGCCGCGCCCGGTTGCGATGCATCCGGTATTCCAGCAGCCGGCGCAGCCGGTTTACCCGCCGAAGCGCCTCCAGCAGGAACGGGTTGTTGGATCCGGATACTATGGTTTCGTGGAAGCCCGCGTTCGCGGCAAACGTCTCGGAGCGCGACCAGTGCTCGATACCCCCCTCCAGCATCGCCTTCTGTCGCGTTCGGGACTCTTCAATGGCGCTAGGTCCGAGGCGATATTCCGCCTCGCGAAGCGCCGCGGGCTCGATCAGCATGCGAAACTGGTAGCTCTGGTCATAGGCGCTCGGCGAGGTGAGCGTCGCCTGGAACTCCCATCCATGGCCGGGAAGACGGGTCAGCCACCCTTCCTCGGCCATCCTGGCGAAAATTCGAGCGATCCTTGCGCGCGTCGCACCATAACGGCGTGCCACCTCGGTCTCAAGCACCCGGACTGGAATGCGGCCGGTCAGCCTGTCGTCTGATATCTGGAGATAGAGCAAGTCCTCGGCGGCGCCGTCCGGCGCCGGCTTGAGCCCTGGAACGCCTCGCTGCGGCTCGGCAGGATGCTTGAGGAAGAAGCCGCGATTAGGCCGGTTCTCGATGAGGTCCATGGAGGCCAGGACGTTTAGGGCCAACCGGACGGGCGTTCGCGACACACGCAGGGCGTCCGCCAGTTCCTGTTCCTTTAGATGCGCTCCGGCCGACAGCCCCAGATGACGGGTCCTTTCAATGATTTGGGCAGCAAGACGGGATGGCAACTTACTCGACCCAGAGCCACCCAAGCTTCTCTCTTCGCGTTCCACCTGGCCTCCGTATTGAAAAATCTAGCATACGGTAAACCCTTCCTCAATCTCTTGTTCACAAGATCGGACGCCGCGCTGAGCCACCAAACCGGCTGACCCTCAACAGACAGTTTGTATATAATAGTGTATTGATACAATCGGACTTCCGGTTTAATAAGTCTGACACGGCTTCAGACCGGGATCGCGTTTCTCGCGGCGCCCTGATTGGACGCCTTGAATGAGGAAGCCGCCTCGATGGGGCTCAGGTCAAAACCTTCCCGCCCACTCGCGGAGTTAGCGCCAGACGGCTCAGGGGTGAATGTCCGATGAACCTTGCACGACGCAGCATTCTCAAGGTCGCCGGCCTCGCGATTCTGGGATCGAGACCCTGGATCCCGCCCGGCGAAGCACGAGCTGAGCCGCCTATGTCGGCAGGCATGCTGCGGGTGGAACTCGCCTTTGTGGGTTGCAGAACCAGTCGCGCGCGCGGGGCACACGGCAAGGGGATATCCACCTACGTTCTGGAGCACGACGGTAGCTGGCGGCTGATGTCGATAACAACTGGTCCAGACAATCCGTCCTTTCTCTGCACGGATCGGACCGAGCGGTTCCTGTACGCTGTGCACGGCGATGGAACCAGCATTTCCGCCTACCGAATCGGACCTGATGGCATGTTGATGTTCCTCAACAGCGCCGGCACGGACGGTAGAAATCCGGTCTACATTTTGCCCAGTCTCGACAACCGCTTCATGCTGGTCGCGAACTACGCCACCGGATCAATCGCGGCGCTGCCGATCGATGGCGACGGCCGGATCTCGCCGCCGACCGCTTTGCTGGAATTCGATGCACCGCAGGGCCCAAATCCTATCGAGCAGACGTCACCGCATCCGCATCAGATAAGTTTCGATCCGCAAGGCCGTTATCTATATGTTCCCGACAAGGGCAGCGACCGTATTTACACGCTCGTCTTCAATCCAGCGCGCCCTTCGTTCCATTTGTTGCATGAGCTCGAGACTGCCGCCGGCAGCGGACCGCGGCATATCGCGTTTCATCCTACAGGCAAGTTCGCCTTCGTCTCCTACGAACTGTCGTCGCAGGTAGGAATATACCGGCGCGACCTCACGAGCGGCCGGCTGACGCTGGCCGCACCATACTCAACTCTGCCACCAAACGTGACGATCAAGAACACGGCGGCCGAGGTCCTTTTGTCTCCTGATGGTGGCACGGTCTACGTCACCAATCGCGGCCACGACAGCATCATGGTTGCCGCCTTCCATCCGCAGGACGGAGCATTGGCGTCTGTGCGGTGGATCACAAGCGGCGGCCACGGACCCAGGTTCGCCCTTTTCGACAGTGTGGCGAATCACCTTCTGGTGGCGAATGAACTCTCAGATGGCGTGTCCGTGTTCGGCTTCCGGGACGACAGATACGAATCACTAGAAATGCGCCATCTCGTCGCCACCGACAGTCCGGTCTGCATCGTTCGCGCGAGCACCGGTCGTAAGAACCATGCCGAGGGCCGCAACGGTATCGGCGCCGCTATGCGAACCGGACAGGCAACGTTGCTAAAACGGGAACAATTAAGAGGACCGTCATGAAGATCTCTGTATTACCTGGCGACGACATTGGACCGGAAATCACCGAGGCGACATTGGACGTGCTCCAAACGGTGAATGCCAAGTTCGATCTCGGGCTCGAGTTCACAAATCATGTAGTCGGGATGGCGAGCCACAAGAAGACCGGCACCACGCTCTCCGACGACGTCATTGCCGACGCGAAGGCCGCCGATGGCGTTCTGCTCGGACCGGCCGGCATGAGCGCGTATCCACCGGTCGCCGAGGGCGGCCGCAACATTCCCGGCACGATCCGAAAGCAGCTCGACTTGTACGCCAACATCCGCCCGGCACGCTCGCGGCCGGGCGTGCCGCGCGCCGTACCCGGACTGGACTGCGTCATCGTCCGGGAAAACACTGAAGGTTTCTATGCCGATCGTAACCTATTCCACGGATACGGGGAGTTCATGCCCACCCACGACTCCGCGTTGTCGCTGCGGTTGATCACCGCCACCGCCTCCAGGCGTATCGCCGAGGTCGCGTTCAGGACCGCAATGCAGCGCCGAAAGCACGTCACGATGGTCGGCAAGCGCCACGTCATGCAGGTGACCGACGGGCTGTTTATGCGCGAGGTCGAGGCGGTGGCGGAACGCTACCCGGACGTGGCCTTGCGCGAGATCGACATCGACGCGATAGCGGCCGACCTGTACTCGCGGCCCGAGGCTTTCGACGTGATCCTGACCACCAACATGTTCGGCGACATCCTCTCGAACCAAGCAAACGCCCTGGCAGGCGGGCTCGGTATGGCCGCCGCGCTGAACGTGGGCGACGTCCATGCAGCCGCTAATGCCGGCCATGGCTCCGCTCCCGACATCGCGGGCCGCGGAATCGCCAACCCCGTCGGCCTCATACTGTCCGCGGCGATGCTGCTGCGGCACCTGGGTTCGACCCGAGAGCAGCCGCGCTACGTCGATGCCGCCGACACGATTGATCGCGCGATCGATGCCGCTCTCGCCAACGCTGCGAGCCGTACAGGCGACTTGGGGGGCAAGGGGAACACGGCGTCGGTCGCGCGAGCGGTGCACGCGGGGCTGTAGTGGGATGGGGCTGATCCCGCGGCAAGCGGCTCCCGCCGACCCCGATCCGCTGCGCCGCGACAAACGATCCCCGAGTGTGAGATGCGAGACATGGCAGTAGCACGCATAGCCGAGCCGGCAACGCGGTCCATTCCTGAATACAAACGAGCCGAGCGCGCGACGTTCCGCAGGATTGCCTGGCGCTTCGTGCCGCTGCTAACGCTATGCTTCCTCGTCAACTACATTGATCGCACGAATGTCGGGTTTGCGGCGCTCAGCATGAACCGCGACCTCGGTCTGTCCGACGTCGCCTTCGGCTGGGGCGCCGGCGTACTGTTCTTCGGCTACTGCCTGTTCGAGGTTCCCAGCAGCCTCGTCCAGTATCGGGTTGGCGCTAGGCTCTGGCTGTCGCGCATCATGATCACCTGGGGATTGCTTTCGGCTGCGACCGCGCTGTCGGTCGGACCGAAGAGTTTTTACGGCTTGCGCTTCCTGCTGGGCGTCGCAGAGGCGGGATTTAATCCGGGGGTGATGTTCTTCTTCATGGCCTGGTTTCCGTCGCGCTACCAGGGGCGGATCCTGGCATGGTTCCAGATGGCGATCCCGCTGTCCGCGGTCGTGGCAGGCCCGCTTTCTGTCGGCATCCTATCGCTTAATGGAACTTGGGGGTTGAGAGGTTGGCAATGGCTGTTCATCGTCGAAGGGCTTCCGGCAATCATTCTTGGCGTCGCGGTGCTGTTAGTCCTGAAGGAACGACCCGACCAGGCCGGATGGCTCGACCGAGGGGAGCAGGCGATGGTGACGGCCGCGATCGAGGCTGAGCCCCGACGCGACGCGTCGCACAGCTTCGGCGCCGTGCTGAGGGATCCGCGGGTGCTGCTTCTCGCCGCCATCCAGCTCTGCTTCACGCTCGGAGCCTATGCCGTGGGCATCTGGCTGCCGCTGATCCTCAAGCAGCACCACATGACGCTGACGCAGATCGGCCTCGCTTCTGCGGTGCCCTACGCGCTGGGATGCTTGGCGACGATCCTTTGGGCGACCGCGTCCGACCGCAGCGGCAAGCGGATCCTCAATCTCGCTGCGACCTGCTGCCTAGCCACGATCGGCCTGCTGATCTCCGTCTGGTTCCACGACGCTGCGATCTCGCTGCTGGGCCTTACGCTCGCGATCATCGGCGTGACTTCTACCCGCGGCATCTTCTGGTCGATCCCGCCGCAAATCCTGCAAGGGCGCGGCGCGGCCGGTGGCCTCGCCTTCATCAGCTCCGTCGGAGCGTTCGGCGGCTTTCTCGGGCCGCTGACGATGGGCTGGCTAAAGCATGCGACTGGCTCCTTCACGACCGGCCTCGGCGTGCTCGCCTTCATCGTAGGCCTATCCGGGATACTCAGTCTGATGCTGCCCACGGTTAACGCCCGCTACGGCGGCAAGGCGACGAAGGCGAGACGGTGATGTTCCGACGTCAGCTCCTCATGACCATGGGCATGGCCGGTGGAATTAAACCTGCCAACGGTGATTCCCGATCGAACGCCGCCGTCATGGATGGACCAAATTTCGCGGTGCCGGAGCAGGCCTGCGATAGCCACCAGCACGTCATTGGCGATCCGCAACGCTACCCGATGTCGCCGACCCGGACCTACACCCCGCCCGAAGCGCCGTTGCGGGCGCTGGAGGCGATGCACGTCGAAATGCGCATTCAGCGTTCTGTACTGATCCAGCCGAGCTTCTACGGGACAGACAATCGCTGTCTGCTCGACGCGCTCGGCCAGCTCGGCCGAACCGGGCGCGGCATCGCGGTGATCGACAATGCCGTTACCGACGCGACGCTTGAGACGATGCGGGCGGCCGGAGTCCGGGGCATCAGGCTCAATCCGAAACACGGCCTGGACGACGCTCGCGGGCTGCTCGAGTCGTTCCGCCACGCCGCCTCCCGCGTGGCGGGCTTGGGATGGCATATTCAAACCCTGCTACCGTTCCGGACTGTGCTGGCGCTGGCCGATGGCTTCGCCGTCCTACCCTGCACGATTGCGCTGGACCATTTCGCCGGATACGTGCCCGGAACCGACGACGAACGCCAGCTCGAAACGCTGTTCCAGCTCGTCCGCCAGGGAAGCTGCTACGTGAAGCTGTCCGCGCCCTATTATGCGATGGGCCCCGGCGGGGATTATTTCCGTCTAGAGGGCCTGGTGCAGGGCTTGGTGCAGACCCGCAGCGACCGGCTGCTGTGGGGAAGCGACTGGCCGCACACCAACGGCAAGCGTCCGCCTAAAATCAGCCCCACGGACGTGAATCCGTTCCTCAAGATCGACGACCTGTCCCTGTTCGACCTTCTCGGCACATGGATCCCCGACTCCCGGACCCGCGACCTGGTCCTGGTCGACAATCCCGCGTCCCTGTTCTCGTTTGACGCGGACGCGGCGCAGGAGGGACGTCGGGGATGACACGTATTGCGCTGATCCACGCGACGCCGGTCGCAATGGAGCCGATTGCGGACGCATTCCGCCGGTTGTGGCCCGAGGTCGATTTGGCCAACGTCATGGACGACTCGCTTCCGACCGATCTCGACCGCCGCGGCAGTCTCACTGGCGACATCGCGCAGCGGATCCTTCTGCTCTCCCGCTACGCGGAAACCCTGGGCAGCGCCGGCATCCTCTTCACCTGTTCGGCGTTCGGCGCGGCTATCCGGGCCGCAGCATCCCGGTCCGACCTGCCAATCCTGCGCCCGAACGAGGCCATGTTCGACGAGGCGAGGGTGAAGGGCGGCCGGATCGGTTTTATGGCTACCTTCGCGCCATCGGTTGATGGATTGATCCGCGAACTGGTTGAAGCCGATACGTGGGTGAGCCAACCGATAAAGCCGGAAGTGGTCTGCGTTCCCGAAGCGCTGCAAGCCCTACGGGACGGCGACGCCATTGCCCACGATCGGCTGCTTGCGCAGGCGTCGGAACGGCTGCGCGGCTTCGACAGTGTCATGCTGACGCAATTCTCCATGGCCCGAGCAAGAACGGCCGTGGCCGAGAAGCTCGGCTTCGAGCCGCTGACCGCGCCGGACAGCGCCGTTCGAAAGATGAAGCTACTTGTCGGCAACGTGCCGTAACGCCGGTAGCCCGCGCGACCGAAACTATCGAAGTAGGACGACGATGATTCTTCTTGGTGCGATCGCGGACGACCTGACCGGCGCGACGGATCTTGCCAGTACTCTGCGCGAGAGCGGGATGCGCGTCGTGCAGACGATCGGCTTGCCCGGCAACCATCTGGCGCTGCCTCCGGTGGACGCGATCGTCGTCGCGCTGAAGAGCCGAAGTATCGAACCCGAACTCGCGGTGGGACAGTCCGTCGAGGCCGCCACGTGGCTCCGCTCGCTCGGAGCCGGAAAGCTGATCTTCAAATATTGTTCTACTTTCGATTCGACAGATCGCGGCAATATCGGTCCAGTGGCGGACGCCCTGCTCAACGCGCTGGGCGCGGATCTCACGGTCCACTGCCCGGCTTTTCCGAACAACGGCCGTACGGTCTACCAGGGACACCTCTTCGTCGGCTCGGATCTGCTATCGGAATCGGGAATGCGGCATCACCCGATCACGCCGATGACCGACAGCAACCTGCCGCGGCTGCTGCGGCGCCAGGCGAGCGGTGACGTTTCGCTTGTATGTCACGAAATCGTCTCGCAGGGCGCGCCTGCAATCGCCGATGCCATCGCCGCGGCAAGACGGGCAGGTGTCCGACATGTCGTCGTCGATGCGCTCAGCGAGCGTCACCTAATCGACATCGGCCTGGCTACCGCCGATCTCGTACTCGTGAGCGGAAGTTCGGGCATCGCCCTTGGTATTCCCGACAGCCTAGCCCGTCAGGGACGCTTCACGCCAAACCGGGACCCCGGCGAGCTCCGCCGGTTCGCAGGTCCGAGTGCAGTTCTCGCGGGATCCTGTTCGCGGGCGACCCTGGGACAGATCGCATATTTCAAATCAGTGCCCGACGCCGCGAGCTACAAGCTTGATGTCGCAGCCTTACTGGACGGAAGAGATCCGGTCGATGAGGTGATGGCGTGGGCCAGCCGCCGCCTGGGCTCCAAGCCCATTCTGATCTATGCCAGCGAAACCTCAGAGAACGTCCAGGCAATCCTACGTGGGTATGGCGCCGGCGCTGTGGACAGAATCGAGGCAACGCTTGGCCGGATTGCGGTCGAGCTCCATCGCCACGGCGTGACGCGTTTCGTAGTTGCCGGCGGCGAGACCTCCGGGGCCGTGGTACACGCTCTCGGTGTCGAGGCCCTGGTGATCGGCCCCAGCATTGATACCGGTGTGCCCTGGACGTACGCGACGAACGCGAAGCCGCTTGCGGTCGCGTTGAAGTCCGGAAACTTCGGCAGCGAGGACTTCTTCGCCAGGGCGCTGGCGCAACAACCATAAGCGAGACAGGCTTGCGCGAAGCGCTCTGCCGGATCGGTCGGAGCATGGCTGCGTATTCCGACGATTGCAGTCATCGGTTTCCGATTGAAACCAGCCACCTGACCCAATCGACGCCAGCCGGGTATTCCGATGATCCCAGCCGGGTAGCAGTGCGTGTCGCGAGCGGGTGAAGTTGGGCTACTGGATGGCCGCTTCGTCAAGTCTGGCTTTGGCGGCTTTCAGCTTTCGCATGCTCTCTCCTTTCAGTTCGAGGCGGTGGGCACCGTGCACCAGCCTGTCCAGCACAGCGTCGGCAATGGGGGGATTGCCGATGTGCTCGTGTCAAAGCTCCACGGGCACCTGGCTGGTGATGATGGTGGAAGCCCGGTCGTGCCGGTCGTCGACGATTTCCATCAGGTCGCGCCGTTGTTCGGCGGTCAGCGGGGTGATCGCCCAGTCGTCCAGGATCAACAGTTGCACCCGGGCTAGGCTTTTCAGCATGCGGGCGTAGCGGCCGTCGCCGCGGGCGATGCCGAGCGCCTCCAGCAGCCGCGGCACCCGCTGATACAGCACGGAGCGGTTGTCGCGGCAGGCGCGGTGACCCAGGGCGCAAGACAATCAGGTCTTTCCGGTGCCGGTCGGCCCGGTGACGAGCAGATCCTGGTGGCGCTCGATCCTTTCGCCGTTTGTCAGCTTCTGGAACAGCGCACGGTCGAGACCGCGGGCGGCGCGATGGTCGAGGCGACACGGTTGTTCTGGTGATACAGCTCGATGGTCTGGTCGGAGATGCGGGCCTCGATCACCTCGCGCATCAGGTGGTAAGGCACCGAGTAGAAGTGGCCATACACCTCGACGTAGTAGTCCAGCCCTGCCCGGCAACGTCGCCACTCCGCGTAGGCATACGGATCGCCAGGCAGGGCAGGAGTGCGGATTCCGAGTCAAAGCGGCCGGTGATTCCGATTGAATGCGGCCATTGATTCCAACGAATGCGGCCACCCCGTCGGGGCTGGTTTTGAAGTCGACGATCTGATGCCCGGTAGCGTGGCTCCCATGACGAGTGGGGGACGCGATGCCAGCCGAGAGAGTGTCGATGCGCAAGGTTCGCGAGGTATTACGGCTGCGGCATGCCTGTGGGGCGAGCGAGAGGATGATTGCCCAGTCGGTGGGGATCAGCCGGACGACGGTGGGCGAGTATCTGCGGCGGACGGCGGTGATCGGGATCATCTGGCCGTTGCCGACCGAGATGGACGATGCCGAACTGGAGCGGCGGCTGTTCACGCCGGCCGGGTTCGACACGGCCCTGGTTCGGGCAGCGCCGAACTGGAACCATGTCCATGCCGAGCTCCGCCGCCGGGGTGTAACCCTGGTGCTGCTCTGGGAAGAATACAGAGCAGAGCATCCGGACGGCTACGGTTATAGCCGCTTCTGCGGGCTCTACATCGGTTGGCGCCGTGGTGTCAGCGCCACGATGCGACAGACGCACGTTGCCGGCGAAAGACTGTTCGTCGACTACGCCGGCGACACCGTGCCGGTGTTCGATGGGGCGACCGGAGAGGAGCGTCCGGCGCATGTATTCGTCGCGGTGCTGGGTGCGTCGAACTACACGTATGCCGAGGCCAGATGGAGCGAGGGGCTGGCGGATTGGATTGGCGCGCACGTCAACGCGCTGACGTTTCTGGGCGGCGTGCCGAAGCTCCTGGTCTGCGACAATCTGCGCTCTGGCGTCACGGCCACCTGTCGCTACGAGCCCGGGATCAACCGCACCTACCAGGAGATGGCGGCGCATTACGGCACGGCGGTGCTGCCAGCCCGTGTCCGTCACCCGCGCGACAAGGCCAAGGTCGAAACCGCGGTGCTGATCGTCGAGCGGTTCATCCTGGCGCGGCTGCGCAACCGGCGGTTCCTGTCGCTCGGCGAGCTCAACGAGGCGATCCACGCCGTCCAGGGCGACATGAATGCCCGACTGATGCGCAAGCTTGGCGCCAGCCGGCGGGAGTTCTTCGACAGCATCGACCGGCCGGCGCTGATGCCGCTGCCAGCCGAGCCCTACGCCTATGCCGAGTGGAAGCGCTGCCGGGTGGCACCCGATTACCATGTCGAACTGCACGGCCACTTCTACTCGGTCCCGTCGCGTCTGATCCGCGAGCTGGTCGAAGCCCGCATCACCGATACGACGATCGAGGTGTTCCACGCCGGCCAGCGGGTCGCGGCGCATTCGCGGTCGACGCTGCGCCGGCGGCACACGACAACACCTGAGCACGTGCCGAGCGCCCATCGCCGCTACGCCAGTTGGACGCCGGCGCGGATCCAGGCGTTCGCTGCCGAGGTCGGTCCGGGCACCACCGCCCTGGTCGAGACGATCATGAGCATTAAGCCGCATCCCGAGCAGGGTTTCCGCGCCTGCCTCGGCATCCTGCAGTTGGCCAAGACCTATGGCAGCGCTCGCCTGGAGGCGGCCTGCCAGCGTGGCGTCAGCATTGGCGCCCGCAGCTACGGCTCGATCGCCTCAATCCTGCGAAACGGCCTCGACCGCGCATTCCAGGAGGACCCGGCCCCCGACACCGCTCCCGTACTGCACGAGAACATCCGCGGTCGCGGCTACTACCACTGACAAAGGAAAATCCGATGCTTGCCCATCCTACCCAGGAACGCCTGATCGCCCTTGGCCTCGGCAGCATGGCCAAGGCGTTCGACGACCAGCGACGACAGCCCGACATTGCAGCACTGAGCTTCGAGGAGCGGCTGGCACTGCTGATCGATCGCGAGAGCACCGACCGGGAGAACAAGCGACTGGTTGCCCGGCTGCGCTTTGCAGCGCTCCGCCAGGCGGCCGTGGTCGAGGACGTCGACCTGCGCAGCGCACGCGGACTCGATCGGGCATTGTTCCAAAAGCTTGCAGCCGGCGACTGGATCGACCGCAAGCAGAACCTGCTGATCCTGGGACCGACCGGCGTAGGCAAGTCGTGGCTGGCCTGCGCGCTCGGCCACAAGGCCTGCCGGGACGACCGCTCTGTCGCCTACTACCGGATGCCCAGGATGCTCGAGGCTCTCGCTCTGGCCCGTGGCGACGGACGCCATGCCCGCATGCTGAAGACGATCGCCCGGGTGCAGGTCCTAATTCTGGATGACTGGGGTCTCACGCCGCTCAGCGCCGAGCAGCGACGCGACCTGCTGGAGATCATGGACGACCGTCATGGCAAAGGCTCGACGATCGTGACCAGCCAGGTTCCGGTCGATCATTGGCACGAGGTCATCGGCGATCCGACCATTGCCGATGCGATCCTCGACCGCCTCGTCCACAACGCCCACCGCCTCATCCTGAAAGGAGAGTCACTCAGAAAACAGGCCGCAAAGGCGATCATGCTTGACGCCGAAGTCACCGCCTGACCCCATAACCACGTCGATGACGACCCTGGCCGGGATCATTGGAATCCCAGGCCGCCTTCGATTGGAATCGGTGGCCACCATCGATTGGAATCAGTGGCCGCATTCATTGGAATCCGCACCAAGGCGGGCCAGAATCGCCTCGCGCTCGACCGCCGCTGTCAGGTCAGCGGGAGCTTCCAGACTGTCGGCTCCGACAAGCTCTCGCAGTTTGGCCAGGAACACGGCGGCGGCGCGGCGCGGCGCCCATGGCTGCCACGGTAGGCACCCCTCGAGGCACGGCATCGGGTCCGTCATCACCGGGCTCATGCAAATGCCCAGCATTTCGTGCACGGCGTCGCGTGCCCAGCCGGCCACGTGCAAAGCCTCAGACGCGGCGGCCAGATGATCGGCGCGCTTATGCAGGAGGTAGTCCTCATGCGACCAGTCGGGCAGCCGGTAGCGAACCGCGATGGCGTGCTGCAGGCGCTGGGTCAGGGCGGCAAAGTCCTTGCCCAGGTGCGGCTTTGTCAGTGGCGCCTGCATTCTCCTCAGATCGGGCGTTTGAATATTCCCCACTTTATTGTGGCGGCTGGTTCCTGAGGCTGGCTGCTGTGGGGCAGCGCCCGGCGGTAGGCCACCATCCCCTCGATGGTTCGAGGGAGAGCGATGGTGGTCAGGCTTGGGGAGCTCGTCATGATCCTGGATCTGCATCGGCAAGGGTTGAGCGTATCGGCCATCGCGCGTCGCGTCGGCACCGATCGAAAGACCGTGCGCAAATATATCGAGCGGGGTCTCGAGCCGCCGATCTACCAGGCGCGACAGCCACGACCCGCCAAGGTGGCTCCGTTCCATCCCTACCTGCGTGAGCGTGTCGCGGCCTATCCTGACCTGACCGGCAGCCGCCTCCATCGTGAGATCCGCGATCTTGGCTATGCCGGGGGCTACACGGCGGTAAAGGATTTCCTGCGCGGCGTCCGGCCGACCACACCAGCTGGTTTCGAGGTGCGCTTCGAGACGCCACCAGGTCGCCAGGCGCAGGTCGACTTCGCCCATTTTCGCACCGTGTTCACCGACGAGCCAAGTGTCGAGCGGGTCGTGTGGCTCTTCTCGCTCGTGCTGGGCCACAGCCGGATGCTGTGGGGACGGTTCGTGCCGCATCAGGATCTGCAGACCTTGCTGCGTTGCCATGCCGCGGCTTTCGAGGCGTTGCACGGTGCGCCGACCGAAATCCTCTACGACCGCATGCGCACAGTGTTCAGTCGTGAGGATCCCGAGGCTGGCCACATCGTCTACAACCGGACTGTCGTCGAGTTCGCCCGGCACTACGGCTACCTGCCCAAAGCCTGCCAGGCCTATCGGGCCAAAACCAAGGGTAAGGTGGAGCGGCCGTTCCGCTACATCCGCGAGGATTTCTTCCTCAGTCGCAGCTTTCGCAACCTTGGCGACCTCAACGACCAGTTCCGCCAGTGGCTTGATCGGGTTGCCAACGCCCGCATCCACGCCACCACGCAGCGCGTGGTCAGCGAGCATTTCGCCGAGGAGCGCCCACGCCTGCAGCCGCTTCCGGCCGGACCGTTCCAGGCCGTGCTGCGCCTGGAGCGGCGCATCACCCGCGACGGCATGGTCTCCGTCGACGGCAATCTCTACAGCGTGCCCGATACCACCCATCGCCGGCCGGTCGAGGTGCACAGCACCGCCAGCGAAGTGCGCATTCTCGAGGAGGGGCACGTCGTCGCTACCCATCCCGTGCTGGAGGGACGCGGCCAGCGCCGTATCATCGCCGGGCACCGGAGCGCACCACCTCCGCCCAACAGTCAGACACCTCGCAATGGTCCACTACCCGGCCGATCCGGTGACGTCGTCGCACTCCGACCCCTGGCGTTCTATGATGCCGTCGGCAAGCGGCTCGCCGCGGACGGAGCGGCCGCGTGAGACCGGCAGCTCAGCTCGAGGCGCCCATCGAGCGGATCCGGCATAATCTTGTCGGCCTGCGCATGCCGCGCGCCCTGGAGACACTCGATGACGTCATCCAGCAGCTCGAGCGCGGACAGATCAGTGCCATCGAGGCAATCGACATGCTGCTCGCCGAGGAGATCACCTTGCGCGAAAGCCGCCGGATCAAGGCGGCCCTGCAGATGGCCAGGCTGGCCACCATCAAGACCCTGACCGGCTTTGACTTCTCGTTTCAGCCCTCACTGGACCGTAACCGCATCATGGCCCTGGCCGGGCTCGATTTCATCAACCGCCACGAGGTGGTTCATTTCATCGGACAGTCCGGAACCGGCAAAAGTCATCTCGCCGCAGCTCTTGGTGTGGAGGCGATCCGTGCCGGTCGCAGTGTTTACTTCTCGCCCCTCGCTGACATCATCGAGAGCCTGACAAAAGCTGATCGGGAGGGACGTCTGCGCGAGCGCATTCGCTATCTTTGCCGGTCGCAGCTGCTCATTATCGATGAAATCGGGTACCTCACCGTCGGCGCCGCCGCCGGAAACTTATTCTTCCAACTGGTCAACGCCCGATATGAACGTGGCGCCATGATCCTAACCAGCAACCGCGGATTCTCGGAATGGGCTGAAGTCTTTGGCGATCCCGTCGTCGCCACAGCCCTTTTGGATCGCCTCCTGCACCACGCCGTCGTCGTGCATATCGAGGGCGCAAGCTATCGCCTACGTCAGCATGCTGACCTCTTTCCGGAAGCCCTGCACCCGAAGCCAAATGCAGTGCCGGCTGCCAACACGCCTCGTCGACGCGGACGACCTCCCAAAAACCCTGACGCCAATACCCAATAAACAGATGCCGTAACGAAGTGGGGAATTTTACTCCGCCACTTCTGCGGAGGGTTCAACCGCCGTTGACAGGCTTGAGCGGTGAGATCGGGTCGAAGCCGAGCAGCCCTTCATCCGCGTCGTGCAGCAGCTCCCGCAAGGCCTCGCCCGGTGTCAGCGGCTGATGCGGCTGCATCTGCTGGCGTAGCACCAACACCAGCAAGCTGTGCTGGGCCACGGACAGCGGCAGGTCCCAGTGTGAGTGACCACCCCAGCGGTAGGTGCGCGACAGGCCGACCGCCAAATCCATGTCCTGCCAGTCGTCCGGCTGCGGGTCGACAAGATTCAAACGGCGGCCGGAGCCCAGCAGCACCCAGGCGCGATCGGGCCTCATGAAGACCTCCCCTGCTTGAGCACGTCGTTCCAGTCCTTCAGTCCATGCAGTGGCAGCAAGCGTTCAGAGCCAACCCCCGCCGCTTGCGCCATCTCGATCAGCCGGGTGGCGTAGCCGTCCCCGGCCCGGTCATTGTCGGTCGCGGCGACCAGGACACCTCCCGGTCGTTCTGAAAGCTCTCGAAGCTGCAGCTCGAGGGCTGTCAGCGTTGCCGGACCCATGCCGCCTGCCGTCGCAAGATAGAGCGTGTCAGCACGCAAGCGCTCGTGGGTCGCGATGCTCATGGCGTCGATCGGCGCCTCGGCCACCACCAGACGGCGCATCGGGACGCTGCTGTTGGCTAGTTTCCCCGGCAACCGGAACAAGGTCTTCTCGCCGCCCGGGCTGAAGCCACGGTACTCGGGGCCGCGCATCTCGATCCCGGTCAGTCCGCCGTCGTGGTCATGGTGAGCAAACCAGGCACTGGCGTAGGGGCCTTCGCGCAGAACCCCGGCATAAACAGCGGCAAGAACCGTGGGCGTCGGCAAGCGACGCTGCTCCGTCAGGTAGCGCCAGGTCGGCGACCCCCGCGCTGGCCGGCGTCGGCTGTTCCACTTCACATCAAACGGCACGACCGGTCGTGGTGGTGCCGAACGAGCTTCGTGCGCTGGGTAGGATGGACTCAAACCAACAAACGGGCGCAGCAGCTTGCGCACCTCGCCGAAGTTCAGGCCGGGATTGAGATACTGCACCAAGCCGAAAACATCGCCCTTCGCGGTGCTGCCTGGGTCCCACCAGCCTCGTCCCTCATGGGTGACCAGCAGGACCTCGCCGGCCGCCCTGCGGTATTTCAGGCAGTGACGGGTGCTCTCCTTCTTGTCCAACCGCCAGGGTGGCGAATGCCGTTCCAGCAACACGGCACAACTGACTCCTGTCCTCATCTGCTCCAACTCGCCATCATGACCGCTCATCATCCGCACTCCTGTCCTTTGAATACGATCCGACGATCGCGTGCCGCGGACGGGACAAGGGCGCCTGCGCAGCAGGCGGGAGCACTGGCGACGCACCCTTGTGGCGGCCAAGGCGCAAGCGATAGCGGCATTCTCATCCCCATATTTGCCGATCCTGGCTCTAGCCTCAGGTGGCTTGGGGCGAACGGCACCTCTAAATCCGTGCCTTCGGCTGCTATTTTCGTTCGCGCCGAACCAAGCAAGGCTTCAGCAAAGCAATGGGAGACGACTGTGCTGAAGATGAGCCGACGCGGTACTGTGGAGGTTGTGCGGGAGTTATCGGTCCCGGAGGACCAGGCGCTACGCCGGGCGTTTGGCCGCTATGCAGAACCCGAGGATCGGGCAGCAGGCGCGGCCGTCATCCAACGCTATCAGCGGGTTGGTGCGGGGTGCTGGTTCCTATGCGATTGTCTCGGCCCTGAGGTGGTGCCACCCGCCCTGGTTCCGGTTTCGGAAGCCCATATCCGCCGCCACTATGATCCTCCTTGGCCGAGGCACGACCTCGAGTGCGAGTTTCACCGCGATGCAGCCGAGCAGCGTGCCATCACCCGCAGTTACGTCCGCTTGCCCGAAGGCAAGGCCGTCTCGCTCCTGGCCGGTTTGGGTAGCGACGATGGTGAGCGTGCGCCGCGGCTAAAATCGCGCAGCTATGGCCGCCGCCGCGGCGCACTCGCAACCTTGCTGATGCACCTGATTGAAACCGCCAGCTTGAACCGCGTGGCCGCCTCTGGCGTGGTTGCCCCGGTCAGTGAACAGTATAAGGCCCTGCGGGCGGCTACGGCTGGGATCGAGCTTGATAAAGGCGTGCAACTATCGAGATGCCTCTGCACGTACCTTCCCGCACTGCCTGAATTCATGGATCGGATCGCCCAAATGCCGCCTGGTCGTTTCCCGAAGTCGGGGCGTCCGCATGGAATTTTAATTGTCGTGGTGGAAGATGCCTCGGTCGGGGTCTTGAAGCCGTTGCGGGGGGATCCTGTTGCAGTGCGTGGTCAGATTGCCGTCTTTGGCGAACGTGAAGGACATAGCCGCCAGAGCGTCGAGGATCGCCGCGCCCGATCGCCGTATCTCGCGATTTGCGTGGTCGGCCGTCCGTCCCCACGAAGCCCGGTTGAAGTGCTGAAGGCATACCTCCACCCTTGCATGTCGGCAGGGCATTTGATGCCAGTGGACAGCAACTTGGAACGCCATACGTTCCAAGTGCTAGTTCAGCTGCGGACCTGGCTGTTCCACAAGAAGGGGATTGGGCTTTCTATCGTAAAACCGTTGTTTGATATGTCAGCCAGAACAGGCCTCACCGAGTCAGAGAGCGATGGCGATACTCCGCACGAGCCTTGCATTCCCGACTTTCTGCTGGAGGCGGATCGCGTGCCGAAGGGCGGCAGGTCGCTATTGGTCATCGAGACTATGGGTTATGCCGACGTGCAGTATCGCGACCGAAAACAATTCTCTCACGCCAGAATGGGCCTTGTGACGGGACAATCTCCCGTAGTCGAGCACGACTTCCATTATCCCCTTAATCGAAGCCAGATCGAGCGGGACAGGCATTTTTGGCTAGACTGTCGTTGGCATATTACCGGCTCAACTGAGCGTCACCGGGTCCCTGGTGCGCCATGAAGGACGGTGCTCGATATGCAACGCACAAGCCCGTACTGTTAAACCGGCCTTAGTCGCGTCAATCGCATCCCGCGCTTCGGGGTAAAAGATCAAGACCTCTCTCAGACGTCGTTCAAACGCAAATCTGAAATGGGACGTAGCTTTGCGATCCCGCTCTGCCTGATCTTCGGGTGTAGCGGTTAAGCTCCTGCGGCTGCCGTAACCCGCTCCGAACTGCGCTCGTAGGCGTTCCCACGGAATAGTCACCTGCCCCCGGTTTTTTGAGCGCAGAAGAAAGATCCTGTAGGTAAGCCAAGTATAAATATCCATAGCCATCGCGGACTGTTTGAGAGCATGGAGAACGCGCATGTCTATAGGGATTGGAGAGCTAGTCACTTCCTCGAAAAAGTCGGCTGTCAAAGTCAATGAGCTTTCCCACTTACTTTCTTCTTCCGGATCCCTGGGATTCCAGAACAACATGGCTCGCTTCGCTATCGATATGTTTTCTAGCCCGGTCTCATCCCCGCGCTTGCCGGTTAATGAGATCATGCTTGAAAAGAGCCTGTGAGCCTGGTCCTTAAGTCGAGCAACGTCCCGACCACCAGTCGCGAGCTGAAGCTTGCGCATAAAGTCAGCTTGGCTTTTACCGAGCAAGAGTTCCGGGTTTTGTGTACGCACGGCCTCTGTGCATAGCCAGGCCATTAGTATTCGAGGCAGCGTCCCGTACGGCACCCCGACTTGGGGCCGATTGACGATGGACAACGTTACCAAACCATTCGTGCGCTCAAAGTAGTGGGTCTTTGGGTCTAAATGAGGCAGCGTGGCTTGTACTAGGGCGCGGGCCATGAACCCAAGGGCTCCGGCTTCCCGCGCGTCCTCGTATTCGACAGCTAGGCATTCGTCGGGTTATGTCGCAAGTTTTTGGAATGGTTGAGCTGGTCTTGGGACTTGTGGACTGGACTATTCTGCGAGCGAGTAGAACTGCTGTGCTGGACGCAGCTTTCCTGTCGAGTGCAGCTGGCCCTTGCGGATCATGTGCATGATCTCGATGCCAGCCAGGGTGATCCGTGCTGACCAGAAGCTCTTGAAGCTCAGCATCGGCCTGGTCATTCGTTTGATCGCCCGGTGATCTTGTTCGACGATGTTGTTGAGAAACTTGATCCGGCGGATCTCGATGGTGGCATCATGCTCGGTGTTGTAGCTCTCGATCGCCGCGGTGTTGGCGCCACTCTTGTCGATGGTGATCTTCCGGGGAACACCATGCCGGCCAGCAGCCTTGCGCAGGAACCGCAGCGCCGCCTTGCGATCGCGTCGCGCGGTCAGCAAGAAGTCTACCGTGGCACCGGCCTTGTCGACGGCACGATACAGATACGTCCACACGCCCTTGATGCGCACGTAGGTCTCGTCCATCCGCCAACTACCGCCGACCGGGCGCTTACGTGCCAGGAACGCATCCTCCAACTTCGGGACATACTTGAGCACCCAGCGATGCAGCGTCGAGTGGTCAACCTCGACGCCTCGCTCGGCCATCATCTCCTCGATCTGGCGGTAGCTCAGCGGATAAGCCACATACCAACGCACGCCCCACAGGATAACGTCACGCTCGAAGTGGCTGCCCTTGAACTCGATCGCCATCATCCACCCGACCCGAACCAAGCTCAAATCTTATACCAGATCGTAGCCATCCGAAAATTGCGACAGAACCTCTCGCCCGCAGTCTCAAGCCGCATCTTCCCAAAGCTCCACCAACGACGTGAGTGCGTCACGTCTGACTCTAGTGCCGCGTCTGTCTCATCGACCCCGCACCAAAGCTTAGGATTTCACGTCGATATCAATGAACGTGTGCCGATTCTTCAACAACCTGCGTCAGGCACCTACCCCAGTCTCAATCAAAGTGCGTCAGGAACCGCCCTTGGTTACGGGTCGAGACGTTCATCATTGTGCGTCGCTAAACCTAGCGCGCCCGCTGGAAAGCTCGAGCCGTGATAACTGGAACAGCTGATTGCAATGTTCCCGGTCCGTGACGCCAATCGTGCTATCTCACCCGATCCATGTCCTGACCCCGGTCTGCGGCGCCCTGTTTCTGGCGAGGCGGAATGTCGGACGGCAGCGTCATCTAAAATCCCTTCGGCTCATCAAGCCGTAGAGCTCCGTTTATCTGAGGCGGGCCCGCCCCGAGTGCCTCGATCGCTGTCACGCATTGACTAGGCTTTCGAATTCGGTTCCTGCTCGAGATCCACAAGCTTGTTACGTTCCGAGCGACGGCAGGCGAGAACACCGGGGAAAACGCTTATGTCACTCTCGATGGTCATGGAAAAGCATGCGGCTCTTCTGGCGCAATGCCCAGTGGTCCCGTCGTTGCCTGCGGAAGAGGCCATCCGGCTCCCGATCAACGTCGAGCGGCATGGAACGACTTGGCCGTTGGTCGTGATCATCCATGGCGGGGGTCCAGGGTGGGATCGGCGGGGGTCCGGTGACCTTCTCCAAACAGAAGGCTTTGGCTGACTGGGGCTGGCAGCTCGCCATCGCGGACCGGCCAGGATTTGGTCAAAGCCCTTCGCGTGGTCCGGACGACATGGAGGGTGATGCCGTCTGGATCTCCGACTTGCTCGGGGATGGTGGCAATCTGATTGGGCATTCCTGGGGTGGCGCCGAGGCGCTGCTGGCGGCCGCACGCCGCCCTGAGGCCGTACGATCGCTGGTGCTGGTCGAGCCGGCGCTGCAGGGACTGGCAATGACCGATCCCGCCCTTGAGGCCGATCCAGAGCTTAAGGCAACGGTCGCGGGGATGATGCAGCCACTGCTGACTGCGGCGACGCCGGCCGAGTATGCCCGCATCTTCATGCGTGATTTGGTGGGGGATGCTGGGGCGAGAAGCTCCCGCGGGATGGGAGATCTCGACGAGGATGGGGCGGCACAACTTGGTTGCGCGCTTCTGCGCGGTCGGATGGCGACACCCATCGAGCTTCGCCGGGCTGCCGAGACCGTAGCCGCAGCAAAGATCCCGGTGTTGGTCGTGACCGGTGGATGGAGTGCTTCCATCGACGCAGTGGCAAGGGTCGCTGCTCAAGCGACTGGCGGCACCCAGGCCACGGTGCCATCGGCGAACCATTTCCCGCAGCTTGAGAACTCCGACGCATTTAATGCCGCCGTCGACTCATTCATGCGTCAGCACGTGGGAACCGCACCGACATTGTCACGTTGACGATCAATCTAGGAAATATGCGGGGATCAGTTTAATTGGATCGATTACTGATGATGTTCAGCCCGTTATCGAGGACGCTGGCGAGGCTAATGCCGCCGATCACGGCGGCGGCGGTCCGTTGAGCTCGTAGCCCGCGCCGGTGTTGGCGATCCCAGCGGCGGCGCGTGCCGCGAGCATCACGCCCGCGAGCCCGGCGAGCGCGCCCGCGTCGATGTAGACCATAAAGCGGATGCTGCGCTGGTCGACGTCGGCCACGCGTGCTACATGGGCGTTGCCGCAGACCGCGTAGACATGCATGCCGAACCGGGTCCGCGCCAACACGACCCAGGACACCGCGACCACCACGACCATCACGATCATCACGATCATCGGAATGGAAACGCCGTGGACGGTGCCCGACAGTGCCAGGAACTGGTCGGACAGGCCGGAGATCGGCTGGCCGTCGCTGAACACGAAGGCCAGGCCGGACGCCACCGTCATATCGCCCAGTGTGGCGACGAAGGATGGCACCTTGGCGACGGCCAGGCATTGTCACGTTAACTGGCCTTCAGCTGTGGTCCGAGCGAGGATAGTTGGATGAAGACGCCGCCCGATCCGCACCATCGTCTTCTATGAGAGCGTCCGGCGATGGTGCCTGAAGTTCGGCTTGCATTTCGCGGGCCGCATTCGTCGACGGCGGCCTTGCCCGGGTGACAAATGGCACCTCGATGAAGTCTTCATCCGAATCCAGGGAGAGTTGGGCTATCTTTGGCGCGCTGTCGACCAGAACTGCGTCGTGCTGGACATCCTGGTGCAAAGTCGCCGGGATGGCACAGCAGCAAAGCGCTTCTTCAAGCGCCTGCTGAAAGGTCTATCTTATACGCTCCGCGTCGTGGTGACGGACAAGCTGAAGAGCTACGAGGTGGCGAGACGCGAGCTGATGCCCGATGCCGAGCACCGCGAAAGCCGTTACCTGAACAACCGGACCGAAAACTCTCACCGTCCAACCCGGCGGCGAGAGCGGCACATGCAGCGCTTCAAGTCGATGCGGCAGGCACAGCGTTTCCGCTCCGCTCACGCCTTCATCTCCGGGCACTTCCGACCGCGACGCCACCTGATGACGGCAGGCCGCTATCGTGCAGTGCGTGCCAAAGCTTTCAAAATATGGACACATGAAACATGTGCCCAAAGCACCGGGTGATCGTGCCAACCCAATTGGTCCAAGCCTACTTCCAAACTCCACCAGTTAACGTGACAATGCCATCGAGGTGCCTTACCTAAGCCAAAATTTCAGGAAGCGGACGTCAGACCCTACGTCGCGAAGACCCTTAGCCCACCACTGTTCGACGTGGTTCCCATCCAACAAACTAGACCGAGAACGATGTATCAAGAGCGATAACAGTACAAAACTGGCGTTGTTGAACCTGTTCGTGATACAATCCGGGGATGAGTAAGCTCCACACGCTCTTGGCAAACCGGGTGATCGCCTACGTGAGGCGGGAGCGGTTTCCGGTCGGTCATCACCTTACCGAGCAATCTTTGGAGAGGGTGCTTGGGACATCCAGATCGCCGGTGCGGGGCGCGCTTGCCCATCTTGCAGAGATGGGCATCGTCGAGACCCGCCCGCCATTGAGGGGGTATTTCCTCGCTCGGGCTGCCGAATCGATCGCCGCCGGTAGCGACGATCATGCCTTTGCTGCTGACGATGAAGCTTATCTGGCACTTGCTCGGGATCGACTATTGGGCGAACTGAAGCCTGTTGTCACCGAGGTCGACTTGATGCGTCGATACGGCCTGACCCGTCAACGGGTCGGCCGCTTGTTAGACCGCATCGCGAACGAGGGATGGATCGAGCGTCGGACGAGCAAGGGGTGGTCGTTCCAGCCGATGATCGACGGACCGCGATCCTATGCCGAAAGCTATGAGTTGCGCAGGCTGCTCGAGCCATCGGCCATGATGCTGTCGACCTTCGTGATCGACTCCGTGTTGCTCCGGCGACTTCGGCAACAACAGGAGGCACTAGTCAGCGAAGGTTACGCGAGCGCCAGCCACGTCGAACTCTTCGTGGCCAACGCGACGTTCCATGAGACTTTAGCGACTCTGTCAGGCAACCGATTCATTCACCAGACGATCGTGCGACAGAATCAGCTGCGGCGCCTCATCGAGTACAAAGAAATTGACGATCGCTCTCGCGTCAGACGCCAGTGCGAGGAACACGTGGCGATCATCGCGCTTCTGGAGCGGGGTGAGCGAGCGCAGGCGGCGATCCTACTAGAGCAACATCTTGCCAATGCTTCCTTGGAGAAGGTCGCGCTTCTGACGGGGGCGTCTGAGGCAGGCGATAAAGTTGATGAGGCTTACAGAACGGTGCGCAGAGGTCGGATCGGCACTATTCTCGTATTACCGGATTGCGAATAACGGATGCTGCAAGAGCGGCTGGTCGCGCACGCCCGCCACCGCCGCAGGTTGGGCGTTCGAAGATATGGGCGAGTAGTCCGGTCCGACCGGCCTTGCCGCGCGGATGTTCTTAGCTCGACTTTGGCCATTTTTGGCCTGGCTGGTGATGAATCGAACGTGATGAGGTCAAGGATTCACCACTGAATCTGCGGCTGCGAGTCTAACCCCGGATATTGGATCGGGGTTGAGATGGCGGATAACTGGTTGTTTGAAGCGGCGCACGTGAAGCCGGCCGATTGGATGGCGCCGTTCGCTGACATGTTCACCGCCCCGACCTGGCAGCGTGTGCTGGTGCTGCTGATCGGTGCCGTGCTCAGCCCAGGACGCCGTACCGTGGCTGCGGCGCTTCGGGTCACTGGCCTGGACCAGGATCCGCATTTCACCAACTATCACCGCGTGCTTAATCGCTGCCGTTGGTCGAGCCGCCGGGTAGCGCGATGCCTGTTCTGCCTGTTGGTCACCACCTTTGTCCCGAGTGGGCCGGTCATCATCGGCCTGGACGACACGCTGGAAGTATCCCTCCGCTGAAGGCCGCCTGGGCGTGAATCTGTCGCCACCTTAAGTTGCTACTTTAGGTGGCGCTTGAGGTGTTTCGATGGATGGCGTGATGGAGATCATCACCGGGCGTGAGGGTCGGCGGCGTTGGAGCACGGCAGATAAGCTGCGCATTGTTGCTGAGACGCAGGAGCCTGGTGTTGCGATCCGCGCTGTCGCGGCTCGCCATGATATTTGCGAAAGCCTTCTGTTCACCTGGCGACGACAGGTGCGTGAGGGTGTGCTGAGGGCGGCGTCGGATATGGCGATGTTCATGCCGGTGCAGATGATCGGGGTGGCTCCCACGGAATCCATGCCATCCAATTCGGCACCGCACTCGGTAGCGCCGATGCGATCCGTGCCGACGTCCGGGCTCATCGAAATCGAGCTGGGCAATGGCCGACACGTCCGCGTTGGCAGCGACGTCAATCTCGGCGCGTTGCGGCGCGTGCTGGCGGCGCTGCGCGAGTGATCCCGGTTTCGGCGAGCGTACGGATCTGGATCGCGACGGGCCATACCGACATGCGCCGGGGCATGCGCGGTCTTGCTCTGCAGGTGCAGGAAGGGCTTGGCCGAGATCCATTTGCTGGGGATGTTTTTGTTTTTAGGGGCCGCAGTGGTTCGCTGATCAAGGCGATCTGGCATGATGGCATCGGTTTGTCGCTCTATGCCAAGCGCCTGGATCGCGGGCGCTTCATTTGGCCGCAGACGGTGGATGGCGCAGTGCCGCTGACAGCGGCGCAGATGGGTTATTTGCTGGAGGCGATCGACTGGCGCAATCCGCGGCAGACATGGCGTCCACAATCTGCAGGATAATGGATCGGTAGCTGCCGAAAATAGTACCACGGCGGCTTGGTTCATGATTCAATCTTCGGCATGGACGCCGAGTTTGCCGCACCGCCGGATGAGGTCGAGCTGCTCAAGGCAGCGCTCCTGGCAGCACGTGCCGACGTCGCCCGGGTCATAGCCGAGGCCCAAGCCCAGCAATCCAGCGACCAGGCGTTGATCGCCCACCTCAAGCTGCAGATTGAGAAACTGAACCGTGACCGCTTCGGACCACGCTCGGAGCGCACCGCCCGCCTGCTGGAGCAGATGGAACTGCAGCTGGAAGAGCTGGAAGCATCGGCCACCGAGGACGAGCTGGCTGCCGAGGCCGCCGCGGCCAAGACTACAGCCGTCACCGGCTTTACCCGCAAGCGCCCGGCCCGGCGCCCGTTTCCCGAACACCTCCCTCGCGAGCGCGTCGTCATCGCAGGTCCGTCGGCCTGCGCCTGCTGCGGCGGCACACGCCTGTCCAGGCTGGGGGAGGACGTCACGGAGACCCTGGAGGTCGTCCCGCGCAGCTGGAAAGTCATCCAGCATGTGCGTGAGAAATTCTCCTGCCGCGATTGCGAGCGCATCAGTCAGCCCCCGGCGCCATTCCACGTGACGCCCCGCGGCTGGGCCGGACCGAACCTGCTGGCCATGATTCTGTTCGAGAAGTTCGGCCAGCATCAGCCGCTCAACCGTCAGGCAGAACGCTATGCCCGCGAGGGTGTGGAGGTCAGCCTGTCGACGCTGGCCGACCAGGTCGGTGCCTGCACAACCGTGCTGATGCCGCTGTTTGGGCGCTTGGCTGCTCATGTCATGGCGGCAGAACGGCTGCATGGCGATGACACCACGGTGCCGGTGCTGGCCCGCGGCAAGACCGACATCGCCCGTCTGTGGGTCTACGTGCGCGACGATCGGCCGTTCGGTGGTCTCGCTCCGCCGGGTGCTGTGTTCCACTACTCGCGCGATCGCGGCGGCGAACACCCGCAAGGCCATCTGGCAGCCTACACCGGCATCCTGCAGGCAGATGCTTATGGCGGCTATGGCAAGCTCTATGAACCGGGACGCAAACCCGGGCCGATCGTGGAAGCTGCCTGCTGGGCGCATGCGCGCCGGAAGTTTTTCGTGCTGGCCGACCTTGCGGGCAGCGCGCGCCGTGCGGCGCACGGCAAGGCCCCAGCGGTTCTGTCGCCAATCTGCCTGGAAGCCGTGCAACGCATCGACGCCCTGTTCGACATCGAACGCGACATCAACGGCCACAGTGCCGAGGAGCGCCGGGCGATCCGGCAGGCCTCGTCACTTCCCCTGGTGATGGACCTGCAGGACTGGTTGGGTCAGCAGCGGGCTAAGCTCGCGCGTGGCAACGACATCGCCAAAGCCATCGACTACATGCTGAAACGCTGGACGGCGTTTACCCGGTTTGCGGATGATGGACGGATCTGCCTCAGCAACAACGCGGCCGAACGCGCCCTGAGAGGCATCGCACTTGGGCGAAAATCCTGGCTGTTCTGTGGTTCGGATCGCGGCGGGCAGCGTGCCGCAATCATGTACAGCTTGATCGTCACGGCCAAGATGAACGACGTTGACCCGCAGGCTTGGCTGGCTGACGTGCTGGCCCGCATCGCGGAACATCCGGTGCAACGCCTCGATGATCTGCTGCCATGGCACTGGCTTAAATCAAATACCGCCGCGATCGGCCACGCTGCCTGATCAGACATGATGCCGCGGTGCTCAGCGGATGGTTACGCTTCTTGTGCCGCCGCTGGCGTTGCATCGCATATCGCTCGGAGGGCGCCAAAGCGGTCAGAAATGGTAATCCCCAGACCCGCCCCGCAAAGGCAATCTCCGGTAGCACCATGACCGAGAGCCAACGCAGGCCGCTCGCCTTGACGAAATGGCCGTGCGAGGACCGAGTTGGATCGCGGTAGATCCCGCGTGCCGCGATCTTGGCGCCCCAACGTCGTTCCAGCGTGTCGTCCAGGCCGATGATGACCGGCCCACTCGGGACAAAGGTGGTGACCAACAGGCAGAACAGGCATCGCGCTACCCGGCGGCTCGACCAACGGCAGCGATTAAGCACGCGGTGATAGTTGGTGAAATGCGGATCCTGGTCCAGGCCAGTGACCCGAAGCGCCGCAGCCACGGTACGGCGTCCTGGGCTGAGCACGGCACCGATCAGCAGCACCAGCACACGCTGCCAGGTCGGGGCGGTGAACATGTCAGCGAACGGCGCCATCCAATCGGCCGGCTTCACGTGCGCCGCTTCAAACAACCAGTTATCCGCCATCTCAACCCCGATCCAATATCCGGGGTTAGACTCGCAGCCGCAGATTCAGTGGTGAATCCTTGACCTCATCACGTTCGATTCATCACCAGCCAGGCCAAAAATGGCCAAAGTCGAGGGTAGTGTCTCAGTTTAAAGTAGGGCTAAAGCTCACGTCACTTTCGTTCTGATAACCAGCAATCCGAGCAAGCTCGTCAGGATTTTCGCCTGCGTACGAACAGCGGTGCCTTCCCGACGCGGCTATAAGGCACTTCGCTGGAACGATCCAGAACTGAAACTTGTTAAAGTAGCTAACTTGTTTCCGCCACCTGACTAACGAGCCGCCTTGTAGTTTTGAGTTGAGTTCGAATCCGGGGTATCCATTGGAAAACGTTGGAGCACACAGCCAGCCCCGAACTTCGCTTGTAAGAACAATAAAAGGACCCGGACGGTTTGCGATACGCGTGCCGCCTACTGTCTGTCTAGCGTTTGTCAACACGCCCGGACACTGGCTCAATATTTCTGGGTCAAGCTCTACCACTAGGCCTGGCACAATCTCAGTCTCGTCCAAAGCAGCCATATTTACGCCGCCTTCTGCGCACGAGGCTTATACGCACTCCGCTTCTTCGCCGGCTCGGCCTTGGCATCGGTCAGTGCCACCACGTCCTCCTTGCTCCAAAGCGTCTTGGACAGGTCCGCCGCCATGGCCGGGCTGCACCGCCTCTGATTAGAACAGGCTGATGGTCGCACGCGCTACAACGAGGTTGTGCTCGAGACGGTCGTGGCTCGCGGCATCGTAGAGTGCCTTAATGCCGAAGCTGGAATGCCAAGCAGGTACATCGTACTGAACCACTGGACCGATTAAGAAATCAAACAGTCGGTTCCCGTCGACGGGACGCGAGACACCATGAAGGGTGTCGTTGTTGGTCGCCTGAGCGACTGTGCCGTTGATACCAAATTGCCAGTGATGTACGCGTTCTGTCAATGCGAAGTCATCGACCAGCGTATCACCATTACGATAGCCAGTCTTCGGATTGTCGGCGCTCACCTCGTAATAAAGTCGCGTGCTGATCTCCGTTGCGTCACCGATAGAGAGGTTTGCGCCAGTTGTATAGGTAAAGCTGATGTTTGGCACGAAGATTGCAACGTTATGGCCTTGATTAAGCAGCTCTCGTACGTTGTATCGACCTAGAGGAAGCGACATGCTGAAGGCGGGAGCCATGGTCAAACCATAAGGCAGCGCAAGGTGGCCGCTCCCCGGCGCGGGCGGGCGGGCGCCAAAGAGGCCAAGGTGAACACTGTAAATGAGGATATCCGTGTAAGGATCCGTGAAGCCACTATCGCATTGCCGCGCGGAGTTCTTACGGAAGCATGCAAAGACGTACTGATCTTGAATCTTCGATCCAAACTTGCCTCCAGCGAATGTCCACGGATAGACGTAGCTTAGGCCACCGACCAGCGCCTGCACCGAAAAGGCTACGGATCGCGCGGCTGGATTGGGTCCGCCATTTGGACCAGTATAAAGGTCACTCCATTGTGGTGAGCCGCTTAGGTTGATTGACAGCGAACCGGGGTCGCTTAAAAAAGCGGATCTAATATCCGATCCGCCGATCGGTCCGGAGTAGAAGCCGCCTTCGGCGCCACGCGAAATAGTTGTTGACAAAAAGAGCGCAAAACAGGCGCCCGATGCGACGATCTTGGACCTCATGCTCCACCTATTTTCATTGAGAGAGTTAAAGTGCGGTTGGAGCTCCTAATTAAGAGCCCGGCCGTTTATTTAATAATGTCAAATATTGACGTGTTTCCGCCGAACAGCTGTTGGGAGATGCATTCACCGGACCGGTTGGCTGTGAACTAGAGGACCTGCCAGCAAGGGAACACTTGAACCTACGAGTAGCGGGAGGCCGGCTTCTATTCAGGCGGTATTTTGAGCGGAGTTGCCGCCCGTCACAATGGCAGCACCGTCGGAGGCAAGAAACACGGCTGCAGGCGCAATCTGGTCAGGGTTCAGCCAATGGAGCTCTGGCGGCGAGTACGGCTTGAGGACGGCAGCAGCCTGCGCCTCCGTTGGTTCGTTGACGACGCGACCATCGGCGGCCGCCATTGCAAGCTTCCAGCGCGTCTCATTGCGCGTCATCAGGGTGTCGATCAGTCCCGGGACGATAGCGTTGACCGTGATCTTGTGTTCTCCCAACTCAAGCGCCGCCGATTTCATCAGGCCGAGGACTCCCCACTTCGACGCAGAATAGGAGGAGCCATTCTTCGTGCCGTAACGGCCTTGCATGGAGGCAACCACGATGATACGGCCGCCACCGGCAGCCATCAGCGCAGGCCCGAAAGCTCTGATCGTGTTAGCTGTGCTGTTAAGGTTCACATCGATGGGCTCGTGCCATTGCGCGTCCGTCATCTCAAGCAGCGGCTGGAACGGTTGGATGCCGGCATCGGCGACCACGATGTTGATCCGTCCGATCTTGTCGGACACGCTCTTCGCCGCCGCACGTAAAGCCGCAATGTCGCGGATGTCGGTGACGATCGGCGTGAAGCGTCTTCCACGCGATGCGACAAGCCGTTCCGTTTCATCAAGATCAGCACGCGTCGAGTGCGGGTAGAGCGTGTGGGCGCTGGCCGGTCTGCATATGTCGAGGCCAACGAAGTCGGCGCCATTGGCTGCGAACTCGACCGCGATCGAGCGTCCGATGCCTCGCGCAGCACCCGTTACGACCGCAACCTTCCCGGTAAGGATGGCCTCGAGATCTGGTCGCCCAGCGGGCTGGCTGTCAGTCTCGGTGGCGGCTGTGCTGGCTGCTGCCTGCTGTTCGGTCGGCGCGTGCACTTCAACCGCGCGCGCGCTGCCGATACCGAGCGCTCCGATGCCAGCCAATGTTCCCAGCAGCATGCCACGCCGGTCAGGCCGCTTCGGCAAGTCTATCGTCGCGCGACATACTTCATCTCTACTAGGTTGTGGATCGTCTGCTATCTTATGATCGTGTGATGACATCATTTTTTCATCCGGAGTCTTTTCTCGGGTTGACGCGTCGTCCATGACGCCAGAGCAGATCAGCGCCGGTGTTCGGCGGATACAGGCCGGGTTTCGCCGGTTTCGACGAGCGTGCGGGTCGCGTCGGGCCGAGCGTAGGTCCAGAGGATGGTGAGCGGCTCCGTCTGGCTCGCATTGATGAACCGATGCGGCAGATCGGCGGGGATCCAGCTCGCGTCGTGCCGTACAAGCTTGTGCTGCTCGCCGTCGATCTCGGCCAAAGCGTCCCCTTCCAGCACCACGACGCTTTCCTCACAGTTGTGCGTGTGCAGCGGGATTGCCGAACCCGGCGCGATAACGGTGATGCCGTTGAGAAAGCCGGCTCCGATCCTCGGTCCGGCTAGCGGGATCGTCTTGTTGCCGTTGCCGCGCTTGTGGGCCGGTAAGTCGTTCGGGTGTAGAATGACGCCTTTGGTCATAGCATTGACTCCTGTTCGGTCGGCATCACGCGTCGATCCACACGGTTTTCTGGTTCACGAAGCTCCGCAGCCCGAGAACACCCAGTTCACGGCCGTAGCCGGACTGCTTGATGCCCCCGAACGGGATTCGCGGGTCGGAGGCCACCAGGGCGTTGACGAACACCGCACCAGCCTGAATGTGGGGGAGCAGCCCGCGGGCCCGATCCAGATCGCGCGTCCATAGCGAAGCGCCGAGGCCGAACGGACTTGCGTTCGCGAGCTCAACCGCTTCGTCGGCATCCGCAACTACCGTGATGGCAGCGGCGGGCCCAAAGGTCTCCTCGTCGAAGGCCGCCATGCCGGGCGTCACGCGATCAAGTACGGTCGGGGGGTAGAACCATCCGGGGCCCTCGAGCGGCTCGCCACCGCAGACCAGCCGGGCTCCGGCGCTTCGCGTCGCTTCGACTTGACGATGCAGGTTTGTGCGCAGGCTCTCGCGTGCCAGCGGCCCGAGCTTCGTAGTTGGGTCGAGTGGGTTGCCGACCGTGAGCGCACGCACGGAAACGGTGAAGGCTTCGACGAACTCGTCCGCGATCTTCTCGGCGACGAGAAAGCGCTTGGCGGAGATGCAGCTCTGGCCGTTGTTCGAGTAGCGTGCCTTCACCGCGGTCGCGACTGCGAGTTCGAGGTCCGCGTCGGCAAGCACGATGAACGGATCGGATCCGCCGAGCTCCAGCACCTGCGGCTTGAGCCTGCTGCCAGCTTGCGAAGCGACGATGGCACCGACCTCGGTCGAGCCCGTAAGGCTGACCGCTGAGATCCGTGCATCTTCCACCACCGCCTTCACCTCGCCGGTGTCGATCAGCAGGGCCGCGAACAGGCCTTCGGGTAATCCGGCCTCGCGCAGCGCTGCTTCAAGGGCGAGCGCACAGCCGGGCACGTTGTTGGCGTGCTTGAGGATAGCGGCGTTGCCACCGAGCAATGCGGGAGCCAGGAAGCGGATGGTCTGCCAGAACGGGTAGTTCCAAGGCATGATCCCGAGTACGGTACCGAGCGGCTCGAAGACGACCATGCTTTCCTTTGCCGAGGTCTCGACCAGCTCGGGCGCCAGGAAGCGTTCAGCGTTGCGGGCGTAATAGTCGCAGGTAACGGCGCACTTCTCGATTTCGGCCGCCGCCTCCGTGAGCGGCTTGCCCATCTCAAGCGTGATCAGCCGCGCATGGTGCGGCGTCCGCTCGCGCAATACGCCGGCAAGGCGTGCCAGCAGGGCCCCCCGCAGCGCGGGTGGTTCGGCTCTCCATCCGCGCTGCGCCGACGCTGCTGCCGCCAGACGCGCTTCCACCGCTGCGGGCGTATGCGCCTCGTAGGCTTCAAGTTGGTCGCCCGTCGCGGGATTGATCGTGATGATGGTCATGCCGTTGCTCCTTTCGGGATCGGGTTCAAAGGCCCGGCGGCAGGCAAGAAGGCGGGGGTAACGTCGTAGGCCCGGGCCAGCGCCAGCAGATCGCGTACTGTGTCGGGCGGCAGCAGGATGCCGGAGTTTCGAGAGCTGGCGTCGTTGGCCGCCTCCAGCTCGCCCGGGTACAGGATCCCTTCCGAGCCTTCGGCAACCGGATTACGCTTAAGGCTCTCGACGAGCTCGCGCACCCGGCCCGTAAATTCGCCGAGCGGCATTAGTCGCTTGATGTCGAGAACGAAGGCGAAATGGCCGGCGCCGCTGCGGCCTTCCGGGTGGTAGGGCCCGACTACTCCAGCACCAAATGCGCTACCACTCAGCACGCCGGAGATGACGTCCATCATCAGCGCGATCGCGTAGCCCTTGTGGCCCGCCATGGGCTGGATCAGCCCTTCGATCGCCGCCTGGGGATCGTCCGTCGGCCGGCCTGAGCCATCGAGTGCCCAGGTCAGCGGAATAAGTTCGCCCCTCTGGTGCGCAAGGTACACCTTGCCACGTGCAACGCTGGTGTTGGCGATGTCGAGCACCAGAGGCGGCAACTCGCCCGCAGGCGCGGCCCACGACCAGGGATTGGTGCCGACCGCCCGTTCCCGCCCACCCCACGGGGCCATCGCTGGGCTGGCATTGGTGGAAAGGAAAGCCAACATGCCGCGACGAGCCGCTCCCGACGTGTAGTACATTGCCGTGCCGAAGTGGTTGGAGTTACGTACCGAGACGGCGGCAATGCCGTACGTCCCGGCGCGCCGCACCGCTTCGTCCATCGCAAAGGTGGTCGCGACTTGGCCCATAGCGTTGTCGGCGTCGACCAGCGCCAGCGCGCCCATATCCTGCAATACGCGCGGCTTTGCAGTGGGATTGCATGCGCCGGATGCGATCCGCGCAACATACCAGGGCAAACGCAGCACGCCATGCGAGGCGTGTCCCCAAAGCTCGGCTTGCACCAGCGTGTCCGCGCACAGAGCGGCGTCTGGTTCGCTGAGACCGACGGCACACAAAACAGCGGCGGTGAATGTTTGCAGGGTTTCGTGATCAGTCCGGAGCCCGCTCATGCGTCCGCCTTTCAGGCCGTCAACCGTTCGATCATCTCGATCAGGATCCCGTCTGGCGCTTCGACAAAGGCGATTTGCACGCCGGGCCGGATTTGGGAGACTGGTGAGAGCAGCGTCACTCCAGCCTGCTCCAGACGTGCCGCGTGAGCGGCGATGTCAGAGACCCGCACGCAGACATGCTCGATGCCTCGGAACGGCATACCAGGCACGCGCGGCATGTCGTCCGTGGCTCCTTCAACGAAGATCGCGACGTCGCCAATCCGCAGCACGACACGTGGTAAGCCGCGCACCTCCATCCGCTCGACGATCTCGACATCAAAGTGCCGCGACAGGAAGTCGGCGACCGCTTCCGGATGACGGCTGCGGAAATGGATATGGTCAAGCAGAATGGTGGTCATTAATTGGCTCTTCCGAGAGAAGTGTTCAGCCTTGCGAGGGATGTTTGCTTCCCTCGAGACACGGTTGAGATGCTGGCCGGCCGGCGCCGCTGCTTTGGTGCGTCTGCCCTGCTTTGGCAAAGGGATCGTAGATAGGGGCGGGAAGCAGCGCTGCCGTGCGCACAAGCCACAGGCGATCTTGCGAGATGCCTCGTAGTTCCCCTTTGGGTAGGCGTCGGGATCCCGCAACACGACACAGGATACGTCTGCCTCAAGCGACAGCGGCTGAGAACACCCAGACCCTTATGGTTAGTCGAGCTTGTCCAAGTGCGATCTCGCGCTACGTGACGAAACCTGCTCGACCATTGAGTTGGCCTTGTCATCCGAGCCCTCACAGGATGCACCCCTTTTGCATTAGATACATGATATTTGTATCTAGACCACTTACAATACAATGACAAGCGTCGTATGTGTCTCTCATGAGGTTGCAAGGTTCGCTGCAGGACCGTCTGTCCAAGCGGCGGACCATCAGGCGCCAATGCGCGTCGATTGGGGGAACGTTGGACTCGAGGCGATACCGGATTGCGTTCCTGCTCTTGGGCATGTCGCTGCTGAGCTATGTCGACCGCGCCACAATCTCGTTCGCGGCTACAGGCATCGCCCATGACTTTCGATTGACGCCTGTCGCACTTGGCTTCCTGTTCTCGTCTTTCCTCTGGTCCTACTCCGCACTTGTGGTGCCGATGGGCGTGATGGTGGACCGGTTCGGTCCCAAGCGGATTGCCGGACTGGGGCTTGCCGTCTGGTCGGCGGCTACGGTGGCGGGCGGTCTGGTCCCGGGCTATGGGTCGTTGCTCCTGACCCGTCTCGTCATGGGTGGGGCGGAAGCGGTCAGCAACCCATCTGGCGCCCGCGTCGTCCGGTCCTGGTTTCCAGCCGCGGAACGCGGGATTGTCACCGCGCTCTTCAACTCCGGTTCCTATGTGGGACCCGCTTTGTGCGCGCTGATTGCTGGGCCGCTGATCGCGGCCTTCGGTTGGCGGTCTCTGTTCTTTCTATCGGGAGTGCTCGGTCTGATCTGGCTGCTGTTCTGGTTGCGCATGTTCGAGCAGCCAGAACGTGCTCGCTGGCTTGGAGAGGGAGAGTGCCAGCATATCCTGGCAACCCGGGATACCAAGCAACCAGGCCACGCCACCGGATATCCAAAGGCGAGTGGTCTGCTGCGCCTGCTGCGCGCAGGCCCCGGACTTTGGGGCGTGGCCGTGACCCAGGGCTGCAATGTCTATGCGCAATACCTCTTCCTCACCTGGCTGCCAAGTTACCTGCGCCATGTGCTCAAGGTCCCGACCGCGAATGTGGGGTTTTGGGCCGCCGTTCCCTATGCAGTCGCGGCCGCGGCCTGCATCGTCGCAGGCCATGCGAGCGACCGGCTGCTGCGTGGACGGGTGGCGGGAGGCGGACGTCGGCTCGCAGTGGCAGCGATGGCCTGCATTGTCGCCACAGTCGCGGCCATCCCGTTTGCCCATACGACGACAATGGCTATCCTGCTTGCCGCTTTGTCACTATCCGGGATCGCATCGACCACGTCGCTGAATTTTGCCCTGCTGAATGATATTGTCGCGTCGCCGTCGGATGTCGGCGTGTGTATGGGCTTCGTCGTGCTGGTGGGGAACCTGTTCGGTCTGACGGCGCCGATCGTCACTGGATACGTGGTCTCGACGACAGGCGGCTACACGGCGGCTTTTTTAGCGGCAGGCACATTGCAAATCTTTGGTGCGGCGAGCGCACTACTGCTGTCGCACGGCGCTATCGTTGCGTCACATATATCCAATACAGATGCTGCGCCGCCGCCTAGAACGCGAGAATGCAAGTGATCGCTCATGTTTCCCGTATATGTCTCCGTGCGGAACACGCGACATCCTCAGTCTGTCTTTCACGACGCCATGCTCGAGAGTCTAGTGCGGTTGTCACCTGCGGAAGGCCTGCCACATGCTGAGACGGCGCGGACTGCTCGCCTTGGCTCCGGTCCTAGGCTTCAGCGCCGTGCGCGCTGCCCCGCCGCTAAAGAGGATGCCCATGTCCAAGAGTAGAACACTTGCTGTCGCCTATGTCGGTTGCCGGACGAGCCGCGAGCGCGGAGCGAAAGGCCGCGGCCTCTCCGTATTCGATGTGCACGCCGACGGACGGTGGACGCAGGTTCAACTCGTGGAGGGCATGGTGAACCCGTCGTTCTTGGCGGTCGACCGACAAGGCGACTTCCTCTACGCAGTGCACGGCGACATGACCGACGTCACCTCGCTGAGGCGCGGGCCTGACGGGCGGCTGGTTGTGCTGGGCACAACCAGTACGGGTGGCGCCAATCCGGTGCATTTGGCGCCGGATCCCACCAACCGCTTCATGCTGATCGCGAACTACGCCAGCGGCTCGGTCTCAGCCTTGCCGCGTAACATCGACGGATCACTGGCCGACCCTTCCGCCATCCTGATACTGCCGGGGCACCCGGGACCGGATCGTGTGCAACAGCTCTCATCGCATCCGCATCAGGTCGCGTGGGATCCGGCGAACCGTTTTGTCGTGGTGCCGGACAAGGGAACAGACCAGATCTTCGTGCTTCGCTTTGATCCCAACGACGCTCGGCTCGAGATCTGCGGTCGGTTCGCAACCAAGCCGGGCAGCGGGCCGCGTCACGTCGTCTTCCACCCGACAAGGCCCTACGCTTTTGTGGCCTACGAGCTGTCTTCGGAGGTCGGTGTCTACGGCTATGATGCGCAAGCGGGCACGCTGGATTTGCGTGGCGTGTATCGGACGATCCCTGCCGACGCATCGTCGGGCAACACGGCGGCCGAAGTCCTGGTAACGGCCGACGGCGGCATGGTGCTGGTGACCAACCGCGGTCATGACAGCATCTACTGCGCCCACTTCATTGCGGAGCAAGAAACGCTGCACGCACCGTCGTGGACATCCTGTGGCGGCCACGGCCCGCGCTTTGCGAGTTTCGGGGTAGGGTCGGATCAGCTGCTCGTCGCCAACGAGCTGTCCGATAACATCTGCGCGTTCGATCTTTCTCCAGCCGAAAGACCGACGCGCGTTCCTGGATCAGAAATTATAACAGGAAGTCCCGTTTGCATCCTTATACCCTGAGAGCCTGTCCCTGATCGAGATCGAAACGGCCACTTCCGAACTCAACCCGGACAAATGACCTGACGATTTGGTGGAGGTGATTACTTTTTCGCGGTATCTGGATTCCGTAAAGAGCGCTGCGGCCCCCAAACAAGTAAAACACACTCTCTTCAACCCCGTCTCCGGAGGGACCCTCTTCGGCCGCGTCGAGCGTGCGACCGATCCGCTATGGGCGGCTAGGCTGCGGCTGTCAGCCGGTAGTCCTCGCCCGTTGTCCACATCTTGTGCATCGCCACGGCCAGCTTACGCGCCAGGACGACCTTGGCCTTGCCAAGGCCGAGGCGCTTTGCCAGCCGTACGGCCCCGGACTTCAGCGCGCACCAACCACGGCTATGATGGATGAGCACGTTGGCTGCCTGATACAGCGCACGCCTCACCCCAGCATCGCCGGCCGGCCGATCCCGCCGGACCAGTCCATCTCACCTGTTTAAAACCGTCGCGGTGTCAGCTCGAAGTGAGCACCGACGGTTCGGGAGTCGCTGAGCCGTCTACACCAGCTGCGTAGGTGAGGGCAACGAGCGGGCCAACGCCAGGCACTGTCATCAGCCATTTGGAGGCTGTGCTCGCCTTTGCTCGCGCGGTATTTTCCCTGTCCAGTCCGTTAACCTAACTGTTGATGTCTTCGACAATGGTGACGAGCGGCCACAACAGCGGCGCCAGAGCATCGTCGTTCAGTGACTGCGTCACCAGATCCAGGAAAGCCGGCCTGGTCAGCTTCGGCGGCTTCAGTCCTTCCACTTGCAGGATGGACCAGATGATGTTGCGCGCGTCGAGCGACTGCCGGCGGAGCTGCTCGCGCACTGTCAGCAGGGCACGATCGCGCTGCGCGGCCACCGACGTCAGCGAAACGGCGCGGAACTTGTCGACCCCCAATCATGTCAGCAATCCCGCGGGCATCATTCTTGTCAGTCTTGTTGCGAAACCCGGTCTTAAGCGCCGCGGCAGCGTGGGCGGCATCGATCACGATGACCCGCAATTTGCCCCCGCCAAGCCCTCGGGCAATCCAGGCGGAGTTCATGCCGACTTCGAGCCCGACCCAGTCCACATCCTTTCCGGATGCCCTGATGGTCGCGGCAATCGTTTCTGGCGTGCTGTTGACTGAACGCTCGAGAATCACCTAGCTCGCTGAATCCATGATGCACGTTGAGGTGCGCGCGACCGAAATATTTAAACCGACGTAGAACATGCCTGCCGCCTGATCCAACGTTTCCACCACGAGCCGGGACACTACGCCAGAAAAAGTCCCACCTCTGCATGGCGGCATCAAATCGGAACAGTTAGCGGAATCAGCCGGAATCTGTGGCAGCTGACCTGGATGATCACTGAACCGCTTCAACCACGCGCCAAACGGGATCCCTTTGAGCGTCTCCAGCATAGCTCACACTTTGCCGTTCTCTGTGTAGCTTAAAACCATCTCGATCCGGATGTCAGGCTCGCGCGGCAACGGAGAGGCGTCGGCTTTTGTGCGCAAGAGCACAAGACCGTGCAGTCGTTTCGCCATGAAGTTTCTAGCAGTGACCGAACGGACCGTTTGCCTTATTGTTGCGCAGTTGCAGCCCCATCTAAGGCCTGCCACAGCTTGGAGCAGGTCTCATGAATTCCTTTTCGCGCAGACGCATCCTCACGGCCGGCGCGGGTGCTGCCGGCGGCCTGGCTGCGCTTTCGGTCGGCACAGCTGCCAACGCACTGGCCGCCGCCGCCGGGCAGCCTGCCCGCGTCAGCCCGATCGGCGACGATCCGGGACCACACGATCCGGCCCGCGACGGCGAGGAACCGGATCTCGTCAACCCGCCACGCACCGACCACGGCACCCTGCCCAACCTGAAGTTCTCTTTTTCCGACTCGCATGTTCGCGAGACCGATGGCGGCTGGACTAGGCAGGTCACCGAGCGGGAACTCGGGATCTCCAAGAGCATCGCTGGCGTCGACATGCGCCTGGTGCCTGGCGGCGTGCGCGAGATGCACTGGCACAAGCAGGGTGAGTGGTCAATCATGCTAGCCGGCGCTGCACGCATCACCGCAGTCGACCAGAACGGCCGCAACTTCATCGACGACGTGAACGAGGGCGACCTCTGGTATTTCCCGTCCGGGGTCCCGCACTCGATCCAGGCCCTGGACCAGGGCTGCGAGTTTCTGCTGGTGTTCGATGACGGCAGCTTCAACGAAGACAGTACGTTCCTGATCAGCGACTGGTTCAAGCATGTGCCGCCGGACGTGCTGGCTAAGAATTTCAGCGTGCCCGCGAACAATTTCGGCCATACCCCGGACCCCGAGGAGCGCTACATGTTCCCGCTGCCGGTGCCGGGACCGATCGCCTCCGACCGCATCATCGGCAACGGCACGGTGCCCGAAAGCTTCAGCTTCCGGCCGTCGACAGTGACGCCGTTGACATTTAGGTCAGGCAGCGTCCGAATCGTTGATTCCAGCAACTTCAAGGCGGCAAAGACTCTTGCTGCCGCCATCGTCGAGGTCGAGCCGGGTGGCATGCGGGAGCTGCACTGGCACCCAAACACTGACGAGTGGCAGTACTACATCTCCGGCCAGGCGCGCATGGGCGTATTCGGCGCGTCGGGCGATGCCCGCACCTTCGACTACCGCGCCGGCGATGTCGGCTACGTCCCCTTCGCGATGGGGCATTACATAGAAAACACCGGCAGCACCCCGCTGCGTTTTCTCGAGATGTTCAAGGCGCTGCGGTTCGAGGACGTGTCGTTGAACCAGTGGATGGCGCTGACGCCGACGAAGCTGGTGCAGGGTCACCTGAAGCTCAGCGACCAGGTGATGAAGGCATTGTCTAAAACTAAGCACTCGGTGATACCGGCCTGAGCTTCTTCAACCTGCGCTTACCGGCCAGGTGTGAATCGTGATCGCTTCGCCGGAAACCCCAGGAAAACCACGCCGTGGGCCGCGAGCAACCGGAGGTCACGCGATGTTTCTATGTATCGACAAGCCGCAATTTAGATATCCGCTTCAAAGCGCAGGCATCCCAAAGCAGCGGCCGCGCCGCAGGCACTGCTCGGCTTCAGTTAAAGCGAGATGTCGACTATCGGCAACTATATGTCCCAGCGCTTCAGTTTCCGCAGCCAGGCGAAGCTCCCGCCATTGTATAACCTGGTCGCCACCATCACCGCCGAGGAGCTCGGGCACGTTGAGTTTCGGGATGATGCTCTAGAGAACCGATTAATACCTAACTGAACCCGAGCCGCATCATAGCATCGCGAAATTCAAGTGTCAGATTCTTTAGACTATATATTGCTTAAACACTTAACGCCGAGTCGCCGCCGGTCACCTCAAACTCGCCGCCGGTGATCATTGCGGCGGCATCGGACGCCAGGAACACGGCCATAGGCGATATATCGGTGACCTGCAGCCAACCGACTTGCAGCGCTTCACCCTTTGCCCGCGCTCGGAATGCCGCCTCGGCCGACGGCTGGGCAACTGCCTGATGCGTTGTCTGTAGCATCACCGCCTGGAGTCGCGGTGTATTGAGTGTGAGGGGCGTTGCGACAAGCCCGGGTATGAGGACGTTGACCGTGATGCCGAACTCACCGAACTCTAGCGCGGCTGACTTTGCAAGTCCGATCAGGGCCCATTTTGAAGCGGAATAAGCAGCGGCGCCTTTGGTTCCCTGCCGGCCCTGCATGGACGAGACAACGATGATCCGGCCGTATTTCTTGTCCACCATCTTCGGCGCGAGGGCGCGGATCGTACGCGCAGTTCCGTTCAGGTTGTTCTCGATCGTGTCGTCCCAGTCACTATCGGCCATGTGCAGTAACGGCTGCCATGCCTGGATCGCGGCGTTCGCCACCAGGATGTCGATCTTCCCGTGCTGCCGCTCAACATCATCCGCGATTTTACGCATCTGCGCGATGTTGCGAATGTCTGCCTGGATTGCAGTGCCAGTCCGCCCATAGGCGCGAATTTGGCTGACGGTTTCATCCAACTCTGCGCGCGTTGCAGGAGGTGCGTCGGCGGACGTGCTGATCGGCCCGATTATATCAAGCGCCACAACATCAGCTCCATTGGCCGCATACTCGACGGCGATGGCGCGTCCAATGCCCCGGGCAGCGCCCGTGACGACAGCTACGCGTCCCGAAAGATTAGACCCGCGACCTGGCTTGATTGGTCCAGCCATCCGCGTGGCCGGCGGCTCGGGAAATGGTCCAAGACCCTGCGCGTTCGCTGGCAGCGCTGCAGCAAGCGCCGCAAGACCACCCGTTAGCAGAAGCGTACGGCGGCCAGTAGATGAGATAGGGGTGTTCGGCGGCGTGTCGCTACCGGTTTCACCACTGATTCCTTTGCCGAACGAAGTCATTGTAATCTCTTCCATGGTGAACAACAGGCGCATTGAACATGACGATCCAGCTCCCGTTGTATATCCGGCTGTGTGATTGTCTTCTGCCGTAGCGAACGGTGGGTGCCACTCAATCCGGAGAAGCGTGTCTTGCTGGCCGATCCACGTCGAACGGTCCAGTGCCGCGAGCAGCGCCGCGACTTCCGCAACGTCGAGGACGGTCACACCCCGCTTGAGAACCGCCCCGATCGCTTTTGTGCAGGATACTGACACCTTCCGCAATCGGTCGTTTTAGTGCCTATACGCATCACTCGGAGTCCTTTTGCGACTAGGATGTCACGGGCTAATAAGGAACGGTTCACTTTTCTTGCTCACGCCAAATGAAGTCGTTGCTCGAGCAGGTCCTGCTGGTGATCTAAAGCCGGGACACGATCGCCAAAATCATTTAGGTAGGCGCGGTTCCGTCGTGCCTCGTCGATCCAGACCTCGTTGTCGACCGATAGCAAAGCTTCGGCCACACCCGGCAATAGATTGAGGTCGGACATTCCGATCGCGTCAGGTGTCGGAAGGCGGCCGATAGCCGTCTCGATGGCCTCACCTCCGCTCTCGACCCGCTCGATCACCCAACGGAGAACGCGAGCGTTCTCCTCGTAACCCGGCCAAAGGAAGCGCCCATTCGTGTCCTTTCGGAACCAGTTGACAAGGAAAATCTTCGGGAGGATTCGGCTGTCGTTTTCGGCGGCCGCGCCGATTCTGCACCAGTGCGCGAGGTAGTCAGAAAGATTGTAGCCGCAGAAGGGAAGCATTGCGAAAGGGTCACGGCGCAGCTTGCCCACCTCGCCTTCCGCGGCCGCGGTTCCCTCGGACGCCATGTTGGCGGCAAGATAGACACCGTGGTCCCAGTCGAAGGCCTCGATAGCGAGAGGAACCGCGGTGGCGCGCCGGCCTCCGAACAGCAATGCGGAAATCGGCACACCTTGGGGAGCGTCCCACTCGGACGCGATGGACGGGCACTGGGCTGCGGGAACGGTGAACCTGGCGTTCGGATGCGCGGCGGGCTTGCCGCTGCCGGAATCCCAGGCTACGCCGGTCCAATCCGTCAATCCGGATGGTGGCTGATCCGTCAGGCCCTCCCACCAGACATCGCCCTCTGCGGTCAGCGCCGTGTTGGTGAAGATGCAGTTTTCCGTCAGCGTCTGGATGGCGTTGCGGTTCGTCGCCGGGCCGGTGCCGGGCGCCACGCCGAAGAAGCCCGCCTCTGGGTTGACGGCGTAGAGGCGCCCGTCGGTCCCGAACCGCATCCAGGCGATGTCGTCTCCCACCGTCTCGACCTGCCAGCCGGGAAGCGTGGGCTGGATCATGGCGAGGTTAGTCTTCCCACATGCGCTCGGAAACGCGGCGGCAATGAAGTGCGAACGGCCCTCAGGGTTGGTGATCTTGATGATCAACATGTGCTCGGCGAGCCAGCCCTCGTCGCGCGCCATTACGCTCGCGATCCGCAGCGCTAAGCATTTCTTTCCCAACAGCGCGTTGCCGCCGTAGCCGGATCCGTAGGACCAGATTTCACGGGTCTCCGGAAAGTGGGCAATCCATTTCTCGTCGTTGCATGGCCAGGCCACATCTGCCTCGCCGAGGGCGAGCGGCATGCCCACGGAGTGGACGCAGCGAACGAAAAAGCCATCCCCGCCCAGGATCTCTAGCACCGGCGTGCCGATCCGGGTCATAATACGCATGGAAAGGACGACATAGGGGCTGTCGGTGATTTCGACGCCGATGACGCTCTGCTTGGAACCCATCGGTCCCATGCAAAACGGCACCACGTACATCGTGCGCCCGCGCATGCAGCCCTCGAAGAGTTCCGCAAACTGCCGCCGCATGTCCTTCGGGTCGACCCAGTTGTTGGTGGGTCCGGCATCCGCCTCGTGCTCCGAGCAGATGAAGGTTCGGCTCTCCACGCGCGCCACATCGGACGCCGAGGAGCGCGCGTAGAACGAGTTCCGCCGCAACCGCGGGTTCAGCCGGACCAGCGTGCCTGTCTCAATCATCTGCTCCGAGAGCAGGTCCCATTCGGCATCGGTGCCGTCGCACCAGACCACCCGGTCGGGTTGGGCCCGCGCCGCTACCTCATCGATCCAGTCTTGCAGACCACGGTGAGGTGTCGGTGGCAGCGCAACTACGACGTCGTCTGAAATGGCAAGCGAATGCGCCGGCATTGCTGTTTCCCCCGGGAACCTCGTCCCGAGCATTTCTCATACGAACCTGTCGCGCTGCGGCGTTAATTCGAATATCGGAATGCCATAAGCTTGAGTTAACTCTATCAGATGACCGACGCCTACAGCCTGAACCTACGTCATCTGCGCATGCTGCCTGCGCTGGCTCAGGCTGGGAGCATCAGCCAGGCAGCGAAGCTGGTCGGAGTGACTCAGCCCGCGCTTAGCCAGGCCCTCCTGAAACTAGAGGGAGCGTTCGGAACCGAATTGTTTCAGCGTCACGCGGACGGTATCTCGCTGACACAGGACGGCGCCAAGGTGCTCGACCGTGTCGACCGGTCGCTCGCCAGTCTGGCACAGGCGTTCCGGTTTTCCAGCAACGGCCTGCGGCAGGCAGAGCCAGTCCGATTCCTTACCAGCGCTCACCTGCGAGGGCTTCTAACCGTGGCGGAGCAGGGCAGCTTCGTGGCGGCGGCTCGGGCGGCGGGGGTGTCGGCGCCGGCGGTGCACCGCGCGGTTCGCGATCTCGAGGCGCTGGCTGGCGCCCCGCTCGTGGTGCGCCGTGGCAGAGGGATCGGCCTCAGCCGAGCGGGGCATACCTTCGCTCGCGCGTTCTCGATCTGCCTATCAGAACTAAACGCGGCCCTCGACGAATGCTCGGCGCGCGGAGGCCGCATCACGGTGGGCGCCATGGCCCTGTCGCGATCACTTCTGCTTCCGGCGACGCTAGCCACCTTGCTGCGCGAACGTCCGGAGGCGCGCGTGGACGTCGTCGACGGTTCATATCTGGAACTAGTCGGGTTGCTTCGGAGCGGTCGCATCGACATTATCATCGGCGCACTGCGCGCTCAGCCAGATTCTGACATTCGGCAAGAGACGCTGTTCATCGACCAGCTTACTATCATTGGCCGCGCGGAACATCCTCTGGCTAAAAAAGAGGCCAGCTTTGCAGATCTCGCCTGCTATCCATGGATTGTGGCGCGAAGAGCTTCCGGACTGCTGGAGCGATGGCAGCAGATCTTCGACCGGGCCGGCGTTCCTCGTCCCGACGCTCCAATTCAGTGCGGCTCGGTCTCTTTAATAAGAGGTGTTCTCGTGCAAAGCGACTTTATGACATTACTATCGCGCACTCAGGTCAGTGCTGAAATCGAAGCGGGTTTGCTTATCCAGATCCTGTCTTGCATCCCAGATACGCCGCGCGCGATCGGCGCCATCACCCGGCTGGATTGGCATCCGACAGAGCTGCAGGAGCGGTTCCTGGCTATATTACGCCAGGTCGGAACAAAGCAGGTTAGCGACCGCATATGAACACGGCCTTGAAGCTTCCGTCCTCATGTTCCAATAACCAATGACAAGCCACAAGCAGAAGGTGCTGATCGCAGCCGGCGGGAGCCTACGGCTCTTCGCATCCATGCGCACCGGTACTAGATACTCGCGCGTCAATCCTACGAGCGCCGGCCAGTCTCTCCACCTCTCGCCGACAGCACGAAAGCGAATGCCGGTACATCGACCAGCGCCTACTTGAACAACCGTCTCAAGCGGGACTACGGCGGCATTAATAGCCGGGTCCGATGTATGCGAAGCTTCAAGAGCGTTAGTGCCGTCGCGCGGCTCTCCCATGAGCGTAGCGAACTTTGCCATTTCCTTTGTACCTGCCGTCGTCACGAACAGATCGTCTCCACTGCTCCCGCTTCGCCAAGGTGTTCACGTCGCTCTTCACGTTGTGACCTTCACCTGAACGTTCCCGGGCTCATGTATTATCTAGTGCCAGACTACTGCGCGATCCTCACAGATCCTCTCGAAAGAATCGCTACCACCAGACTGTTTGTCACGAACAGGCAGCATACAGCAGCCTCGCGCGGATAGTCCCAGGCAGAGCTCTAATCCGCCGGAGTAGCATGATGTCTTCTTCCTGGTCAGTCTCGGCTTCGATGACGACGTAGCCAATTTCTCCATAAGTCTGCAGGAACTGAGCCGTTATGTTGGCACCACTCGCCGCAATCACATCGTTGATCTTGCGCAGAATACCGGGCGCATTAGTGTGTACGTGCATGAAACGGGTCCCGCGTGAGCTCGTTCGCAGCCGGAGTTGAGGGAAGTTCAGTGCTCCAAGCGTTGTGCCGACATCGCTGTAATCGATCAGCTTGCAGGCAACCTCGACACCAATGCGTTCCTGCGCTTCGATTGTGGAGGCGCCGATATGAGGTGTCAGTATGACGTTGTCGCAACCCTGGAGAGGCGTGACAAACGGGTCAAGGTTACTCGAAGGCTCGTGCGGGAACACGTCGATCGCAGCGCCGGACAAGCGTCCGTCTTTGACGGCGGCGGCGAGCGCTTGGAGATCGACGATGTCCCCACGCGCGTTGTTGATCAAGAAGGCCCCCGGCTTCATGGCGGAAATTTCAGAATTGCCGATCATCCCCCTCGTTTCCACTGTCTGAGGGACATGCAGACTAACAACATCGCTGTTTTCCAGCAGCGACGTCAGGCTCGGCATCTCGGACGCCTTACCGTGACCAAGCTTTGGCGCAACATCATAGTAGAGGACCTGCATGCCGAACGCTTCGGCAAGAACCGAAAGCTGCGAACCAATTGACCCATAGCCGACGATGCCGAGTGTCTTACCGCGCACCTCCCACGAATTCGCTGCCAATTTCTGCCAGCCGCCGGCATGCGCGGCCACCGAACGGGGGAATATGCCCCTCATAAGCATCACGATCTCACCCATGACCAGCTCGGCTACGCTTCGCGTGTTGCTGTAGGGAGCGTTGAATACAGGGATACCGCATCGGGTAGCCGCGTCGAGCGCCACTTGGTTCGTTCCTATGCAAAAACACCCGACAGCGATCAGCTTGTCGGCACTTTTCAGGACTTCCGCCGTGATCTGTGTCCGGGAACGGATCCCGAGCAGGTGGACGCCTCGCAGAGCCGCCCTAAGCTCCGCGCCATCAAGCGCACTCTTACGTTGTTCGACGGCATGATAACCCTGCCTCTCGAAGAGCTCGACAGCGCTCTGGTGGACTCCCTCGACTAAGAGGACACGGATCGTGTCCTTTGAAAGGGAAAGCTGCGCATCAGACTGCATCGAATACCCCACCGCTACCATCACCGAACCCGACCAGGAGGTCACGTTGAAACGAGCTTTTCATCGACCGCATCATATGAAGCCGAACAGTCGAGCCGGGTTCTCAACCAGCACGCGACGTCGCTGAACAGGCGTCATCCAAGCAAGAAGATCATTTAGCAGTCGACCGTCGTCGACATCAAAAAAGCCCGTCTCAGCCCCCTGGCGCGGTCCGCCGGGGGGTAGCGACCTCGTATGGGGCCAGTCGCTGCCCCATAGAAGCCGGTCCTCCCCTGCATCGATCAGGTGTCGTGCCAAGATGACCATAGCCGCTTCACCTTCCGCCGACACCGTCGCGCGGTAGGGTGCGGACAGCTTGACATGACAGTAGCCGTCCGCGACCAGGCGGCAAAGGGTTCGGAATCCCGGCTGCTCGGGCCCCTGCGCCGATGCGCCGCCGAAATGGTCGAGCACGATTGGCACGGGCGACGCTGCCAGGATGTCGGCGATGGCGTCGAGGGACGCCAGCTTGAGGTAGAGCTGGACTTGCCAGCCCAGTGGCGCGGCCCGAGCCATTGCGGAACGGACCGCCGAACGAAGCTGCCCAGCATCGTGGACGGCGTGGGTCTGGTTCACGCGAAGACCCACCGCGCCGAGCTGTTTCATGCGAACGATCGCGGCCGGCGCAATGTCGTCAGGCAGGACAACGATGCCCCGCGCCGAGGCTCCCAGGGTGGTCAACGCGTCGAGGAGGCATGAATTATCGGTGCCGTAGAAGCTGGGCTGGACGAGCACGGCGCGCCTGATCCCGAGCGCGGCGTGCATCGCATCGAGTGCCGCAAGCGGCGCGGGCGGCGGCGAGTAACCGCGATCGGCTGCCATGGGGTAGCGGGCTACGGGCCCGATGACGTGCTGGTGGCTGTCACAGGCAGGGTCCGGCACGGTGAAACCCGGCGGCGTCTCTGCTCGTGCGGAGGCCGGCTCTGCGTTGGCGACCGTGCCGCTCGCGGCGAGCAAACCGGCCATGACCTGCCTACGCGTCGGCAGCGTTTTGGGACTGGGCACGATCATAGTGTCAGGCTCGCGACCGAGCGGCGCGCCCGCCTGACGTGGCGCGATCGCATCAACACGATTGCAGCACTCATCAGCGACATCAACGACAAGAACAGCATTCCGGCGTCAAATCCGCCCGTCGCTTCCTTGAGCAGTCCGACGACCCAAGGCCCGATCAGGCCGGCGAGCGAGCTGTAGGCGCCGACGGCGGCGATGCCGATCGCGGAGTCCGCATCGGAGAACTCCTCCGACAACAGCGCGAAGAAGGTCCCGCGCAGTCCGAAGATGCCGACGGCGGCCATCGAGATCGCCGCCATGATGACGACGGGCGAGGCGGTCAGGGTCGCGAGCGCGAGCCCTACGGCCGAACACAGCGCCGGCCCTGCCACGTGCCAGGTCCGCTCCCCGCTGCGGTCGGAGCTGCGGGCGAGTACCACTGTGGCGACGCAGCCGAACACGAACGGGATCGCCGTGATCAGCCCGGTGCCGAGACTGGAGGCGCCGAACGCATGGACCATCTGGGGTAGCCACAGCGTCAGCCCGTAACTGCCGCACAGCACGCCGAAGAAGGCGAGGCCGTAGGTGAGTACGCGCCCGTCAAGCATGAGGCGCCACGTCGCCGCCTTCTCGTGCCGGATTTCGGCCGGCCGCTCGGCCGCGAATTGAGCGTCGAGCCAGCTCTTCTGGGCGCCGTCGAGCCAAGTCGCATCGGCGCGCTTCTCCGTCAGGAAGATGAGCAGCAGCACGCCCAGCACCAGGCAGGGCAGCGCCTCGATCACGTACATCAGTTGCCAGCCCTTGAACCCGTAGAGCCCGTCGAGCTGCATGATGGCGCCGGAGAGCGGCGCACCGATGACGCTGGCCAACGGGATCGCGAGCAGGAAGACCGCCATGTACTGCGCCCGGTATTGCTTCGGGATCCACTGGCGGAAGAACCAGATCACACCGGGCAGGAGGCCAGCTTCGCAGGTCCCGAGCAGGAAGCGCGCGACGTAAAACGACCGCGGGCCGACCACCATCGAGGTGGCGGCGGCGACCAGCCCCATGGTGATCATGATGCGGGCGAACCACCGCCGCGGTCCGACCTTGGTCAGCATAACGTTGCTCGGCGTCTCGGCAAGGAAATAGCCGAGGAAGAACAGTCCGGCGCCCCATCCGAACTCACTCGACGACAAACCGAGATCACGATTGGCGGTCAGGGCGGCGAAGCTGACGTTCACCCGGTCTATGTAGGCGGCGAGAAAGCATCCAGTAAGAAGGGGCATGAATCGGAAGGCAATGGTCGCGATCGCTGACGATCCCGCCTCCTTCGGAAGCAGATGGATGCGCAATGAGGACTCAAGAACCTGGGTCACCTGGATGCTTCTCCTTTTCCGGCGTTCTTTCGGTCGCCGATTGTCGTGCCTTACGATGCTGGTCGCCCATCCGCACCGCCGCCCACGACGCGGACATGCTCGACGACAGGAGGCGAGGCGAAATAGGGACTCGCGAGCTCACGCCAACGGGCAAAGCCTGACGAGGCCCGGAACAGCACCATGTGGTGCTCGACCGTCTCCCACACCACGACGAGGCGGTATCGCGTGCCGTACTCGATCGACCGCAGCAGCTCGACGCCGTGGCAGCCCTCCGCCGCCAGGAATGCAGGGAAGGCGGCGTGCACTCCAACCTCGAAAGCTTCCTCCTGGCCGGGAAGGACCTCGATCAGTGCGATCTCGCGGATCATGCGCTTGCCTGCGGCACCCGGCTGCGGTCGTGCTCGGCGACGACCGGACGGGTCTCGCCGGTCTCGACGAGCGTGCGCGTCGCGTCGGTGCGGCCATAGGTCCAGAGGATGCGCAGCGGCGTCTTGTCCGAGGCGTTGATGAAGCGGTGCGGAATATCGGCCGGAACCCAGCTCGTCTCGAATGGGCGCAGCGCGTGCTGCGCACCGTCGATTTCGGCGATCGCCTCGCCCTCGAGGATGACGATGCTCTCCTCGCAGTTGTGGGTGTGCAGCGGGATCGCGGCGCCGGGTCCGATCACCGTCATGCCGTTGAGGAAGGCCTTGGCGCCAATTTCGGTCCCCACCAACGGTGTGCTCCGGGCGCTGCCGCCGCGTTCATACGTGGGCAGCAGGCTGGGGCGCAGGACCACGCCGCGGCTGTTGTCGATGTGTTCGTCCATAATCAGCTCCTTGATGGTGGGCATGTCAGGCGGCAATCCAGACGGTTTTCACGTTCATGAAAGAGCGCACACCGAGCAGCCCGAGCTCGCGACCATAGCCGGAGCGCTTGATGCCGCCGAAGGGCACGCGCGGGTCTGAGGCGACCATCGCGTTGACGAAGACGGCACCGGCCTCGATGCGGCGGACGTGGTGGCGGGCGGCGTCGAGGTCGCGAGTCCAGATCGACGCGCCGAGGCCGAAATCCGACCGGTTGGCGAGGCGGATCGCGTCGTCCGCGTCTCGCGCGCGCACCACCGAGCCCACCGGCCCGAACGTCTCCTCACGAAAGGCCACCATATCCTCGGTCACATGGTCGAGCACGGTCGGGTGGTAGAAATGGCCCGTACGATCGGCAGGGCCGCCGCCGGTCAGCAGGGTCGCACCCGCGGCGATCGTCGCCTTGACCTGGTGGTCCAGCTCGTCGCGCAGATCGGCGCGCGCGAGCGGGCCGAGCGTCGTGTCGCGCTCCATCGGGTCACCCAGCCGGAGTGCTGCGACATGGCCGAGCAGCCTCTCGACGAAGCGGTCGGCGATCTCGCGCACGACGATGAAGCGCTTGGGCGACAGGCAACTCTGTCCAGCGTTGGAGAAGCGCGCCTTGGCGGCGACCTCTGCCGCCAGATCGACATCGGCGTCGGCCAACACGATGTAGGGATCAGAACCGCCGAGTTCGAGCACCTGCGGCTTGAGCTCACTGGCCGCCTGCGCGCCGACGATGCTGCCGACCCGCGTCGAACCCGTCAGGCTCACCGCGGCGATGCGCCGATCGCGGATGACGCGCTCGACCTCCTCGTTTCCGAGATAAAGGACGCCCAAGAGGCCGCTCGGGGCGCCCGCACGCTCCAGCACGGAAGCGGTCCACATCGCGCACTGCACCACGTTGTTCGCGTGCTTGAGCACCAGCGCGTTGCCGCCGAGGAGGGCTGGCGCGAGGCAGCGGATCGTCTGCCAGAATGGGTAGTTCCACGGCATGATCGCGAGCACCACGCCGAGCGGGTCGCCCACGATCATGCTCTCGGCCGCCGATGTCTGGACGTATTCGGGGCTGAGGAAGCGCACGGCGTTATCGGCGTAGAAGTCGCAGGTCATCGCGCATTTCGCGATCTCGCCTTCGGCCTCGGCGATCGGCTTGCCCATCTCCTCGGTGATCAGCCGCGAGAGGTTGCCACTGTCCTCGCGCAGCGCGATCGCGATATTGCGCAGCAGCTGCGCGCGTTCGTCAGGAGAGGTCTCGCGCCAGCTCCTCTGTGCTCGAACAGCGCCGTCGAGGACGTGCTCGACGGCGGCCGCATCGGACAGCGGGAAGCGGCCGTTCTCCTGGAGTGTGGCCGGGTTGGTGGAGACGATCATGTACGGATTACCTTCGTTCAGGTCAGTTGCAAGGCGCCGGTTGTGTTAATCAGGCCGGCCGCCGCTCTATGAGTTCGATGAGGATGCCGTCGGGCCCATGCAGGAAGGCGATGCGCACGCCCGGTTTGACCTGCTCAACGGGGCCCGCGAGTGCCACATCATTGTGCGCCAACTGCCTGACCGTTTCGTCGAGATCGTCGACCGCGAGGCCGAGATGCTCGATCCCGCGGAAGGGCGGCGCGGGCGGCGTGGGCAGCGCCGCGTTTTCCTCCTCGATGAAGATCTCGAGCGCGTCGATCGCGACCACGAGGCGCGTCTTACCGCGCACGACGAGGCGGTTCACCTCCCGCGCGCCGAAGTTGTCGACGAAGAACCAGGCGGCCGCCGACGCGTCCGCACTTCTGAGGTGGAGGTGGTCGATGCCGAAGCGGGCCATGGGACGCGGAATCCTTTCCGTCTAGAGGCTGAACGTGGCGCGGAAGACGACGATGTTGTGATCGAGACGGTTGTGGCTGACGGCGTCGTAAAGACCCTTGACGCCGAAGGAGGCATGCCATTTCGGCACGTCTACCTGGATGACCGGGCCGATCAGGAAGTCGAACAGCCGGTTGCCGTCGTTGGGCCGCGGAACGCCGTGAAGACTGTCGGCGGTCGTCGCCGTCGCGACCGTGCCGGCGATGCCGAACTGCCAGTAATGAGCGCGTTGCGTGAAGGCGAAGTCATCGACGAAGGTGTCGCCGTTGCGGTAGCCGGTCTTGGGATTGTCCGCACTCACCTCATAGTAGAGGCGGGTGCTGATCTCGGTCGCATCGAAGAACGACATGTCCGGCCCGGTCGTGTAGGTGAGAGAGACGTTGGGCACGAAGATCCAGGTGTTGTGGCCCTGGTTGGCAAGATCGGTAATAGTGTAGCGGCCAACGGGGATCGACAGGCTGAAGGCCGGCGCAACCTGCAGGCCGTAGGGCAGCTTTAACGCGCCGGGATGCGGCGCAGGCGGCTTTGCTCCGAACATACCGGCGTGGAAGCTGTACTCCAGCACGTCCATGTATGGGTCGTTGTTGCCGCTGTCGCATTGCTGGCGTGACAGCTTGCGGTAGCAGGTGAAGTAGTACTGGTCCTGGAACTTGGTCGCGAACCTGCCGCCGGCGAGCGTCCACGGATAGACGTAGTTGAAGCCGCCGCCGATACCTTGGGCGGCGAAGGCGACGGAGCGCGCAGTCGGCGACGGGCCGCCGTCCGAGCTGGTGTAGAGGTTGCTCCAAATCGGCGACGCGGTGAGGTTGATCGCCAGCGTACCGGGCGTGCTGAGGATGGCCGAACGTATGTCCGAGCCGCCGATCGGGCCAGAATAGAAACCGCCCTCCGCAGCCCTAGCAACGTTCCCAATCGTCATGACCAGCCCAGCTGCGGCTAGAAAACTCGTAATTCTCGACATGCGTTTCCTGTTCCCTTGACACCATCGACTACCAGGAGGTGCCGAATATTTTTTTGTTTTAGGTGCATCGCCGCCTGTTTCCGGCGGGCGGCAATTTGGTCTCTTTCAGATGCCGCGCGAGAGCACTCCTGCGACGTAGTTGCGGAGATCGTCGGGAAGTTGGCTTTCGACCGGGTCATGCTCGGAAGCGGACGCGCTCCAGCGCAGGCGATCGGCGTCCGGCTCAGCCCGCTCGAGTGCCTCGACGATGGCGCGCGCGAACTCCGATGTGCTCGCCGAGCCGCCGAGATCGGCGGTGCGCACGCGCCCCTCCCCGAACACCAGCGCGAGCGCCGCCTCGATGCGGCCGGCCGCATCGTGCAGGCCGAGATGGTCGAGCATCAGCACGGCGGCGCGCAGCAGCGCGGTCGGGTTCGCGGTGCCGCGCCCGGCGATGTCAGGCGCCGAACCGTGCACCGCCTCGAACATCGCGACCCCGCGGCCGAGATTGACCGAGGCCGCAAGCCCGAGGCCGCCGGCGAGGCCGGCGGTGAGGTCGCTGAGGATGTCGCCGTAGAGGTTGCTGGTAACGATCACGTCGAAGCGCTCGGGCGTCTGCACCAGGCGGCAAGCGGCGGCGTCCACCAGCAGCTTGCCGCTTTCGATCCCATGGGCACGCGCCGCCTCCTCGTCGAAGATGCGGTCGAACATGCCGTCGGTCTTCTTGAGGATGTTGGATTTCGAGATACCGGTGACGTGGCGGCGGCGCTGCGAGCGCGCGATGTCGAAGGCGGTCCGGCAGATCGTGCGGGTGTTACGCTCGGAATTGACCTTGAGGGCTGCGAGCACGCCCTCGCCGAGGTCGTATTCCATACCGATGTAGAGATCCTCATAGTTCTCGCGGATCAGCACGAGATCGACATGCGCGGCGGGCGAGCGGATGCCGGCGAGCGTGCGGACAGGCCGGACGGCGGCGAAGGTCTTGAGCTTCTCGCGCAGCGTCACGTTCGCGCTACGCTCACCGCGGCCGAGCGGAGTGGCAAGCGGCGATTTCAGCGCTACACCGCAGCGGCGGATCGCCTCGACCGTCTCGGCCGGAACGCCGCTCGCATCGCCGCGCTTGAACACCTCCCCGCCCGCTTCGCACCGGACCCAATCGATGCGCGCGCCGGCGGCATCGAGGATGCCGATGACCGCGTCGGAAATTTCTGGCCCGATTCCGTCGCCGGGGATCAAAACGACGTTGGCGTGGCGTTCGGAGGTCTCGTTCATGCGGCGACTCTCGTAAGTTGCGGACCGATCGATCCAAAAAGTTGGCGTGGATTATCGACGAGGATCGCGCGGCGCAGCGCCGGGTCGGGGACCCATCGCGCGAGCCAGTCGAGCGTGTCGGCGTAGCGATGCGCGCCCTCGTGCTGGGTCCAGGGCCAGTCGCTGCCCCAGACCACACGGCCGGGGCCGACGCGGTTGAGGATCGCCTCCGCACTCGCTTCCGCCGCCAAGGGCGCCAGCCGGTAGGGTGCGGAGAATTTGAACCATGTCGCGGAATGGGACGCGGCGGCGTCGAGCAGTGCCGCGAAGCTCGCATCGTCCGGGTCGCAGCGGCCGAAATGGTCAACCACGACGGCGCAGGGCGCGCGCGCGAGGGCTGGCGCCGCCTCGATCCACTGCCTTCCCTCGGCCTGGATCTCGAGCACCAGCCCGCGCTCGGCAAGGCGCTCGGCGAGCGGCGCGAGTGCCGCGCCTCCGATATTGGGCGCCGGTCTGCCGATGCAGTTCAGCCGTACTCCGACGATGCCGCCGTCGCGAAGGCGGTCGAGCTCGGCGGGTGCGATCGCGGGGTCCACCACTGCCACCCCGCGGAACATTTTCGGACGCGCGCTGATCACATCGAGGATGTATCGGTTGTCGCTGCCGAGGAAGCTCGGCTGGATCAGGATCGCGGCGCCGATGCCGCCATCCGCCATGGCGCCGAGCAGCGCCTCGGGCGGCGCGTCGTAGTTGGGCGCGTAGCGGCGATCGGCGCTGAAATCGTGGTCGCGGAGGAAGACGTGGACATGGGTGTCTACCGGGACCGGCTCGTCCAGCTCTACGCTTATTTGCTCGACTTGAACGCCAACCTCACGCATACGACCCCAAGACATATAGAGGAGTGCATAACTAGACATATATAGGAGTTGTTGGCAAGAGCATCAACGCGGCAGCGTGAGATCGTCGCGCTTCCATGATTTCGGACGGTGGGCTATCGGTCGATGCGAGCAAGGAAGAAGACGGAGGAAGCATGGGCGAAGGAGCGGGTGCTACCGCGGCAGACCCGGCGCCAGCGCTGGACGGCGACACCTACACCCCGCTTTACCGGCGGCTACACCGCACCATCGCCCGGCGCATCGCCGCCCGCGATTGGCGACCGGGCGAGGCAATTCCGAGCGAGGCGGAGTTCGCCCGCGTCTACGACCTAGCCGTCGGCACCGTGCGCAAGGCGATCGACGCGCTCGAGAGCGACGGTCTGATCGAGCGCCGCCACGGCTCGGGCACGTTCGTGCGCCGCTCGAACTTCAACAACTCGATGATGCGCTTCTTCCTGTTTCGCGATAGCGCAGGCAGCGCGCTGACGCCGGAGAGCCACATCGTCTCGCGCCGCCGCCTCACTGATCGGCCGGCGATCGCCCGCCGCCTAGGGCTCGAGGACGACGCGCCGCTAATCGAGATCATCCGCCACCGCTCTTGGGACGGCGGGATGCGTCTGCTCGAGGACATCTACCTCCCGCACGCGTCCTTCGCGGCGATTCTCGCCTGCCCCGAGACGGAGATCGGCCAGCTCCTCTATCCCGCCTACGAGCGGCTTTGCGGCACGCTGGTCTGCTTCATCGAGGAGGAGATCACGATCGAGCCCGCCTCGCGTGAGGATGCCCGCCTGCTCGGCCTGCGCGCCGCCGAGAAGCTGGTCCAGGTCGAGCGCACAGCACTCGACGCCCTGCGTCAGCCGCTCGAATGGCGGCGCTCGCGGGGCCAGACCGACCGGTTCCATTACCGGTTGAGCGTGTCCTGACCGGTCGGCGCGCGCAGCGATGACCCTCGATGGGCGCGTCGGGACGCATCGGAAGCCAAAGGCAACAGGCCAGACGTGCACTCCATCGCCGCCTCAGGACCGCGATGCCCGGCAGCTCGCGCGCCAGATGGGACGCGGTGAGGTGCGGTCGGAGAGAACCGGACGGTCCTGGCGCGCGGAGAGGAAGAACAGCGTGCGGCCGTCGCCAAAGAAGGCGTGAGCATGGTCGCTCTCGAGCGGCGGGGTGGCGACCACGTTACGTCCGGAGCCGAGATCGAGGAGGTGCAGCAGGTAGGCGCTGGTCGGCCACGTGGTGCTGTAGGCGAGGCGGTGACCGTCCGGGGAGAAGTCCGCGTCGCCGATGGTGGCTATCGGGTCCATGGCCACGCGCCGAGCGTGGCCATCGCGCGGGGCGACGAGCCAGAGCGCATGCTCCTCGTCCGGCACGGCTAGCGTCGTACCGTCGGGCGACCAGATGGGGGTCGCGAAGGCTGCCCACGCGGCATGGGTCAGGCGCTGGACGGGGCCGCCCGCAATAGGCACCGTCGCGACCTGGCGCTCGCCGTCCGCATCGTCCGTGACGAAGGCGATGGTGCGTCCATCGAGCGAGATGGCGGGATGATCGTCGTCCTTCGACGGCCCGGCATGGAGGTCGAGCGACGAGCCATGAGTCAGGCGGACGAGGCGGCGACCACGTGCCGCGAACACCGCGATGCGGCGTTGGTGCATGGACCGGTCGGCTGACGCGGCTCTCCTGGCCTGATAGAGGTCTGGGATGCCCTTCAAGCACAACGCGTCCCGCCGCCACCACATCCCGAAGGCCCGTCGCCGGGTCATGAACTGGGCGGCCTATGAGGCTGGTCTGCGGCAACGTGGTGATTTGACGTTGTGGCTGGACAAGGCGGCCTTGGCTGGATGGCATGCCCCGCGCCGGACGACACCAGGCGGTCAACCGGTCTATGCCGAGGTGGCGATCGAGCTGGTGCTGACCCTGCGATTGGTCTTCCATCTGGCTCCACGCCAGGCAGAAGGTTTCGCGCGCTCGGTTCTGCGCCTACTCGGACTGGAACTTTGCGTGCCTGATCATTCGACCTTGAGCCGTCGGGGGCGCGCCTTTGCCGGACGTCAACCGCGTGCCGCCCGGCGTGACGAGCCTGTTCATGTCGTGTTGGACAGCACGGGCCTGCAGGTCTTCAGGCAGGGCGAGTGGGATGCCGAGAAGCATGGCCTCACACCCAGGAAATGGCGAAAGCTGCATCTGGCCGTCAATGCCGAGACTGGCGAAATCGTGGCGCACAACCTGACGGACAAGGATACCGGCGACATATCAGAGGTCGCGGGGCTGCTGGCAACGGTGGAGGGGAAGATCGCCAACGTGATCGCCGACGGCGCCTATGATGGCACGTCCGTGTATGACGCTGCTGCCGCACGCCAGCATAACCCGCCACCTCATATCGTCATCCCGCCAAGAGCATCTTCGGTCATCAAAGCTGACGCCGACACCGAGACCGTTCGCAATCGTCATGCCGGGACATTACCGAGAAGGGACGCATGGCCTGGCAGAAAGCCACTGGTTACGGCCGACGCAGCATCGTGGAGACGACGATCGGTCGCTACAAACACATCATCGGTCCGAAGCTCAGAGCGCGGTCGACCGCCGGTCAGAAAGCTGAGGTCGCCATCGCCATCTGTGCCCTCAACCAAATGATCCGGATCGCCAAGCCCATCTCCGTTCCCACCGTCTGAAGCGATCACCGGGTAGGGCAAGCTCTTGCCTTCCGCCCGGTCCACGCAACAACGCCATCTCGCGTAGCTAAAGCAGTGTTATAGACGCTCCTTCAGGCAGTTAACGCGTAATGGCTGCAGTGAGGCTCATGATTAGGCACTGCACTAGAAGCGAATATCGCCTAACGGCTGCACTGCACAAAGCAATCTGCCCGATGGGTGCCTCCGAAAGATGCCGAGAATCTTGAGAGGAGACTGGTTTGGCGCTTTGGCCTGACCGCTTGCTTTGGTTCTAAAGTTCAGCCCGCAGCAGTGATGATCTTCCGGAGGGCTTTGCCGATCCGATACAATCGTCTCAGTGCAGCAAGGCGGACTGATATGAGAGGTTGTGCTTGAGAAGGCCGAGAACGGGTTTCGCCGGCTCATCCGGATCAAAGCTTGTCATGAGCGGCTGCCCCGGAGAGAGACGACCCACTCTCAGCCGGTCAGTGCATTCGCTTAGACGAAGGTGCAGTCGTTAGAGGAGATCGACATGCTGCTCGCTGCGGCGGATCTAGCCAAAGATCCGCAACCAGAAGCGCCCGGCGGGGCGCGTGCCCTGCATTCGTCCGGCACCGCCTCGTTCGGTCTGTCCAATCCGGACCTGAACACACCTCCGCGACCGGGATCGGCGCGTCCGGACGGCAGCCAGCTCCTGCATTCCCCGGCGATCGATATCAGCCGCCCGGTCGGCCGGCCCGCTTCTCGTTCCGCCAGTCCCGCAGCCGGCCCTGCGCCAGCCAGAGCAACGGCGCGTGACGCATCGCCCCGTGGAAGCGCCATGGCCTGGGCCGGGTAAGCGGCAACGGAAGCGCGGCCTCGTCGCGATCGAGCAGGAACCGGCCGAGGCTGTTGCCAAGCGCCGTCGTTAGCGCGACGCCACGGCCGTTGCAGCCGATCGGCGCATACATGCCGTCGCCGAGATCCCACAGCCGCGGCAGGAAATCCCCGGTACCGCCGATGATGCCCGACCAGGCGAAGTCCGGGCGCAGCAGCGGCAGGTCCGGGATCTCCCGCTCCAGCCGCCTGAGAAAGAACCGCGCCATCCGGTCCACAGCGCCGGTGCCGTGCCACAGCGCGCCACCGCCCGTGACCAGCCGGTTGTCGGGACTCCAGCGGACCGCGAGGGGATGGTTGCGAAGATCCACCGATGGCTGCCGATGGCGGAGGATGCGGTCGCGATACGCGACATCCAGCGGCTGGGTCGCGACCTGATAGGCATGCACCGGCACGAGGCTGCGCGAAACCTCGGGCACCAGGCCCTCGAGCAGCGCATTGGTAGCCAGCACGACGTTGCCGGCGACAAGTTCCGCGCCGTTTGCGAGGTCCAGGTGCCACGCGCCGGACTGCCGTGCGAGTGCCACGACCCTGCCGGCGAGCAGGGTGCCCCCCGCGCCGCGAACCGCGCTCGCGAGCCCGCGCGTGTAGGCCAGCGGGTTCAGCTGGCCGCCGGTCGGCAACAGCATGCTGCCGACGTAACCGGGGATGCCGGTGCGCTGGAAGGTCTCGTTCGCGTCCAGAACCTGCCAGTTCACGCCTAGGGGCGCCATCGCCCTGACCTGGGCCTCGACGGACGCGAGCGCCGCTTCGGTCGGCGCGGGCTGCAGACACCCATTCTGTTCCGGCGCGCACGCGATCTTCAGCCGGTCGATCAGGGCGAACACGGCATCGCCGGAGCCCGAAACCAGCCGGAGCAGCGGCTCGACCTTGTTTCCGGGCAGCCTATGCGCGACGCGCCCCGGATCGACGGATCCCTTGAGGGCGGGCACCACAAAGCCGGTATTGCGTCCGGAAGCGCCGAAGCCGGCCTCGTCGCGCTCTACCAGCCCAACCGAAGCGCCCTTCTCCGCAAGCGCCAGCGCAGTCGACAAGCCAAGCAGGCCGCCGCCAACAACGACGACATCGAAACGTTGCCGTCCTTCGGCGCGATCGAACGCCGACCCCGACGGCGTGATCGCCGACCAGAGCGAGCGGTGGAAGCTGTCCGGCCGCGTCATGCCGCATCGATCTCGTTTTCGCCTTCGCTCGCCTTGCTGGCGTTCAGCCGCCGCAGGAACCGCCGGGTCCGGTGGTGACGCGGCTGCCGCAGGATCTCGTCCGGCGGTCCCTGCTCCAGCACCACGCCGCCGTCCATGAACACCACCTCGTCGGCGACATGTGCTGCGAATTCCATCTCATGCGTCACGACCACCATGGTCATGCCTTCCTCGGCCAGGCTCCGCATGACCTTCAGCACCTCGCCCACCAGTTCGGGATCTAGCGCCGCGGTTGCTTCGTCGAACAGCATCAGCTTGGGCCGCATCGCCAGCGCTCGAACGATGGCCACGCGCTGCTGCTGGCCGCCCGAAAGGGAGGCGGGGTAGGCTGTGGCCTTTTCTGCGAGACCGACCTTTTCCAGCAGCGCCATGGCCTCGTCCCGCGCTTCCCCCCGCTTCAGGTTGCGCACCGCGATCGGCGCCTCGACAATGTTTTCCAGCGCCGTCATGTGCGGAAACAGATTATACTGCTGGAACACCATGCCGATCTGCGCCCGCTGCCGGCGCAGCAGCGCCTCACCGGCGGGCGCTAGTTTATCTCGCCTGCGGACCTGCCCGATCAACTCGCCGTCCACCTCGACGGTGCCGGCATCGGGCGTTTCGAGATAGTTTATGCACCGCAACAAGGATGACTTGCCCGACCCCGACGGACCGATCAGGGCCACGGCGCGTCCCGCCGCGACAGTCAGGCTGACGCCCCGCAGAACGAGGTTGGACCCATAAGCCTTCTTCAGTTCGGTCAGCTGGAGCATGCAGATCCTTTGCCGGATTGCCGCGCCTTGGCAAGGCGCCGATGGCATGCCGGTAACACGGATACTCCATCTGAGGCATCATCTGATATTGCACAAGGACTTCATTCGGCATTAACGTAAGGCCGGTTGCCGCTCCGGAGAGACTCATGATTCTCGGCTGTCAGATCGATGCCGATGCCTGCTTCACGGAGGACTATGGTTCCGCCCGCGATCTGTTCCGCCGCCTCGCCACAGAGGCCGGAGGCCGGCTGCGAGCCTACAACAATCCCCATCGCGGTCCATTGAACGAGACGCTGACCGTCGATGTCGCGTGGTTTGGCGCGGAAGATGCCGCGCGCGTGCTTGTTCTGGTGTCCGCCACCCATGGCGTGGAAGGCTTCTGCGGTTCCGGCGCGCAGATCGACTGGATCCGCAACGGCGGCCCGGCAGCACTTCCTCCCGGAACGGCGGCATTGCTTGTGCATGCGCTCAACCCGCACGGGTTCGCCTGGCTGCGCAGAACCACCGAGGAGGGCGTGGATCTCAACCGCAACGGGCTGCTCTTCGAGAACGGCGTTCCGGAAAACCCCGGCTACGCCGAGCTGGCCGATGCATTCGTGCCAAAGGATCTCGACGGGGAAACGCTTGCGGCGGCGGACATGGTTCTGGAAACCTGGCGCACCGAACATGATGCGTATGCCTACCAGTTCGCCCGCAGCACCGGACAATACACCGATCCGTCAGGCATCTTCTACGGCGGCACCGAGCCCGCCTGGGCCACCCGGGTCCTGGTCGCGATCTGCGACGACTTCCGGCTGTCGGCTCGCCGTGCGGTGGCCGTGATCGACTACCACACCGGTCTGGGCGCCCACGGCCACGGCGAGCCGATCTGCGGCCACCGCCCAGGCGAAAGCGGCCAGACCCGCTGCCGCAGCTGGTACGGCGAATCGCTTGGCGAGCCACTGCTCGGCACCTCGTCGTCGCTGCCGATCCTCGGCCTGACCCAGTATGTGTGGGCGCGCCACGTGGGCGACGACATCCTGACGTTCATCGCCCTGGAATACGGCACCTACGAGGCTGAGCGCGGCGCCCGCGCCCTTCGGCTCGATCATGTTGTGCATCGCGCCGGGGCGGTCGACTGGAACGACCCCGCCGTGCAGAAGGTCAAGCAGGATCTGAAGAAGTTTTATCATCCCGGCACGAAGTCCTGGGAGGAACTGGTGCTGTTCCGCAGCCGCCAAGTGATCGCGCAGGCGCTGAACGGCATGGCGGCGCAGTGATGGCGGAACAGACGCAGCGGATCCTGGTGCTCAACCCGAACAGTTCCGGCGCCGTCACGGAATCGATGCGCGCCGCCTGCGCGGATTTGGCGCTGCCGGCCGGACAGGAACTGGTTTTCGCCACGCTGGCGGAAGGGCCGCCGGGTATCGAAACCCAGCGCCACGTCGAGTCTGTGGTGCTGCCCACCGTCGCTTATTTCCTGGCACATCCGGCCGATGCCTACGTGATCGGCTGCTTTTCCGATCCGGGGCTGTTGCTTGCGCGCGAGGAACTGGATGCACCGAGCTTCGGGATCGCCGAATCAGCGATCCTGGCGGCAACGGCGCAGGGCGGGCGGTTCGGAATCGTGGCGATCAAGGAAAGCTCGATCCGCCGCCACAAGCGCACGATCGGCGCGCTCGGCGCGCTGGATCGTTTGGCCGGCAACCGCGCGCTCGATCTCGGTGTCCAGGAGCTGCTCGACCAGGAGCGGTCGCTTCGCCGCGTCATCGAGATCGGGCGGCAGCTGCGCGACGAGGATGGCGCGACCGTGCTGATCCTGGGCTGCGCGACGATGGGAGCCTATTGCGCGCACGTCCAAGCCGAACTCGGCGTGCCGGTGATCGATCCGGCGCAAGCGGCGGTGCTGCAGGCTTCCCGGGCGCTTGTGCCCCCGCAACGGAAAGTCTCCTGACGATGCGTTTCGATCTGATCGTGCGCGGCAGGCTGGTCCTGCCGCACGCCACCTTGCCCGACGGCTGGATCGGCGTTGTCGGCGAGCGCATCGCGGCGATCGGCGTCGGCCCGGCGCCCGAGGCCGCGCGCCTGCACGATGCCGGCTCCGCCTTTGTCATGCCCGGCTTTGTAGACGGCCAGACCCATGCGACGAGCTATGCTGGGCTGCCCGGATTCCGCTCGACCACACGCTCCGCCGTTGCCGGCGGGATCACCACCCTTGTCGACATGCCGTACGACAACCCCGAACCGTTGAACACGCTGGAGCGTCTTGCGGCAAAGGCCGAGGCGGTCGCGTGCGAAAGCGTGGCCGACGTGGCGCTTTACGGCACGGTCGCCCCCGACCAGGGCGTCGAAACGATGGCGGCACTCGCGGAAGCGGGAGTCGCTGCCTTCAAGCTTTCAAGCTTCGAAAGCCATCCTGTCCGCTTCCCGCGCATCCCGAACGACCGCATCTTCGAAATCCTCCGCGCGGCGGCGCCGCTGGGCTTGCCTGTCGGCCTGCACAACGAAGACCAGGAAATCGTGCGGGCCACCGTGGCTTCGTTGCGCGCCCGCAATCTGCAGACGCCGGAATGGCATGCGCCGAGCCGTCCCGTGGCGGCCGAGCTGGCCTCCACCGCGAGCTTCCTCGCCCTCGGGCTCGCCGCGGGCGCGCATGCCCACATCGTGCACATCTCCTGCCCGGAAGGGTTCGCACTGGTGCGCAAGTTCCAGGAGATGGGCGCGCAGTGCACCGCCGAGATGTGCGCACACTACCTGCATTTCGATGCCGCACGCGACATGGAGCGGCTCGGCGCGCGGATGAAGGTCAATCCGCCGATCCGCGAGAATTCGCTCGACGGGTTGTGGCAGGCTCTCCGTGACGGTCTGGTGGATTTCGTGTCCTCCGACCATTCGAGCTGGCCGGTCGACAACAAGCTCACGCCGTCCATCTTCGATGCCGGCGCCGGCATCCCCGGCCTCGAAACACTGGTTCCGTCTTTCTTCACCGATCTCGCAGCACATGGGGCGGAACCCGAACGCGCGCTTGTCCGCCTGGTCGCGGAAAACCCGGCGCGCTTCTTCGGCCTGGCGCGCAAGGGACAACTGAGCGTCGGCGCGGATGCCGACATCGTCGTGCTGCAGTCGGGACCGCACGTGTTCCGCGCCGCCGAAACCCAGGACGAGCTCAACTGGAGCCCCTATGACGGCGAGCAGTTCGACGCCCGCGTGACCGCCACTTTTGTGCGCGGCACCTTGGTCTGGGACGGCAAGACCGTCGTGGGCCAGCCAGGGCACGGCCGCTTCGTCAGGCGTGAGCGCCGCTGAGTTGAGCCGCGCGCGCCCCTTCGCCCTCGGTCTCGCCGTCCTGGTGTGCGGCATCGCGCTGGCTGCGCCCGCACGAGCAGAGAACAATGGGACGGCGCCGCCGCTAGGCACCCAGACTGTGCCGTTACGCCAGGCTTCCGCGGCCCGTCTCGATCTGCCGTACCCCTGGCCGATGCATCATCTCGTGCGCGACGGAACCTTGACCGTCGGCATCACCGCCAAGGATCCGCCGCTCTCGTTCAGCCGCGCCGACGGCACGCTGGACGGCTCGCGGATCGTGCTGTTCAGCAGGATCGCGCACGATCTGGGCCTGTCGGTGAACTTCGTGCGCCTGGACTGGCCAGCCATCCTGCCTGGCCTGTTCGCGAACCGCTTTGACATGGCCTGCGAAGGGGTAGAGTGGACGCCCGAGCGGCTTGCCGCCGGCGGCTTCCTGTTGTCGCGCCCGGTGGCGATGACGCATCTGGTGGTGCTTGTACGGGGCAACGACCGGATCACGGACTGGCACGCGCTGGCCGGCCGCAAGCTCGGCGGCGTGCGCGGCGAAACCGAATTCGCGCGCGCCCGCAAGGCGGTGCCCGAGGCCATTCCCGTGTCGATGCCGGGACGGCAGGAAGGGCTGATGGCGCTGCTCAACGGGCAGGTCGACGCGTTCGTGGTCGATCTGCCGACCGCCCGCTCGCTCAAGGCGCAGGCGAGCGATCCGTCCTCGTTCCGTGTGCTCGACCCCGGGGTATCGTCGGCGCCGCAGGGCGTGTGCGTCAACGCGCGCGAAGCCGACCTCCTGCAGGCAGTCGATATCCTACTGACGCAATACCGGACCGACGGCACATTGGCGCAGATCAACGCGCGCTTCAGCAACGCGGACGATCTGAACGATCTTTCCGCCGTCGGCTACTAGTCGCCCATGAGGCCGGAGCCGCTCAGCCACGCCATCTTGTTCATGCTGCGCGGCGCAGAAACGACGATCTGGCTGGTTATCGCGATCCTTGCGATCGCCACGCCGATGTCCGTGCTCGTGGCCATCCTGATGCGCAGCCGGTTCGCCGTGGTTCGCGGGGCGACCACGATTGTCGGCGCGTTTGTTCGTGGCATCCCGCCGCTTCTGTTGCTGTTCACGGCCTATTTCGTGCTGCCCGTGGCCGGAATCGTGCTCAGCCCGGTGCAGGCCGCCATCGCCGGGCTGTCGCTCTACATCGTCTTCTACTTCGCCGAATGCATTCGTTCCGGCCTCGCCGCCATTCCTGCCGGCCAGCATGACGCGGTGCGCGCCCTGGGGCTGCCGCGGCTGCGCGCCGCACGCCGCGTGCTGCTGCCGCAGCTGCTCCCGGTCGCGCTGCCGCCGTTCATCGGCTACGCGACCGAAGTCGTCAAAGGCTCTGCGCTGGCCTCGGCCATTTCCGTCGCCGAGCTCACCGGCAACGGCTACCAGATGATCATGGCCACCGGACGCACCCTTCCCGTGCTTGTTGTCATGGGCCTGCTCTACGCGGCACTCGACGGATGCCTGCTCGCCGTCCAGGCCCTGGTGACGCGCCGGCTGAAGCGGGCGACCGCATGAGCTTCGATGCGTCCATCATCGTGCAGCATATGCCCGAGCTGCTGCGCGCGACCTGGCGCACGCTTCTCCTGTCGGTGGCCACCGCGATCATCACCACGCCGATCGCCCTGTGCCTCGCGCTGGCGCGCCAGACCGCGGGGCGCGTGCTTGCCGGTGCGGCGACCATCTATGTCACCACCTTCCGGATCATCCCGGTCCTGATCGTGCTATATTTCTCCTTCTACGGGCTGCCGTCGCTGGGCCTGTCGCTGGCGCCGGTGCCGGCGGCGCTGATTGGCCTCGTGATCGCCTCCTCCGCCTACATGTGCGAAGATGTGCGCGGGGCGTTGGTCGCCGTTCCGTCCGGCCAATGGCAGGCCGCGCGCGCGCTCGGCCTTTCCTACCGCCAGATCGTTTGCCGCATTGTCGTGCCGCAGGCGATCCCGAGAATGCTGCCGCCCTACATGTCGCGGCTGATCGTGATCGTGAAATCCACCGCGCTGGCCGGGATCGTTTCGGTTAATGAACTGACCGGCACCAGCTACGACCTGATTTCCAGCACCTACCACGCAACCGAATTCCTGGCCGCCTCGGCCTGCCTGTATCTCGCGATCAACGGCCTGCTGGCCATCGTGCAGGTCTGGCTCGAGCGGCGCTTCCGCTAGCCGGACGCGGAGACCATTCCTTTATGTCGAACTTTGAACGCCTGTTCACCCCGATCAAGCTGGGCAACCTCGAGATCCGCAACAGGATCACGCTGACCGGCCACGGCACCGGCATGGGCCGCGACCACCATCCCGACGAACGGATGATCGCCTACTACGAACAGCGGGCGCGCGGGGAAACCGGCCTGATCATGTTCGGCTCGCAGCAGGTGCATCGCTCCTCGCCGGGCATCACCGGCCTTCTGTGCAATGTCGACGACACGATCATCCCCGGTTTGAAAGCGGTGGGGGCCGCGGTGCATCGTCACGGCGGCAGGATCTTCGGCTACCTTTCGCACATGGGCCTCGCTGCCAGCGCGCGGCCGACGGCCCTGTGGTCGGCCTCGAACGCCTATGAGCAGAAATACGGCGAGGTCGCGCACGCGATGACGATCGCCGAGATCGAGGAGGTCACGGAAGCCTTCGCTTCGGCGGCGCTGCGCTGCCTTGAGGCCGGGCTGGACGGGCTGCAGATCCATTGCGGCCACGGCCTGCTGTTGCAGCAGTTCCTTTCACCGCTCACCAACCACCGCACCGACCGGTACGGCGGCTCCGAGGAGAACCGGCGGCGCTTCCCGGCCGAGGTGCTGGCCGCCGTGCGACGCGCCGTGGGCGACACGGTGCCGGTGGGCATCCGCTGCTCGGGAGACGAGCTCGTGGCGGGAGGCCTCACCGGCGAGGACATGGCGCGCATCGTGCCGCACCTGGTTTCCGCCGGGCGCCTCGACTACGTCGATGTCAGCGCGGGATCGGATGGGGATCTCGTCAGCAACATGCTGCACGAGCCGCCGATGGGCTTGCCGTCGGCGCCGTTCGCGAGCCTGGCCCAGCGCATCCGCCAGACGGTCGACGTGCCGATCATCCACGGCACCCGCATCGAGACGCCCGAAGCAGCCGAAGCGCTGCTCGCGCGCGGCGACGCCGACATGGCCGGCATGGTGCGCGCGCTGATCGCCGACCCGATGCTGCCGGCCAAGGCCCGCACCGGACGCGGGAACGAGATCATCCCCTGCGTTGCCTGCGAGCAGGCTTGCCTCGGCCGCCTGCACCGGGGCTACCACATCAGCTGCGTTGGCAATCCGGTGACCGGCCGGGAACAGCAGCACCGCGTGCCGACCCCTGCCGAAACGCGCCGGCATGTGGTCGTGGTGGGAGCCGGTCCGGCCGGCATGGAAGCAGCCCTGCAGGCGGCCGGGCGCGGACACCGGGTGCATCTCGTCGACGCGGGCGAGATGCCCGGCGGCCGGATGCTCCTCGCCGGCCGTCCGGCAGGGCGGGAAGAATGGCGCAAGCTGATCGCGCAGAAGACCGTGGCGATGACACGCGCCGACATCACGCTCGAGCTCGGCCGGACTGTCGATGCGGGCGCGGTGCGGGCACTCGCGCCAGACGTGCTGATCATGGCGACCGGCGCGTCCTTCCATGTGGATGCCGGCTCTGTGGCGGCCCTTCCGGGCAGCGCTAGCGCCCCGCTCCTGTCGGTCGACGAGGCGGTCGCCGAGCCCGGCCGCGTCGGACGCCGCGTGCTGGTGGTGGATTATCTCGACCGGCAACCCGCCATGGTCGCGGCGATCATGCTCGCGCAGAACGGGGACCGCGAGGTCGTGCTGGTCACGCCGTCGCTCCAGGTCGGGCTGAAGCTCGAGCTGCAGAACACTACGGAATTCTATCGCCGCGCTTATTCATCCGGCCTGGCGATGAAACAGCTCTGCCAGCCGACTGGCTTCGACGGCGGCATGGTGCATTTCCGCAATCCGATCGGCGGCCAGCGCTGGAGCGAAGGACCGTTCGACAGCATCGTCGTCGCCGAGCCGGGGCGCCCGCGCGACGGTCTCGCGGCGGCATTCTCTCAGGACGGGTTCCCGGTCCACGTGATCGGAGACGCCTACGCGCCGCGTGACGTCGAGGCGGCGATCCTCGAAGGGTTCGAGACCGGCAGGCGGGTTTGACGCATGGCGCGTCTCGCCGACAACGCAGAAACAGGAAAGGTTGAGTGATGGGCGACAAGATCATGTGGAGCCGCCAGGAGGAAGTGGAAAAGGCCTGGGTGCATCCGGGGCTCGAATACAGCCACCGGCTGATCACGGAGCGCCACCAGGGCTGCTCGTTCTCCTTTCACATCACCACCTACATGGCCGAGTTCGACACCATCGTCGAGGGTGACGGGGTGCACGAGGTGGTGCTCTACTGCCTGCATGGCTGGTCGCGGCAGATCGACCTGTCCGACAACCGCGAGCGAATCTTCAAGCCCGGCGACGCCATGTACCTGCCGGTGAACTACCGCTACCGCCACATCGTCGGCGAAGGCGGCCTGGTGGTCGCGGTGTGCTGCACGCCGTCGCGCGAGCCGCTCGAAGTCTAGCCAGAGCGCTGCTGGCACAGGATCCGCTTCGCGCAGATCCTGCACGCCGGCGGCCGCCTCAATCCGGACCACACTGCGCACACCAGCCTCCGGCCGCCCCGACCCCGGCGGCCCCGGACCCTGGCCGCCGCACAAAGGCCAGTTCATTTCCGAAAAAGATGTCGGCGGTGCGCGCCGCCGGCACGAACAACCCCGATTCCGACCGGCAGCTCCAACAGGACCTAGAGCTAAAAAACGCCAGCAGCGATCGCGTTTCCTGGCTGCCGATCAGGCTTCTGCCCAAGCCTTTCGCAGACGCTGCACACACATGCAGCGGAACCTGACGCAGGCCGCTAGTTTCAACCGAAACATCTGCAGATATATCTTGCGAGATGTCACAGGAGGCCGTTAAAAAATCTTCGTAAACAGCCTGCGGGCAACGTCAGCAAGGTTTCTATATGTATCTTCCTCCGGTCATAGAGCATCGAGACGGGCGGCTGGGGCTGTTGCCCACCGAACTTCCGCCGCTGCATCCCGATCACCGGCAACGGCTGATCGCGCTGGGCGCCCGTGTCCGCCATGACCTTGAGATCCTGGTTTATCCCAAGGACCCCTGGGTTCTGCCGCGCACGGACGAATCCGGCCAGCATGTGTTCGACGTCGTCATCGTCGGCGGCGGCCAGTGCGGCCTGTCAACGGCATTTGGCCTGATCCGCGAGCGCGTCACCAACATCCTCGTTCTGGATGCGGCACCCCAGTACAAGGAAGGACCCTGGGTCACCTATTCCAGGATGTGGACCCTGCGTTCGCCCAAGCACCTGACCGGCCCTGACCTCGGGATTCCCTCGCTCGCGCCGCGCAGCTGGTTCGAAGCGATGTTCGGCGAGGACGGCTGGGAGCGTCTCGAGAAGTGGCCGCGCCACACCTGGCAGTCCTATCTGAACTGGTATCGCGATGTGCTGGCGTTGCCGGTACGCAACGAGGCGCGGGTGACGCTTCTCGAGCAGCACGGCGCCATCGTGCGCGTCGATCTCGCGAACAATGAGTTCGTGCTGGCGCGAAAGGTTGTTCTCGCGACCGGTCTCGAAGGGATCGGCGACTGGAACGTGCCGGAGGTGGTGCGCAGCAGCCTTCAGAAAACGTCGTGGAGCCTGTGCAGCGACGACGTCGACAGCCTCGCCTGGCGTGGCAAGCGCGTCGCCGTTCTCGGCGCCGGGGCCACGGCATGGGACCGTGCCGCCGATCTGCTTGAACTCGGCACAACCTCGTTGACGCTCTACATGCGTCGCGCGCAGGTGCTGACTGCCAACCCGTTCCGCTACCTGGAGATGGCGGGCTACCTGCGCCACTACCAGTCCATGGACGACGCGGACAAGTGGCGGTGGATCCGCACGATCCTCAGCTTCGGTCAGCCGCCAACACAGGACGGCGTTGACCGGTGCGCCGCCTTCGACAACTTCAGTCTGCACACCGGCGTGAGCTGGACGTCGCTGAACGAAACCGAAGCCGGCATCGAGGTGACGGCAACCGACGGCACGGTGGGGATCTTCGACCACCTGTTTATCGGCTGCGGCTTCTCGATGGACCCGTCGAACCGGCCGGAGCTGGGCCGCTTCTCGGACAACATCCTCACCTGGGGCGAGGTGTATCCCGCGCCGGCTGAATATCCCGATCCCTGGCTCGCCAGCTATCCTTATCTGGACAGCTCCTTGCGCTTCCGCGAGCGAACCGCCGGGGCAACGCCGATCTTTGCGAACGTGTTCTGCTTCAACTACGGCACGCTGGTGTCGAACGCCCATTCCGGCGCGTCGCTGTCGGGCATCCTTTACGGCATCCAGCCGCTGATTCACGGCGTGACCTATGCCCTGTGGCAGGAAGACGAACCGGTTCATTTCGCGAAAACGCTCGCCTGGGACTCGCTCGATACCGACCCGGCGGCGCTCGCGAAGCGCCTGCGAAGGCATTTCCTTTGATCTCGACAATGCTTCACCTCCCGTTGAAAGGAACATCCATGTCCCGGCGCCTGCTTTTTTCGGGTAGCGTTATCGTCAGCGGCTTCTTGGTTTCGAATCTCGCCGCCGCGTCGGCCGCGACCCCCAGCAACGGCCCGCAGGCCGACACCAGCGAGCAGGTCATCGTCACCGGCACACGCGATCCGCATGCAACCGCCCGCAGCAGCATCAGCCCGGTGACGGTGATCAGCGGCGCGCAGCTGCGTTCAACCGGCCAGGCAGACATACGCGACGCCCTGACGCAGCTCGCCCCCTCGATCACCCGGCCGGACATGGCCGGCGGCAACGCCAACCTTGTTGACGCGATCAGCTTGCGCAGCCTGACTGCCGACCAGACGCTGGTGCTGGTCAACGGCAAACGGCGCCACGGCACCGCGATCATCGCCGATTACGAGGGTCCGCAGACCGGCACCACCCCGGTCGACATCGACATGATCCCGACCGCGTCGGTGGATCACGTCGAGATCCTGCAGGATGGCGCCGCCGCCCTTTATGGCTCGGACGCCATCGCCGGGGTGGTCAATATCATCCTGAAAAAGAACACCCATGGCGGCACCGTGCAGGCGATCAACGGCGGCTACGAGGCCGGCGACGGATTCACCACCGGCGAGACCGCCACCTACGGCTTCGATCTTGGCGGGCGCGGATATTTCGATCTGAGTGCCGAGGTCAAGCATCAGGATCACACCATTCGCGTCGGCCCGGACAACCGCGTGAACGCGAAGCTCAACCCCTTTGTCGGCAACCCGCAATCGACCCGGGAAACGATCGGCTACAATGCCGGCTACGACATCACCGACGTGCTGCAGGCTTATTCGTTCGCGACCTACGGGCACCGCAACGGGGAAGCGTTTCAGAACTACCGGACCCCCACCACGGCGCCCAGCGTTTATCCGAACGGGTTCGTGCCGCAGATCGCCTTGTCGTCGAACGATTTCAGCTTCACCGGCGGCCTTCATTACCAGCTTCCGCAGGACTGGATGGTCGACCTGAGCACCACCTATGGCGGCGAATACGACAGCATCAACATCTTCGACACCATCAACACCTCGCTTCTGTCCGATTACGGAAACACCCAGACTCGTTTCCATAACATGTCGTTTGACGACACCGAGTGGACAACCGATCTGGGCGTCCGCAAGGCGTTCCAGAACACCATCTTCGCGTCGCCGATCAACTTCGCGATCGGCGCGCAATACCGCTACGACACCTACGATGTCGGCGCGGGCGAGCCGAACGCTTACTATGGCAACGGTCCCGAAGCCGAGGACGGCCTGTCGCCGATCAGCATCAGCCATGCCGGCCGGGACGTCACAGCGGGCTACATCGACCTGTCGACGCACATCGTTCCCAAGCTGCAGATCGATCTCGCCGGCCGGTTCGAACATTACACCGATGCCGGCGACACCGAGACCGGCAAGGTTTCGGCCCGCTACGACTTCAACAAGTTCATCGCGCTGCGTGGCGCGGTCAGCAACGGGTTCCGCGCGCCGTCGCTGGCGGAGGAGCACTACACCAGCCTGGGCGTGCTGCCGACGGGCGCCCAGGGCATCCTTGCCGTGGACTCCATCGCCGCCCGGCTGCTGGGGGCCCAGAGCCTGAAGCCAGAGCGTTCCACCAACTTCAGCGTCGGCGTGCTCATTAACCCGCTGCCGCGGATGCACTTCGCCGTGGACGCCTACCAGATCAACATCCGCGACCGCATCGCGCTGGGCGGCAACTACAACGGCGAGGCGGCGATCAGCGCCCTGGCGGCGCAGGGCATCAGCATCTCGAACTCCGTGATTCCGGCGGACGTGTCGGCGCAGTATTTCGCCAACGCCGCGAGCACCCACACCCACGGCGCCGACATCACCTGGACCTACGAGACGCTTCTCCCGAACCAGAACCGCATCGACTGGGATGCCGAATTGAACATGAACGAAACCAAGGTGTTCAATGTCGCCGCGGACAAGAATGGCAACGCGCTGCTGAACAAGCAGGGCATCGGCTACCTCTCGACCTACTTCCCGAAAAACAAGCTTATCGTCGGCGGTCACTGGTTCGGACAGAAGTTCGACTTTGCGCTGCACGAGGTCCGCTACGGATCCGCACTGTCGCAGCTCCAGTACACGAGCGGCGCGAACGCGTACTCGAACACGAACTTCCTGGCCTTCCAGAACACCCCGCAATGGGTCACCAACCTGCAGCTGGGCTACCAGGCGACAAAGCGGCTGCATCTGGCGATCGGCGCCAACAATGTTTTCGACGCCTACCAGCGGAAAATCCCTCCGGCCAACCAGTATCTCGGCGTTTATCAGTACGACTATACGGTTGAGCAGGTCGGCATCAATGGCGGGTTCTACTATCTGCAGGCCAATTTCAACTTCTGAGACAGCTGTTTCTGGTGCAGAATGCGGGTCGCCGACCCGCATTCCAGCCTCGCCAGTGGAGACATGATGTGAAGCGATTACGTCGCATCCAGTTCGGACTGGCCGGGCTCGTGGCGATGCTCGGCATCATCAGCGGTGCCGGGGTCGTTGCGCATGCGGCCGGGCCGCGGGACGATCTGCACGCCCTGCTTCCGGACCGGATCAAGCAGAGCGGGGTGCTGACGATCGCGACGGATGCCCATCACCCGCCAAACGAAAGTTATGCCGACGACGGCAAAACGATTGTCGGTTTTGAGCCCGATGTCTGGAACACGCTCGCGACGCTGCTCGGCGTTACCACGCGGGTGGTGTCGATCGATTTCGACGGCCTCATCCCCAGCGTGCAGTCCGGCCGGTTCGACGTCGCGTTCGAGTCGCTGTCCGATGACACAGCGCGCGAGCAGCAGGTGACGTTCATCGACTACGCGAACGCCAGCGCCGTCGTCTACGCGCCCGCCTCGACCGCCGTCACCACCGATGCGAACAGCCTGTGCGGCCTGAAGGCGGGGCTGCAGGCGGGCACCGACTTCGCCACCAGCATTCGCAGGCTTTCAACCGCCTGCACGGCGCATGGCAAGCCGGCCATCGACGCCATGGAATACGCGTCCGACGCCGCGACAGTGATGGCGCTTTACGCGCAGCGGGTCGATTTCGCGGTGGATGACCGGCTGGCTGCGAAAAAGATGACCGAGCATTCGCCCCGGCCGTTGAAGATCGTCGATGTCGGCCTGCCCCGCTTCACGGTCGGCGCCATCGTCCGGCACGACGACAAGCAGCTGGCGGCCGCGCTGCTGGCGGCGCTGGAACGGATGCACCAGGACGGCAGCTACGCGGCGATCCTTTCCAGGTGGCAGGTCAGCCCGCTGGCGCTCGACCATCCAGGCCTGAACCTCGCCGCCGGCCAACCATGATCGCCGCATCCCGGCATGGCGGCGGCGTTGTTCTGCTGCGCACCGTTCCGTTGGTCTTCATGGCGCTGATCACGCTTGTTGTCTTCCGGTCGGTCTGGCTGAACCCGAACTTCCAGTGGACCGTGGTCGGGCAATATCTTTTCTCGCCCATCATCCTGCGCGGTCTGGGAATGACGTGCCTGCTGACCGTCCTGACGATGGTCGCCGGCATCGTCATCGGCGTGCTGCTGGCCTTTTCGCAGATCTCTGGCGTGCTGGCGCTTTCGGCACCGGCGCGCGCCTATGTCTGGGTGTTCCGCGGCACGCCGCAACTCGTCCAGCTCCTGTTCTGGTACAATCTCGCCGCACTTTATCCGCAATACTCACTCGGCATCCCCTTTCTCGCCCCGCATCTCCTGCATGGCTCGGTCAACGACCTCATCACGCCGATGTCGGCAGCCGTTCTCGGCCTCGGGCTGAACGAGGGAGCCTACATGACGGAAATCGTGCGCTCCGGTCTGGCCTCGGTGGGCCGGGGGCAGATGGAAGCCGCGCGCGCGCTCGGCCTCGGGCCGTTCCGCATCATGCGCCGCATCATCATGCCGCAGGCGATGCCGGTGATTCTGCCGCCAACCGGCAACCAAGTCGCGGGCATGCTGAAGGCGACCTCGCTTGTCAGCGTCATCGCCCTGACCGACCTCCTTTACGCCGCGCAGTCGGTGTATTCGCGAAACTACCAGACCATCCCGCTGCTGGTCGTCGCCTGCATCTGGTACCTCACGGCCACCACCGTGGTGAGTTGCATGCAGCGCGCGCTCGAGACCAGGGTCGGCCGCCACAAGCGGTAGCGCCCGACGCCCGCGAAACAAGAATTGCTGGAAGAACTCCTTATGCAAGTTCCGAACACCGAGATCGTGGACCTCGTGGTCCACGGCCCGCCCGGCAGCGCGCCGCCCGTGCTGGCGGACGCGCTGCTCGCGGCCCTGGCGGAAGCACACAGCGACGAACGGCCCTACAGGCTCGTGCCGCGCGGCAACGATCCCGGCATCGACGCCATGCATCTGCTGCTGACCCGCCCCGGGGACGACGCCATCCTGTCGACCTGCACGCCCGTCTTCCTGCAGGCGCCGATGCTGCGCGGCATGACGCTGACGCATCGCGCGCTGACCCCTCTCGCGCGCCTTGTCAGCGACCATTTCTTTCTGGTGGTGCGCACGGACAGCGCCTGGAAAACCGCCAATGACTTCGTTGAAACGCTGCCGCAGCGCAAAACCAGGACCGGCGGCTACTTTCTCGGCGGCATCAACCATCTTCTTGCCCTGTCGATCGCCGAGGCGACAGGGGCCGAGATGGAATTCATCATCACGCCGACCGAGCCCGCCGTCTGGGACGCGCTGATCGCCGGCGAGATCGACTGGGGCGTCGGCGTCGGCGCGGAACTGCGCCCGCATCTCGAAGCCGGCACGATCCGGGTCATCGCGGCCCTTGATGTTGACAGGCGGCAGCCCTTCCCGGATGTGCCGACGCTTTGGGAGCTGGGCGTGCCGGTCCGGTTTACCATGTGGCGCGGCCTGATGGGGCCTCCATTGCTGAGCGAAGCGCAGCAGGCCGTCTGGCACGCGCGGATCGAGGCGATGACGCGCACGCAGGCCTGGCAGGAGTACCTGACGCGCAACGGCCAGGTCAGCGCGTTCCTGCCCGGCCCAGCCTTCAGCGACTTTCTTAAAACCGAATGGACCTGGTACGAGAAGCACCTGACGATGGCGGGACTGCTCGGAACAAAGAGTTCCTAGGCATGGTTGCAATGAATCCCACCGAACTGCGGACGCTTTCCGCCTTGTTCGACTGCATGTTTCCCGCATCGGCCTCCGTTCCCGGCGCGTCGGCGATCGGCGCCGACGCCTATCTGGCGGGCGTTCTCGCGGGACCGTACGCCGCCGACCTCGAAACATACCGCGCCGTGTGCCACGGCCTCGACCGCGCGAGCGGCGGCAGCTTCGCTCAGGCAGACGCCGGAACACAGCACTCCGCCATCACCGCACTGGAAAACGGCACGCTCCGGGACCTGCGGGAAGAGCGTCCGGGCATCACCTTCGATCTGGTGCTGCGTCATCTGCGCGAAGGGCTGTTCGGCGATCCGGTCCATGGCGGCAACCGGGCGATGATGGGGTGGCACGCGGTCGGCTTTCCAGGAGTCGAGCCGGGCTTCACCGCTGAGCAGCAGCGCCTCGACTACGTCCACCCGCCGGCCGCCCGCAGCCTGCGCGACCTGCCCACCGACACGCTGCGGAAGGCGCCGGCGGTGGAAGTCGCCGGCGGTCCCGCCCCGACCCAGGAAGGCCCGACCCAGGACGGGCAGCCCAGGCGCGAGCAACCCTCGGGCGAGCAGCCTTGGGGCGAAGCGGATGTCGTGATCGTTGGCGGCGGCGCCGTGGGCGGCTTCCTTGCCCGCAAGCTGGTGATGGGTGGCCTGCGTGTGGTCATGCTGGAAGCGGGCGCCACGCGGACCGGGCGCGAGCACCGGATGGACGAGCTGAGCGCCACGGCATTCCGCAACGAGGGCGGCGGCGCCAAGTTCAACCGCGAGATACCGACTTGGCGCCGCAACGACGGGGAGCAGGCTACGCGCGCAATACGGTCCCAGGGGCTGGAAACCGCGCTTGGCGGCAACTCGGTCGCCTGGGGCGCGGTCGCCATGCGCTTCTACGAGGACGATTTCCGTGTCCGCAGCGCGACGGCCGCGCGCTATGGCGCCGACCGCATCCCGCCGAACTCGAGCCTCGCCGACTGGCCGCTTTCCTATGACGATCTGGCACCGTTCTATGACGAGGCCGAGGACCTGCTCGGTGTGTCCGGACAGGCCTGGACCAGCACGGGCGGTAACCCGTTCGAAGCGCCGCGCCATCACGGCTACGCCATGCCGCCGCTGCGGACGAGCGGCCTTGGCGAGCTATTCGCCGATGCCGCCCGCACCTGCGGTTACCACCCGTTCCCGCTTCCCGCGGCGATCCTGACCGAACCCTTCCGCGGTCGCGCCGCCTGCACCTATTGCAGCTTCTGTTCGCGCTTCGGCTGCCATGTCGACGCGAAGGCATCTGCGCAGAACACCGTGCTGCCCGAGGCGATGAATTCCGGACTGTTACGCATCGTCAGCGGCGCGCGGGTCCTGCGCGTGCTCACGGACGGATCCGGCCGCGCCACCGGCGTGCTGTACCGGCAACCGGACGGCGAGGAGCGCATCCAGCTCGGCGGGACCATCGTGCTGGCCACCTACACCTTCGAGAACGTGCGCCTGCTGCTCCGCTCCACCGATAGCGGCCACGCGCGCGGGCTTGGCAACGAGACCGGCCAGGTCGGGCTGCACTACATCACGCGCCAGCAGCCCGCGGTCTACGGCGTGTTCGGCGGCCGCAGGCTCAACCGCTTCACCGGACCCACCGCGCAGGCGCAGGCGATTGCGGATTTCTCGGCCGACTTCTTCGACCATTCGGATCTCGGCTTCATCCGCGGCGGCCGCATCGCCGCGTTCAACCAATATCTGCCGACCGAAGCGTCGGCCGTGCTGCCGCCGGATGTGCCGCGCTGGGGGGCCGCGTGGCGCGACTTCTTTGTCCATGCCTTTTCCCGCACGGCAATGCTGTTCATCGATCCCGAGATCCTGCCCTACGCCAGCAACCGCCTCGACCTCGATCCGGAATACAAGGACGATCTCGGCCAGCCGGTGACCCGCATCACCTTCGACATCCACCAGAACGAACGCCGCCTGACCGACTTCCTCCAGGACAAAGCCGACAACCTGCTGCAGCGGATGGGCGCCACCCGGATCTGGCGCCGCCCGCCGCTGACCGGCCCGATCAGCACCCACGACGTGGGCGGCACGCGGATGGGTCATGACGCGCAAAGCTCCGTCATCGACGGGTTCGGCCGCGTGCACGACACGCCGGGCCTCGTCGTGCTGGGCGGATCGACCTTTGTTTCGCTTCCGGCGGTCAACCCGTTCCTGTCCATTCTCGCCCTCGCCCTTCGTGCCGGCGACAAGATCCTCCAGGATGCCGCACGATGACCACCACCACGCAATGCGCCGTGCTGGGCAGCGGCGTGATCGGCGCCTCGATCGCCTATCATCTGGCCAAAGCCGGAGCCCGTGTGGTTCTGATCGATGCGGCCGAGCCCGCCGTCGCCCCGAGCGCCAGCTGGGCCAGCGCGGGCGGTCTCCGCTCGCAGGGACGCCATGGCCCCGAACAAGCCATCAGCATCATGGCGGCGGCGCGCTGGCGGACGCTCGAACAGGAGCTGGACGCCGATCTGGGCGTGCTTCTCGGGGGTCACCTGCATGTTGCCGAAACCGAGGCGGAAGAGGCGGCGGTCCTGGCCCGGGTGCAAGCCGACCGGGATGCCGGCATCGCTATCGAGCAGGTCGGCGCCCGGGAGATCCGGGAGATTGCGCCGGACCTGTCGGCGCACCTGCGGCTCGGCGCCTGGACCCCTGACGATGGCCAGGCCAATCCCGCACGCGTCGCGCAGGCGTTCGCGCGTGCGGCCGAACGCCATGGCGCGGCCTGTTTGCTCCGCAGCCCGGCACAACCGCTGGTCGAGCTAGGGCGCGTGACGGGGCTGCTGCTGCCGTCCGGCGAAACGCTGCGCCCGGAACACGTGATATTGGCCGCCGGCGCCTGGAGCATCGGCTGGCTGCGCGAGATCGGCTGCACGCTTCCGCTTCGCTGGCGCGGCCTGCAGATGCTGCTGTCCGATGCGTCGCCGGCGCGGGTATCCCCAACTGTGACGGCGGTGGGACGGAACCTGTCGCTCAAGCAGAGCCCGTCCGGGGGCATCATAATCGGCGGCCGCTGGTTCGCGCGTCCGGTCGGCGCCGCGCCGGCCGTGGAGCCGATCGAGGATCACGTCCTGCGGCAATGGGCGGGCGCGACCGCGATTCTGCCGGATCTGCGCAACCGTGTTCTGCAACGCAGCTGGGCGGGCGCTGAAGCGCAGACCCTCGACAGCATGCCGTTCATCGGTTCGCTTGGCGAAACCGGTGTTTATCTGGCGACCGGTTTTTCCAATCACGGGTTTCAGGTTTCCCCGATGATCGGCGCACTCGTCGCCGACGATCTTCTTGGTCAAAAGCAGGACCTGCTGAACCCCTTCCGTCCCGAACGATCTGGCGTTCCCGACGACGCGTGGTTTCGGTTCGAACGTGAACCGTTTCGGAACTAGATCCGTTCGATCCGCCACGACCGCGGATCGCGTGCGAGGGAATCTGGTCACAGATAGGGAAATAATTCATTTCGCGCATAATTTTCTTGCGCAAAACGCATATTGCAAATGGTATATCAGCATCGTCTCTTTCGTGCGACCAGCTCTAGTTACAGGAAACAAAATGATCGCGAAGCCGGCGGCGTTCCTTCTCGCCACGACCTGCCTCATCTCCCCGTCGGCCTTCGCTCAACCGGCCGAGGATCCGGCCAACACCTCTTCAAGCGAACAGGTCATCGTCACCGGAACCCGCGATCCGCACCAGACGGCGCGCAAGAGCCTCAGCCCAATCACGGTTGTCAGCGCGAAGGAGCTGGCGGCAACCGGCCAGCCCGATCTGCGCGACGCGCTGACCCATCTTGCGCCGTCGATCACGCGCGAGGTGCTCAACGGCGGCAACGCCAACTTCCTTGACACCATCGCGCTCCGGACCTTGTCGCAGGACGAGACCCTGATCCTGGTCAACGGAAAACGGCGCCACACCACGTCGGTGATCAACGACACCGGCGCGCAGCTCGGCAGTACGCCGGTCGATATCGGGATGATCCCGATCTCGGCCATCGACCACATCGAGATCCTGCAGGATGGTGCCGCCGCACAGTACGGTTCGGATGCGATCGCCGGCGTCGTCAACATCATCCTCAAAACAACCAACCACGGCGTCACCGCGCAGGGCGAAGCCGGCGGATACTACAAGGCAGATGGCTTCACGACCGACGATGCGGTGGGCGGCGGCATCTCGCTCGGCAACAGCGGTTACCTGAACCTGAACGCCGAGTTCAAGCACCAGGACAACACCAACCGCGGCGGCCCGGATAACCGGCTCGGACAGCCGGTGGACCAGTTCTTCGGGTCTCCCCAGGAAACCCGGGAAACGGTCTCGTACAACGCGGGCTACGACCTTTCCAGCAACATCTCACTGTACTCGTTCGCCACCTACGGCCACCGCAACGGCGAATCCTGGCAGTATTACCGGGTGCCCTCGTTGCTGCCGCAGGTCTTTCCGGCGGGCTTCGACCCCGTCAGCGCGATTGACGAGAACGACTACAGCGTCACGGCCGGAATCAAGGACTACAATCTCGGTGGCTGGACGCTCGATCTCAGCACGACCTATGGCGGCGACAACACCGACTTCTCGCTTTTCAACAGCGTCAACACGTCCTTGTATGCCGCCACCGGCGCCACACCCACGCGTTTCAGCCAGATGAGCTACGCCAACACGGACTGGACCACCGATCTTGGCCTGCAACGCGCCTTCGACTTGCCGCTGCTTGCGTCACCGCTGAACTTCTCGATCGGCGCCCAATATCGCTACGACACCTACGACGTGCGCCCGGGCGAGCCGGCTTCCTATTACGGCTCCGGTCCGCAGGGCCAGGACGGATTGTCTCCGATCAGCAGAAGCTCTTCCGGCCGCGACGTCACCGCCGGCTACATCGATGTCTCGACCCACATCCTGCCGCATTGGCAGATCGATCTCGCCGGTCGGTTCGAGCACTACACCGACGCGGGCAACACCGAGACCGGCAAGGTCTCCACCCGATACGACTTCAACCGGTTTGTTGCCGTGCGCGGCACGGTCAGCAACGGCTTTCGCGCGCCGACCCTGGCGGAAGAGCACTTCACCAGCCTGGAAACCACGCCGACCGGCGCGAGCGGAATCCTTGCCGTCGACTCCGCCGCCGCGCGCAGCCTGGGTGCCCGGGCGCTCAAGCCGGAGCGCTCCACCAACTTCAGCGCCGGCCTGGTCCTGAACCCGATCGACCGCCTGCAGATCACGATCGACGGGTATCGCATCAACATCCGCGACCGGATCACCCTCGGCGGCGTTTACAATGGCCAGTCGGCAATCAACGCGCTCGAATCACAGGGCATCGCCCTGGCCAGCACCGTCGTGCCGGACTCCGTTTCGGCACAATATTTCGCGAACGCGGCCAGCACCTACACCTCGGGCATCGACATTGCCGCAACCTACATCACGTCCCTCGGTCGCTATGGCCGCATTGCCTGGGACGCGTCGTTCAACGCCAACTACACCTACGTCAAGAACATCGCCAAAGACCAGAACGGCAACGCGCTGCTGAACGCACAGGACGTCGCCTATCTGTCGACGTATTTTCCCCGCAACAAGCTCATCGTCGGCGGCCACTGGACAAAGAACCGCTGGGACATCGCCTTGCACGAAATCCGCTACGGTAGCGCAACGTCCCAGCTCACCTATGTCAGCGGCGCCAATGCCTACTCGAACTCCGTGTTCGATGAGTTCGTGGATCAGCCGCGCTTCGAAACCGATCTCTCGGTCGGCTATCAGGTGACTCCGCATCTGCACCTGACGCTCGGGGCGAACAACCTGTTCAACGCGTATCCGAGCCGCATCCCGTACAACACGTCCTATCTGGGCGTCGATCGCTCGGACAAAGGCATCGAACAGATCGGGATCAACGGCGGCTTCTACTACCTGGCCGCCAACATCGCGTTCTGAACGCCGGCAAGGGCGCCATCAGTGGCGCCGGATATCCGTAAGGACGCCGCCTTTCCTGCAACAGGCGGTTTGGCGGCACCCCCGCATCAATCACCGATGCGGGGCGGTAAGGGACAGGCCGGAGCAGTGCCTGTCAATGCTAACGAGACGCTCTACCGGTCGCCGTGAAGAGCGGCGACGTCCTGTCCACATCCGTGGCAACGCCGCCCGGTCAGACACCGATCCCCACGCTGATGGACGGCGAACGGAGGATCGACTGCGTCAGCCCGATCCGTGTCGTCTCGATATGTTCGGCCATGATCGACGCCGCTTCCTTGGCGTCGCGATGGCGCAGAACGGTGACGATGGTGCTGTGGTCGCGATTGGTTTCCACGTTCACGTCTCGCGTACGGGCGCCGATATAGAAGAAGCGCTCGCTTTCCTCCAGATGCGCCATGATGAGCGACTGCAGGCGCCGGTTGCCCGAGCCTTCGGCGATGGCGGAATGGAACAGTCGGTTCGACTGGACGAAATGATCCAGCGTTCGGCTCTTCCCGACCGTGTAGGACGCGCCTGCCACCTTATCCAAGGCATCCAGCGCACCGGGCGACATCGCCTGGGCGGCCAGCGCCGCAGCCGCCGGCTCCAGCAATGCGCGGATCGCGAACAGATTGTTGATGTCGCTGATCGTCACCGGCGTGATCCGGTAGCCTCGTCGTGGAAAGGTGTCGACGAAACCTTCCAGATCGAGGCGCCCCAGGGCCTCGCGGACCGGCGTCTTGCTCATCCCGAATCGGTCCGCGAGCTCCAGCTCGGACACTTCCGCTCCTGGAGGGAGCTCGCAGGTAATGATCTCCTTACGCAAGATGGCGTAGGCCTGTTCCGTCAAGGACGGCTCGCGGTCCTGCGCCGTCTGGCGCCGACCAACCTTCTGGTGCCTTAGCATTCGCCCCCCGCGCGGAAACTGAACCGGTCTTACCGCCGTTCCCGCTTAATCAATATTCGTATGGCATACGGTGTGAGATATCAATTATCGAAATGGTGAGCCACCGGCCCTGCCGGCCGAAGGATCGACTTTCGTATTCCGCACCGGGCGGACCAGGGTGATTGGTCGCGGATATCAGCGCCTTGGCTGAACGCAACACCCGTCGATCTGGCGCCGGAACGGTGGTTGCTTAGTTAAACAGGAACGCGGCGCCAAGCCGTCAGCTGCCGAACTGCGTCCTGGACGCCGGCTTCCGTCAGGCAAACGCCTAGGCCCGGCCGTCCCGGCGCGGTTGCCCAGGCGGGGCGCCAAGCCGATGCGTTCGCGATCCGGGACGAATGCCGGCGGCAAACCTTCGTCGCACTTTGGTTTTTCGATGGCATACCGATGGTATGCGAATGGTGAGGGTGTTCATATATGCGCCAAACCAGCACATCAGCTTCGCTCGGGTCGAATGAAACCAGTCATGCGTGAAATCGTCATCGGCGACTTTTTCACGCCGGCCCAGACGCAGCGCCGGATAAAAAACGAGCCGCAGCGTTAGCACTAGTTCGATCGCCACATCCGAGTAAAACGGCTAACCGCCTCGCGTTGTTCGGCGCGGCGGTCCATCGCGACGATGTAGCTTCGTCCAGCCAGAACGGCAGGTCACCACGCCGCCGCGAGGCCGCCTCGTAGACCAACAAGTGGTCATCCGGCAACGGACCCTTGTGATACAGTGGCGTCGGGACCCGTTGTGCTTGAACGGCACTCCGAACGTCTAGCCGGACCCGGATACGCTTGCCAGTCCGCCTACCCGGGCGACGACGCGATTTCCGAGCCGGTCGATCGAGGTATCGAAGTCGAACGGCATGATTAGATTGATCGTATTGCTCCGCCATCGACGCGGATCATCGAGCCGGTGATGTACGACGCGGGAACACCGGCAAGAAATGCAACCGCCGCACCGAACTCTTCGGGACGGCCATAGCGGCCGGCGGGGATTTCCTGTCGCGATGCCTGCTGCACCTGCTCGATCGGCAGCCCCGTGCGCGCGGCGCGTGCCCCGTCGAGCTCACGCACCCGATCGGTGGCGATCCGGCCCGGCAGCACCATGTTGACGGTCACGCCACGCCCCGCGACCTCGCTGGCCAGTGTCTTGGACCAGCCGGCGATCGAACCACGCACCGCATTGGAAAGCGCAAGGCCGGCAATCGGCTGCTCGACGCCCGACGAGCCTATGGTGATCACCCGTCCCCAGTTGCGCGCCAGCATCGTCGGCAGCATCGCCTCGGTGATCCGGAACAAGGACGCCGCCAGCATGGCGAAGCTGTTGCTCCAGGCGTCGGCAGGCTGTCCCTCGACCGGCCCCGGTGCCGGGCCGCCGGTATTGTTGACCAGGATATCGACGCCGCCCTGGGCCAGGACGGCGTCGATCATCGCGCCGATCGATGCCGGGTCGGAGAGGTCGAGCACGAGCGTCGAGATGTCCACGCCCGCTTCCGGCTCGAGCGGCTTCGGGTGACGCGAGGCCGCAATCACGTGCACGCCTTCACGTGCGAGGGCCAATGCGCTGGCGGCGCCGAGGCCGCGGCTGGCGCCCAGAACCAGGGCACGCTTTCCGGTCAATCCGAGATCCATCAGATAAATGCCTCCGGGCATAGCATGATTATTTTAGAAAAAACTCTCGCCGCATTCGTCATCGTTAACGAAACCAGGCGGATGTGCCGCGTCGGACGTAACGGCCCTGACCGGCATGGGCCTGAATGTCCGCGCCATCCCAAGCGAGCTGGCCGCCCAGATAGGTGCGTCTGACACGCGCCGAGAACTGGCGCCCATCGTACGGGCTCCAGTTCAGCGCGTCGTGCGCCTGCGCGCTGTCCCAGCGGAAAACTCCGGGCGTAAGAACCGCAAGATCGGCATCGGCACCGACCTGGATCGCACCTTTTTGCGGCCAGAGACCGAAGAACTTCGCCGGCCGCTCGCTGAGCTGCGCAGCACACGGGGCGGCTGCATCGAGCCCCTGCGCCACCGCACCGGTGAAGAACGCCGGCAGCAAGGTTTCCAAGCGGATAAGGTGGTCATAAGGCATGAGGCGATCCTGTCGAGGCTACGCGATGAGCTGGCGTGGCACCGGTGGTTCAGCCGGGTTCCGGTCTCCGGGCGGCCGGCCTGGGTCGGAACTCCAGGCAGACCATGCGTCGGGATACATCGAAGCCTGGATGCCGAGCGTTGCCAAGGCGCCCACGGTATGGCCGCGGAAACGCCCGCGCCGCCATATATGCCGACGAGGCCAAGAGATCCTGAATCCTCGGCGTGACATCGAGCACGCAGGATGTTGGCATCGGCAACGCATCCGTCGGCGTCGAGATTGTTGACGCAGCCACGTCCGACGCCCCTGGATTATGGCTGCGTGGCGATTGGTCAGAAGCGGACGGACCTCCTTTGTAGCTGGCCGAGATACGAGAGTCGAACAGGGTTCGTAAATTCCGATTCTTCAATAAGCGATAGATTACGATCCGGTTATCTGCAACCCTGGGTCTAGATTGTGACGTGTCCTCGCAACACCGTCTCGCCGAGCGTGTCCGCCCTGCCCTGCGTCACCACCTGTCCACGATCCAGCATGGTGATGTTGCTCTGCGCCAAAGCAACGCCCCGGACCTCCTCGATCTCGGCGCGGGTAATCGGCTGTTGTAGGCGATGATCACCAGGCACTCCATGGCCACCCGCGGGAGACGCCGGGTTTCCCTCAGAGCCTCGCGCAGCTTCTCCGCCAGGTCTGGAGCGGTCCGGAATACCCACCCACCACCATCCTCGACGAGATTGACCCCCCGGGCAGCACAATGCTCCCGGAGGGCGACCAGGACGGTTATCGGATCGAGATGGTCCGGGAGTAGCCGGCGGTGCGTGTCCCAGGTCACCGGCTTGGGACTGACGAACACGAAGGCTTCTGCGAGCCTCCGAACATCAAACGAAATCTCGGGATCTGCCACGGAGCCTTGTCGGTTCATCCGCAACAAGGCTTATCATGAGCAGCTATCGCTGAGGGAGACGACCGCTCTCAGCGGGGCCAGTGCATTTGCTAAGACGGAAGTGCAGTCGTTAAAGGAAATCGACAGCGTCACCGCGCTGTGTGGTGCGCGCAGAACTGACGGCGCAGCATTCGGCGGGCCGGGATTGGTAGCGGCTGTGGCGGCTGACGCGGCATCGGCCGTATCGACATCCTGCACCAGCTGCTCGATCGCCATTCGCCTCGTCTCGCCACCGCGTTGAACTCGCAACCTGTTTGCGCCGCTGCCGCAATTGGGGCAAGCCTCCCCTAAGGCTGGTAAACCACTGATCGTCACGGCCAAGATGAACGACATCGACCCGCAGGTTTGGCTGGCTGACGTGCTGGCCCGCATCGCGGAACATCCGGCGCAGCGCCTCGATGATTTGCTGCCTTGGAACTGGGCCGCAGCCAAATCCAGCGCCGTCGATCAGGCCGCCTAACCCGCATCGCGGCTCGACGGGTTGCTGCCCTGGAACTGAATGGAGCAGGCTGTCAAACTGGCCGCATGAGCCCGAGCAAAGTCCCTGCCAACGACACCTCTGCTGCAGACAGCGTCAACCAGATCTGCACGGTCCGGATCGAACTGTTGGACACCGACCCGCTGATCTGGCGCGAGGTGGAGGTGCCGACCTCCATCACGCTCAAGGTGCTGCACGACATCGTCCAGATCACCATGGGCTGGCTCGACCAGCACCTGTGGGAGTTCACGATCGACAAGAAGATCTATGGGCTGCCGATGGATGAGGACTGGGGTTCCGCACCCCGCACCGAGGCGATCAAGGTCCGCTTACGCGACGTTCTGAAACCCCGCAAAACCAACATCGACTACCTCTACGACATTGGCGACAGCTGGCAACACTGCATCACCGTCACCAAAATCCGCCACGGCCTGCACGACGTCTCCTACCCCCACTACGTTGGCGGCGAATGGGACTGCCCACCCGACGACTGCGGCGGCATCCCCGGCTACTACCACTTGCTCGACGCCCTCGCCGACCCCGAGCACCCCGATCATGCCAGGGTCGCCGAATATCTGGAGGGCTGGAACCCCAAGAAGATCGACGAATTCTCCCTTAGGATAGCCCTTGGCCGCATCGCCAGTCGGCGCAATGCCGCTAGAACTAGGATCCTGAAAACATCACACGATCCCAGCAAATAGGAACATGTAAACTCAGCCGCGGCTCCCGCCGGATGGATACTGATCGTCTCACCGAGCTTGACCAGCCGGCCGTGGCAGTTGGGACAAGCGGTCGGGCCTGGAACGACGACGCGCTCGCGCGGCAGATGGGCTGGCAGCGGCCCGCGCACCGGCTTTGCCCGGCTCGAACCCGGACGCGGATCCCCAGGTGCTGCTGGCTCGACGTCAGCCTCGGCAGCATTCGCCTCCAGCTCCTCGAGCTGCAGCTCCAACTGGTCGAGCAGCCTGCGACTGCGCTCCGACGTTGGGCCGAACCGGTCGCGCTGCAGCTTTGCGATCAGCAGCTTGAGGTGCGCGATCATCGCCTCCGCACCGGTTGCCCGCGTCTCGGCTGACAACCGGGCCGCGCGCTCAGCAACGAGTGCCGCCCGCAGCATGTCGATATCGTCAGGCAGGATGTCGGCGTCGGGTGTCACGCCAGCGATTCAACCACATCCCGGCTGGCTTGTGTACTGATTGCCTCGCCGTCAGCCTGCGGCCTCGGGCCGCCAGGTCCGCTGTGGATGCCGCCAGTCGATCCCTTCCAGCAGCATCGAGAGCATCGCCGGTGTCAGCGACACCACGCCATCAGCCGCCTGCGGCCACACGAACCGGCCGCGCTCCAGGCGCTTGGCATACAGCGACATGCCGAGCCCGTCGTGCCACAGGATCTTCACCAGATCACCGCGGCGTCCCCTGAACACGTAGAGATCGCCAACATGGGGATCACGCTCGAGCGCCTGCTGCACCTGCAGGGCCAGGCCGTTCATGCCGCGGCGCATGTCACTGGCCCCGGCCGCCAGCCAGACCCGGACACCGGACGGAACCGGGATCATCCGCGCAGAACGGCCACGATACGCCGCAGGGCCGCCTGGTTGACCGTCTCATCGACCCGCACACAGACGCCGCCCGGAAACTCGATCTCGATCAACGCAGGCTTTGTCGACGCTTTCGGTGTAGGCGGTGGCACCGGACGCGATTGGTCAGCCTGTTTCTCGGCAGCACGCGGCTCGTCAACGAGGTGAACCGGAACAAGTCGCAACGCGGATCCAGTCTTTACCACCGCGGCTCCTGCCCGCTCGCGGCGCCACCGGTAGACAAGGCTTGTGCAGATCCCGTGTCTGGCGGCGAGCTCTCGAATCCGGGTGCCGGGTACGTAGGAGCTCGCAACCACAAGCGCGCGAAACGCTGGATCATGGGCACGACGCCGGTCGCTGACGATCTCGATCCGCTGCATCGAAGCTGCCTGAGTGGCTGCCACTGTGGCAGCTTCATCTGCTGTATTCACCATGAGGCTAAGGAAATCGGAATCGGCTTATTTCAGCAAGACGTCACTCGCCGGGCGGATACGCATCAGCAAGCTGGCCTCGTCCTACTCCTTCGGCTCGGCCGCGATCGGGCCGACAACTGGGCGCGCCATCTGGTCCAGGGCGACGGGAGGGCAAATGCTCATGGTCCTCCCGTACGGCAATGGTTCGCGGGTCCAGCCGACGGTCGGACCGGGCGACACCCTGGACGTCGGTGCGATCACTCTGAACCTGCCCGCGTTCGCCGGCTTCCCTGATGGGTCGGCCTACTCCGGAAGCATCGCCGCCGGGCTTATCGCCGGGACGGTGCACGACGCGCTCGATGAGGCCCATGCGCCATGGGCGGACACGCCCGGACCGGGTGGCGTCATTCCGAGAGCGATCGTGACCGCGCCCCTGATCCTGCCCGGCACGATCAGCACCAGCCTGAGCGTGCTGAACGGCGCCCTCGTGCCGGTGGCGCTGTCGCCGCTTCCCGGGATCACGACCTAGCCCTGCAGGCCTTTCACCACCCCGCCGAACGTCCTGGCCGCCTTGAGCGGCCTTTTTCATGACTAGGAAGAACAACCATGACAGAAATCTCTGCTTCCCCGTCCGCAGGCACGGCCGTCGCTGGCGACGAGATCCCGCTCGTCCGGATCATCACCCCGCACGATGCCGATGCGGCTAAAAAAGGTTTGACGCCAATCTGACGGATGGCTGGCTGCAGTGCAGGGTTGGCGGAGCCGTCAACGCAGGCAGGCTCAATGCAGATTGGTAGAGGTGTGCCGCAGTATTGCTGCTAGAACACGTTCAGCTACTTTTTCGGGCTGCCTTCTTTGGCCCGAGCGTGATCGGAGCTTACCATCTAATCTTGCGGGAGATTAAATGCCTCCTCGGGTGCATCACGCCGAGGTAAAATCGGCTGTAGAACGTATCGTAGAAATGTTGCCAGGTCGGAAGCTAGCAGACGCGACTCGGTCGCAACGGCATTGATTCTTTTGACATTATAACAATACTTGATCCTGTCTTTCTGGTTGCGAAGGTTGCCAAGGCCCTTCGCAATGTGGATATCCGGTGGGTTGGTTTCTCGTTGCAGACTAGCCTTAACCTGGACGGCGCCCTTACTGAACCAATAGGCAACCTCCAAGACCCAATGTCCGTGGACAAGGACGTTCCTGCGCGACGTCACTGCTTTTAAACGTTCCAGTAAAGCGTCGATTCTCGTGCACACGCTGGGAGAAAGTTTTTCTTTGCAAGTGAAGATATGGCCTCACGCAGACGTTGGGCTGAACCCATTGTGTCAATAATGGTTTGACCAGTAATCTGATCGCACTCGGAAATCTGCATGAACATCCCATCCACTACGTCTTCTAGATTGCTCCACGCACCAAGGAACTTCCCCAAGGCAAGATGATGCGCTTCATCTGTAGGCATATAGTCTTCAACATAAATATAGCCCGGCTGCCTATTTTCAGGCATTACGTGCTGGTTTGGTAAAGGAAGCACTAAGGTAAAGTGATACGGCGTGTCGCTGTAGCCGTAGGCTAGTCTTACAGTCTGAATTTCTAACGTTGCGAGCATGAGGCGATCCATCTAGTCGGTTGATGCGAAGGAGTGACCATTTTCCGCACCCCTCAGGTCGGCTTGAAAAGGGGCCAACGGGGTGGCGGGGCCTTTGCCTACTGGTGAGCGGACTCATGAACGGCTGCATCATGCTCCTCGCGCGCAACACGTGCAGGCGCTGGTCGCACTGGGCCATGGAAGATCATCCTCCCCGTCCGTCGGGCCGCGATCTCTCCGGCCAAATGCACCATGAAAGCCTGTTGCTCGGCTTTACCCGAGATCGTTGGGCGCAATCGTCTGGGCCCATCAGGCATAGCGCGTCGCGGATCGGCCAGCGAGCCGGCAATCGCCCGTCCGACCGCCACAACGGGTGCAAAGAAGACGGCAAGCCCGATCCGGGCCTCGGCAGCAGTGATGCTGGCGATGGCGGCTGCGGCGGAGTTATGGCGCTTCCGGTTGATCGAGTTCGGCATCTCTTACCTGTCCCGTCTTGGCCGGATGGCCATCCGCCCGTCGTCAACGAGCAACCGCAACAGGCTCGCGGCCTCTACTACCACGAAGATTGTCATCACCAGGATATCGGCCGCGAAGATCAGCAGTTCCACTGCCGGTCCCAGTCGGGTCGTGCGCCTGCATCCGGCAGCTGAAGCTTTCCCTTCCCAAGCTGGTCGTGATCGACCCATAGTGCGAGCGAACACTCTAGAATTACGTCGTCGATAGCGTGGCCGATCTAGAACGGGTGCTGATCATCCGCTGCCGGCCGGCGGCCATCGATGGATGGGCCGAGGCATTCGAGGCGGTTGCTCCAGTTCGGATCATCAGGCCGCGGCAGTTGTCGGTTTACGCCACAAAAGCGTAGTAGGAACAAATTCCTAGGGGCGGGTGAGGTAGAGATAGGGGCGGTTTGCCTCTCTGGACCGGTGATCGACAGTCCTAGCTGGCGAGGTGGAAGTATTTCACTACGGCGAATAGGGCCGCGAAAAGGCTGATCATCCCGGCCATAACGGCGGGCATCTGCCACCAGGACGGAAGCTTGCCGATGACCGAGTTCGTCAGGGTGTCGATCTTGCCGCTGATGTTCGCCAGCGTGGTCTCGACGCGCTGCAACCGGTCGTCGATCTTGTCCAGGCGGGCATCGACCTTGTCGATCCGCTTCTCCAGGCCGTCCACGCGGGCGATCAGCAGCTCCATCCCTGGAGTATGGGGAGGACCGCCGTCGCCAGCAACGCTTTCGGAATCTGGGCTATCTGCGCCACGCTTTGCCGCGTGCTGATCGTGGTCGCTGCCTTAATTGGAGTCGGCGTGTTCCATAGCGCGAGCAGCCGGGGCAGGTGCACGCGGGAAAGTGCCCTTCGAACGGTGCAAATACGGGTTTGGGACATGCTTTGCGTGAGGCCGCTTGGCAGGCACCTTCTTGTTGTCGAGTGGTCTCAGGACCGTGGCGGTCGCCTCCGGACGCCGGAGAGACCTGGAGTGGGACAGGGATCCGGCGATCACCTTACCGACGGCAACGACCGGAGCAAGGAACACGGAAAGACCAGTCTTCGCCTCATCGAGAACAGCGCTCGCCAGCCTGTAGCGGCGGCTCATCCTGGTGTTGGTGAGCATATGTGTGTCTCCTCAGCCCGTTGATCGCCGAAACATTGTCTTCCAGGCCTTAACAAGCAGTGAGCGTGACAGGTCGAGCGCCTCGACGACAACGAAGATCGTCATCACCAGCATATCGGCCCCAAAGATCAACAGTTCCACCCCGCGCAGTCCGGTGACCACGTAGGGGGAGACATGCCGCGTCTCGATGAAGTCGACGAACTGACTTAGGAGCAGAGCAGCCCCTGCTACAAGCCCAAAGGCGAGAGTGCCTGTGATAACTTGGACGGCAAACCGGATGACGACCGGCAGCTCATACTTTTCGGGCTTGTCCCCAACGACAAGATCAGGCCGAGGGGCCGGAACTTCGACCGACGGGACAGATTTGCCGGCAAGGCGCTTTTCGCGCTTTCGCACGGCGATCAGTGCAGCGGTAAGCCGATCCTGTTCTGCGGCTGCCGCGCCCTGAGCTTTGAGGGACGCCGTTTGAGCGGCTTGAGCAGCTGCAAGCCGATCAAGCCCTCCCCGCATACCTAATCCCACTGACCGGGCCATCCGGAGCTTTGGTATCGGCGGCGGCGGCTGCTTTCGCGGTGGCTCATCCACCTGACGTGGCCTTACCTTTCGCAGCTTCTAGGCCCAGCTCGATGAGGCGGCGGATCGCCTTCGTGTCTCGGTTGATCCGATTAGCGAACTGATAATCTTCGATTTCGCGCCAAAGGCTCGCAGGGAGCGAGACGGTCTTGCGAATTGCTAGATCCGAATTGACCGGCATGTCAGGCGTCTGAACCAGTTGCGGTCTTCAGCCTGACTCCAGGAGCGTCACCATTGGTGAACTCTACACCAGCGGCCTCCAGCGTAGCGCGCAGCGCAGCGAGGGTGGCTGCGTTGGCAGGATTGTCGCCTTCGATCCTCGTGACAGTCGCTGGAGATACCTTCGCGGCAGATGCCAGCTCGCGAACTCCAAGCTTCAGCGCAGCCCGGGCCATCCTAAGTTGTGTCCCCGTTATCATACGATCACCTTGACAGCACCCGGTTGAGCTTCTTACGTTGGCACTACGTTATCGCATGATGACGTGAACATCAACGAGCCAGGGCGCTTCCTAGGATAGTCCGCGCCAAACGGCCGGGCGAGGTCGGCACGGGAAGCGTTGCAACCGCTTCTCGTGCCTGACCCCGAGCAAGGTGATCGAGACCATGCAAGAGGCTACGAACATCCTACCGAAGACGACGAAACGCCGCGACCTTCTCGGCGCCGCGGGATTTACCATTCTCGCTGGCATTGCCGCTGCGGCGATCGCCAAGCCTGATCAGCACGCAACCGTGGGGATAACGCCCACGGCGGCAACAATCTCCCCCGATGCCGCCCCACTTGCCCTCGCCGACAAGTTCATGGCGCTCCAGGTGCAGGTCGATGAGATCAACGCTGGGCGGCCGGATACAGTAGACGAGCTCGACAACCTCGTCATCGAGCAAGCAGCTATCTTGGACGAGATGAACGAGCACATCGTCACAACGATGACGGGGCACCAAGCCCGAGCTCGCGTCCTGGCGTCATGGTTTGAACTTCGTGGTCTGGATGACTCTTCACACGAGCTCGACGAATACCGGATCTGGCCGCTGCTATGTGATCTACTCGGGGTGTCGGTGTGATGGCCGCCAGTCGCCGAGAGCTCCTCAAGGGCGGGGCGATATCGGCCTTGGTCGGAGTTGCGACCGTCGTCCTGACGGCACCCGCCAGCGCTGACCGTGGCGCCGACGCTGAGCTGATCGCGATCGGGCGCGAGGCCGTCGCTCTCATCGAGAAGCGGAAGCCACTCGAGGCGCGATGGTGGGCAATCCCGACGGGCGGTGATTACAACGATCCCGCAATAAAGACCGAGCTGGACACGGTCAGTGACGCAATGGTGCCGATTGATGATCGGTTGTCTGAAATGGCTGATCGCGCCGTCGAGCTGCGGGCGCATAGCCGTGAAGCCATGATCGCGAAGGCCTGGCTCGTCCACCACGAAATGAAGGTCGTCCATGTGTCGGACGGGGTCGTGGATACGGACAGGTTTGAACCGCACGAGCTCTTGGCCTGGTCGCTGCTCGAGGATCTGCTCGGAGCGGCAGCGTTTCGGGCCCGCTGCGAAAGTGTGCCGTCATAAGCGGCAACGCATCGGGGATCCTCCTCGGCACGCCAGCGATCGCCGTGCGTCTCGGCTTGAAGCCTCGGCAGGTAAACCACCTGCGCGAACATGCCGGACTGCCAACCTTCAATATGGGCCGGTCGGTCTGCGCGAGGCCTAGCGCTCTAGATGCATGGCTGGCGGCGCGAGAGGCGGGGGAGCCAGTCCCGCCACCGGCTCCGCTCCCGCCCGGCCCGAAGCCTGACCGCCGTACTCGAGCCGGGCGCGTCCAGGCCGCCACCACCTACGCACCCCATCAATGCCCGCCTTCTGCGGAGATCGATATGACCGACCTATCCGCCTTCACGTCCGAAGGAACGACCGTCCGCGTCACCGTCATCGGCGGCCAGCCGTGGTACCTGCTTCCCGACCTGTGCGATGCCCTCGACCTGGGCCCGGCGGCCAGCGCCGCGGTTCATCTCGCCCCCGAGGCGCGGACCATGATTCGCGGCACCGGTGAGGTCGGACCGGTGCCAGCTGTGACGGAGCAGGGGATGATCGCCCTTGCGCTCCGCGCCGAGAGCCTGACAGGGCATCGCAACCGGCGTTGGTTGCTCGACCAGGTGCAGCCGGCGGCGCGGCAGATCGTCAGCCTCGGTGAGCCAGCCGGCCTGACGATCATCACCACGGCCACCGCCACGCCGGAGGGTATCACCAGTCTTGATACCCCTCAGCAAGGGGAGCACCTGCGCATCCTCGCGCAGGCCCCCGAGGATCCCCCGGCGCCATTGCCGCTCGGAATGAGCTTGGCCGTCGTTTCGACGGGTCAGGCCGAGCCAGCCGCCGGCGGTCTGATGCCGTTCTCGTTCGGCGACAGGCCGGTCCGGGCGGTCACGCGCGGCGGCGCCCCGTGGTTCGTCCTCGCCGATGTCTGCCGGGTGCTGGAGATCGCCAACAGCCGGCACGCGGCAACCAGGTTGGATGACGATGAGAAGGGTGTCGTCAGTAGCGACACCCCCGGCGGCGACCAGGAAATGACCATCATCAACGAGTCTGGCCTGTACTCGCTGGTGCTGACCAGCCGGAAGCCGGAGGCGAAGGTGTTCAAGCGCTGGATCACCAGCGAGGTCATTCCGGCGATCCGGCGCACCGGCGGCTACATGGTCGCGCGACCGGAGGAGACGCGGGAACAAATCCTGGCCCGGGCGGTGCTGGTCGCGCAGGAGACGATCAATCGATCGGACGCACAGATTGCGGAGATGGCGCCGAAGGTCGAGGCACTGGAACGGATCGCGGGCGCAGCTGGCGCGATGAGCGTTACCGACGCCGGGAAGATCCTGGGGATGGGCCAGGAGGCGATCTTTGCACTGATGCAAAGGCATGGATGGCTGTTCAAGCGGGCGCACGGCCAGACCTGGCTCGGCTACCAGGACAAGGTGACCAGCGGGCACCTCGACCATCGGGTGACGATCACCACCAAGGAGGAGCGCGAGACGGTGCGGCGCCAGGTGCTGGTGACTGCGAAGGGCCTGACGGCGCTGGCTGCGCTGGTCCAGCGCAAGGCGCGGGCGGCGTAGCGGATGGCCAGCACACACAAACGGACCTGGACGAACAAGGCGGGGACCAAGAAAGCCGCCTTCGAGGTCCGCTACTTCGACGAAACAGGGGCGCAGAGGTCGAAATCGTTCGATCGCAAGCGTGAGGCGGACGACTTTGCGTTTCACATCCAAACCGGGATCCGCGAAGGGCGGCGCATCACGGCGCGCGGCACGATCACGGTCCTGCAGGTCGCCGAGGAGTTCTTAGGGGCGGCAGAAGCGAGACGCCGGGACCGCCGCCGGATGGGGGAAAGCCACCTGCGCGGGACCACGTCCATGGTCCGGAACCATATCCTGCCTTCGTTCGGAACACGGGCCATTTCCCACTTGAAATGGACAGAGGTCGATCGTTGGGCCCGGGCGCTCGGTGCGGAGAAGAAGCTGGCGCCTTCGACGGTGAAGCGCGTGATGCACTTCTTCAAGGTCCTGTTCGATTTCGCGATCCGCCGTCAGTACGTGTCCGGAAACGCGGTGCAGGAGGCGATGAAGGATTGGCGTGGCGTGCGGGTCGACCCCGTCCGCCAGTTCGCCATTGAGGACGTGCGGACGCTGATCGAGACCGCGGCGCTGGGCTTCACCAACGCGCACAAGCGGAACATCGCGATGCTGCGGGTCGTGATCCAGCTCGCCGCGTTCTGCGGCTTGCGCTACGGCGAGATCATGGGGCTGCGCTGGGAGGACGTCGACGTCGCGGCTCGGGTCCTGCACGTCCGGCATAACCTGACCGCCTGGGACGAGCTCAAGGACCCGAAGACTCGAGCCGGGCTGCGCGACGTGCCGCTGCCGCAGGCGGTCGCCAACCTCTTCGTCGATTGGCAGCGGCACTATGTCGCCAACGATCGCGGCCTGGTGTTTCGCACCCCAAGCGGCAAACAGATCGCGGCGAACGGGTTTCACGGCACCCACTGGAAGCCGCTACTGGTCCGCGCTGGGCTTGCGCCCAAGGCCGGCGAACCTTGGCTGCACTTCCATGCGCTGCGCCATTTCGCCGCGAGCATGATGATCGATGGCGGACTGCCGGTGACCGATGTCGCGTCGCTGCTCGGCCACGCAAAATTCGACATGACGCTGCAGGTGTACGCCCATCCGATCGCTGGCGGGCACCGTCGCCACGAGGCGCTGGAACGGATGACGGCGGCGTTTTCGCAACCTGACTTTCGCATAGTTTCGCATGAGCCTGCTAAGGCATTGGAAACAAAGGCGTGAGAACTGAACGCGAAGAAGATGATGCTGCCGTCCAGAACTTAACCGACCCTTCTCTCAGACCGGTTCCGCAACACAACCTAACCGCTTCATCCATCTAGACTTCGCGGAATAAGTGCAGGGTCAACGTCGAAAGGGTCTTCCTGTCGCCCCAATGTTCCCTATACGTTCTCCTCGCTGGCGGCTGACCAGGAGGAGGTAGACCATGCAGAAAATTGCTGTTGCCGACCTCCGGTCGCAGATCGCTTCCCTCGAGCGCGGGGCAGGCCGGCAGCGTGACGAGGCCGTGCTGCCGCTCGGGGTCGCGCCGATCGACCGGCATCTGCCTGGCGGTGGCCTGACCCTCGGCGCGGTCCACGAACTCGCTGGCGGTGGCCCGGAAGTCGAGCAGGGTGCCGCTCCTGCCTTGTTCGCCGCCGGCCTGCTGGCCCGTCGGCCCGGCCCGGTGCTGTGGATCCTTGGCAAACACGACCTGTTTTCCGCCGGCCTAGCCCAGGCCGGTCTCGATCCGGCCCGGCTCGTGCTGGTGCAGGCGCGGCAGAATGCCTTGCAGGCGATGGAGGAAGGGCTGCGTCATCCCGATCTTGCGGGAGTAGTGTGTGAACTCGAGGGCAAGCTGGACCTGGTCGCCTCACGGCGCCTGCAGTTGGCGGCCGAAGCCTCCGACGTGCTCGGGCTGGTGCTGCGCCGCAGTCGTCGCTTCAACGACCCAGCACTCATCGCCCCCTCAGCCGCCTCGACGCGCTGGCGCATCACCGGCGTGCCGTCGCCGCCGCCGCTGGCGCATGCACCGGAGGGCGCCGGTGTCGGCCGGCCGCTCTGGCATCTCGAGCTGCTGCGCTGTCGCGGCGCCGAACCCGCATCCTGGATTGTTGAAGGCTGCAATGCGCAGGGTCATCTCGCTCTGGCTCCCCACATGGCCAACCGACCGGCTGCGGCGGCACCGCTGCGCCGACGTGCCGGCTGATGTGCCGCTGGTCACCCGTAGCCATGACGGACGCCGGATGGTGATCGCTGCCGCCTGCTCCGCTGCCCGTGGACTCTTGCTGCACGCCGGCATGCCACTGGCGCATGCGCGGGCGATGGTGCCCGGCCTTACAGTGGTCGATGCCACCCCGGACGAGGACGCCGAGGCCCTGCGACGATTGGCGGCCTGGTGCCTGCGGCTGTCGCCGATGACCGCCGCCGACGAACCTGATGGAGTCTGGATCGACGCCACCGGATGCACGCATCTGCAGGACGGCGAACATGCGATGCTGGCGCAGTTGTCCGAACACTTAGCGCGGCATGGACTGACGGCGCGGTTGGCCATCGCCGACACGCCGGGAGCTGCGCATGCGATTGCCCGCTTTGGTTCGGATCCCACCACCATCATCGGGATGGGGCTGCATGCGGAGGCCCTGGCCGACCTGCCGATCGAGGCCCTGCGGATCGACACCGACACGGCAGGCGGGCTGCGTCGGCTGGGGCTAGAGCGTGTCGGCCAGCTGGCAACAACACCGCGCGCACCGCTGGCGCGTCGGTTCGGCAACGGGCTGCTGACCCGGCTCGATCAGGCATCTGGCCGGGTGCGCGAGCCGATCCAGCCTGTGCTGCCGCCGGACACGATCTCGATCCGCCGCACCTTCGTCGAGCCGCTCTCGACCCCGGAGGCCTTCGTTACGGTGATCTTGGTGCTGGTCACCGAAGCCTGCACGCTGTTGGAGCAGCGTGGGCAGGGTGCCCGGCAGCTGGACCTGATATTCGAGCGCACCGATGCATCGCTGCAGGTGGTTCGGATCGGCACCGCCCGCCCGGCGCGCGACATCCGCCATCTGGCCCGGCTGCTGGATGAGCGCATCGAGGAGGTCGATCCCGGCCCGGGTGTCGAAGCGATGCGGCTGGTGCTGCCGCTGGTTGAGCCGCTGTCCTACGCCCAGCGCCCGGGCGGGCTGGCCCCGGACGGCGCACCGGAAGCGGACCTGTCCGAGCTGATCGACCGGCTGGTGAACCGGCTCGGACCGGGCAAGGTCTATCGCATGCAGTCGGTGGAGAGCGACGTGCCGGAGCGCTCGCAGCAGGCGGTGTCGGTCTACACGCCGCTCGTCCCCGCCGGGCGGATTTCGCCCTGGCCGCGACCGATCCGGCTGCTCGGCCAGCCGGAGCCGATCGAGACGCTGGCGATGCTGCCGGACCATCCGCCCAAGGCCTTCACCTGGCGCAAGGTGCGTCACCGCGTCCTGCATGTCAACGGCGGTTGAACCCTCCGCAGAAGTGGCGGAGTAAAATTCCCTACTTCGTTACGGCATCTGTTTATTGGGTATTGGCGTCATGGTTTTTGGGAGGTCGTCCGCGTCGACGAGGCGTGTTGGCAGCCGGCACTGCATTTGGCTTCGGGCGCAGGGCTTCCGGAAAGAGGTCAGCATGCTGACGTAGGCGATAGCTTGCGCCCTCGATATGCACGACGACGGCGTGGTGCAGGAGGCGATCCAGAAGGGCTGTGGCGACGACGGGATCGCCGAAGACTTCAGCCCATTCGGAGAATCCGCGGTTGCTGGTTAGGATCATGGCGCCACGTTCATATCGGGCGTTGACCAGTTGGAAGAATAAGTTTCCGGCGGCGGCGCCGACGGTGAGGTACCCGATTTCATCGATAATGAGCAGCTGCGACCGGCAAAGATAGCGAATGCGCTCGCGCAGACGTCCCTCCCGATCAGCTTTTGTCAGGCTCTCGATGATGTCAGCGAGGGGCGAGAAGTAAACACTGCGACCGGCACGGATCGCCTCCACACCAAGAGCTGCGGCGAGATGACTTTTGCCGGTTCCGGACTGTCCGATGAAATGAACCACCTCGTGGCGGTTGATGAAATCGAGCCCGGCCAGGGCCATGATGCGGTTACGGTCCAGTGAGGGCTGAAACGAGAAGTCAAAGCCGGTCAGGGTCTTGATGGTGGCCAGCCTGGCCATCTGCAGGGCCGCCTTGATCCGGCGGCTTTCGCGCAAGGTGATCTCCTCGGCGAGCAGCATGTCGATTGCCTCGATGGCACTGATCTGTCCGCGCTCGAGCTGCTGGATGACGTCATCGAGTGTCTCCAGGGCGCGCGGCATGCGCAGGCCGACAAGATTATGCCGGATCCGCTCGATGGGCGCCTCGAGCTGAGCTGCCGGTCTCACGCGGCCGCTCCGTCCGCGGCGAGCCGCTTGCCGACGGCATCATAGAACGCCAGGGGTCGGAGTGCGACGACGTCACCGGATCGGCCGGGTAGTGGACCATTGCGAGGTGTCTGACTGTTGGGCGGAGGTGGTGCGCTCCGGTGCCCGGCGATGATACGGCGCTGGCCGCGTCCCTCCAGCACGGGATGGGTAGCGACGACGTGCCCCTCCTCGAGAATGCGCACTTCGCTGGCGGTGCTGTGCACCTCGACCGGCCGGCGATGGGTGGTATCGGGCACGCTGTAGAGATTGCCGTCGACGGAGACCATGCCGTCGCGGGTGATGCGCCGCTCCAGGCGCAGCACGGCCTGGAACGGTCCGGCCGGAAGCGGCTGCAGGCGTGGGCGCTCCTCGGCGAAATGCTCGCTGACCACGCGCTGCGTGGTGGCGTGGATGCGGGCGTTGGCAACCCGATCAAGCCACTGGCGGAACTGGTCGTTGAGGTCGCCAAGGTTGCGAAAGCTGCGACTGAGGAAGAAATCCTCGCGGATGTAGCGGAACGGCCGCTCCACCTTACCCTTGGTTTTGGCCCGATAGGCCTGGCAGGCTTTGGGCAGGTAGCCGTAGTGCCGGGCGAACTCGACGACAGTCCGGTTGTAGACGATGTGGCCAGCCTCGGGATCCTCACGACTGAACACTGTGCGCATGCGGTCGTAGAGGATTTCGGTCGGCGCACCGTGCAACGCCTCGAAAGCCGCGGCATGGCAACGCAGCAAGGTCTGCAGATCCTGATGCGGCACGAACCGTCCCCACAGCATCCGGCTGTGGCCCAGCACGAGCGAGAAGAGCCACACGACCCGCTCGACACTTGGCTCGTCGGTGAACACGGTGCGAAAATGGGCGAAGTCGACCTGCGCCTGGCGACCTGGTGGCGTCTCGAAGCGCACCTCGAAACCAGCTGGTGTGGTCGGCCGGACGCCGCGCAGGAAATCCTTTACCGCCGTGTAGCCCCCGGCATAGCCAAGATCGCGGATCTCACGATGGAGGCGGCTGCCGGTCAGGTCAGGATAGGCCGCGACACGCTCACGCAGGTAGGGATGGAACGGAGCCACCTTGGCGGGTCGTGGCTGTCGCGCCTGGTAGATCGGCGGCTCGAGACCCCGCTCGATATATTTGCGCACGGTCTTTCGATCGGTGCCGACGCGACGCGCGATGGCCGACACGCTCAACCCTTGCCGATGCAGATCCAGGATCATGACGAGCTCCCCAAGCCTGACCACCATCGTTCTCCCTCGAACCATCGAGGGAATGGTGGCCTACCGCCGGGCGCTGCCCCACAGCAGCCAGTCTCAGGAACCAGCCGCCACACTAAAGTGGGGAATATTCAAACGCCCAATCTGAGGAGAATGCAGGCGCCACTGACACTGCACGCCGACGGGCCGGAGCGCATCACCGGTGAGTGGTGGCGCCGCTCGACCGAGCTCGTCGCCGTGCGCGATTATTGGACCGTCGAGAACCAGGATGGACGCCGGTTCTGGCTGTTCCGCCAGGGTGATGGTGTCGACAGCAGCACCGGCGCACTTGCCTGGTTCCTGCACGGGTTTTTCTAACAGTGACTGTTCCGCCATGACCGACGACGACAAACGCACCTTGCGTCCCGCCAGCACCAGCGAGCTCGAGGAGACGCTGTCGTTCGCGCTGCGCTTCGCCGGCAAGAAGCGTGTGCACACCGCTGACGATGTCATGGCCCGGGTCACCGCCGAGCGGCTGGTGCAGCATCTGGAGAAGAGCGGCTACGTGCTGATGAAGCGGCCGAGCTCGGCGGTGCCCTCAACCAGTGGCCACCGGCATCCGAACAGCGACTGAGCTGGCGATCATGTCCGACTATGTCGAGCTGCAGGTCACCAGCAACTACTCGTTCCTGCGCGGCGCCAGCCATGTCGAGGAGCTGTTCCTCGCCGCCAAGGACCTTGAGCTGCCGGCGATCGCCGTCACCGACCACAACACCCTGGCCGGCATCGCCCGCGCGCATGCCCGCGCCGAGGAGGTCGGCATCCGGCTGATCGTCGGCTGCCGGCTGGATCTGCGCGACGGTTTGCCCGTGCTGGCCTACCCAACCGATCGTGCCGCCTACGCCCGGCTGTGCCGGCTGCTGACGCTCGGCAAGGGACGCACCGGCAAGGGCGGCTGCGATATCGGCTGGGCCGACCTGCTGGCGCATGGCGAAGGTCTGCTGCTGATCCTGCTACCGGATGCGGTGGATGCACGGCTCGAGCTAGAACTTGCCAGTCTGCGGCAGGGCTTTGCCGGTCGCTGCTATCTGCAACTCAGCCTGCGCCGTCGCCCGGGTGATGCGGTGCGCCTGCGCCAGCTGAGCGACCTGGCGCAGGCGGCGCGGGTGCCGACGGTGGTCACCGGGGACGTGCTGTTCCACGCCCCGGACCGTCGCATCCTGCAGGACGTGGTGACCTGCATCCGTGAGAGCTGCACGATCGACGATGCCGGCTTCCGGCGCGAGCGCTTCGCCGATCGGCATCTCAAGGCACCGGCCGAGATGCACCGGCTGTTCGGTGCCTATCCCGAAGCGCTGATGCGCACGCTCGAGATCGCCGATCGCTGCCGCTTCAGCCTGTCGGAGTTGCGCTACCAGTATCCGGACGAAGCTGACATCGCCGGGCAGACGCCGCAGCAGGCGCTCGAACAGCAGGTCGGCGACAGCATCCCGTTGCGCTACCCGGACGGGCTGCCGGCGGACGTGGCCAAGCAGCTGCAGCACGAGCTCGATCTGATCGCAGCACTCGACTACGCGTCGTACTTCCTCACCGTGAACAGCATCGTCCGCTTTGCGCGTTCCAAGGAGATCCTGTGCCAGGGTCGTGGATCGGCGGCCAACTCCGCGGTCTGCTACGTACTCGGCATCACCTCGATCGACCCGGTGCGGAGTGGGCTGCTGTTCGAGCGCTTCATCTCGGCGGAGCGCCGCGAGCCGCCTGACATCGACGTCGACTTCGAGTCAGAACGGCGCGAGGAGGTGATCCAGTGGGTGTATCAGCGTTACGGCCGCGACCGGGCGGCCCTGTGCTGCACGGTGATGCGGTTCCATTCCCGCGGGGCCATCCGCGACGTCGGCAAGGCGATGGGGTTGCCGGCGGATGTGACCGCTGCGCTGGCCGGACAGGTCTCAGCTTGGTCCAACGACGGCATCAGCGAGGCGCATGCGGCCGAGCTCAACCTCAACCTGACCGATCGCCGGCTGCGCCTGACGTTGCAGCTGGCCCGTGAGCTGATCGGCTTCCCGCGCCAGCTCGGCACCCATCCGGGCGGTTTCGTGCTGACCCAGGACCGGCTCGATGATTTGGTACCGATCGAACCGGCCTCGATGGCCGACCGGCAGGTCATCGAGTGGGACAAGGACGATATCGACGCGCTCAAGTTCATGAAGGTCGATGTGCTCGGCCTCGGCATGCTCGGCTGCATGCGCCGCTCGTTCGAGCTGCTGCAGGAGCATCACGGCGTGACGATGGATGTCGCCACCATCCCAGCGGAGGATCCGGCCACCTACGCGATGATCCGCAAAGCGGACACGCTCGGCACCTTCCAGATCGAGAGCCGGGCGCAGATGAGCATGCTGCCGCGGCTGAAGCCGGTGACCTTCTATGATCTGGTGGTGCAGGTGGCGATCGTCCGGCCCGGGCCGATCCAGGGCGACATGGTGCATCCGTATCTGCGTCGCCGGGAAGGCAAGGAACCGGTCGAGTATCCCAAGGAAGAACTGCGCCGGGTGCTCGGCAAGACGCTGGGTATCCCGCTGTTCCAGGAGCAGGCGATGCAGGTCGCCATCCAGTGCGCGGGCTTCACCCCGGGCGAGGCGGATCAGCTGCGGCGCTCGATGGCGACCTTCAAGTTCACCGGCGGGGTCAGCCACTTCAAAGACAAGCTGATCGAAGGCATGGTCGGTAAGGGCTACGAGCGCAGCTATGCCGAGCGCACCTTCAGCCAGTTGGAAGGGTTCGGCTCGTATGGGTTTCCGGAGAGCCATGCCGCCAGCTTCGCGCTGATCGCCTACGCCAGCAGCTGGATGAAGTGCCACCACCCGGACGTGTTCTGCGTCGCCCTGCTGAACTCCCAGCCGATGGGCTTCTATGCGCCGGCGCAGGTGGTGCGGGATGCGCGCCAGCACGGGGTCGAGGTCAGGCCGGTCTGCGTCAACGCATCACGCTGGGACTGCACGCTGGAGCCGCGGCGGGACAACGGGCCGGGGCTGGCGGTGCGGCTTGGGCTGCGTCTGGCCAAGGGGCTGGCAAACCAGGACGGAGCGCAGCTGGTCGCACATCGCGGGGAGGCGCCGTATCGCAGCGTCGAAGAGATCTGGCGTCGCGCGGACATCCCGGCGGCGGCGCTGGAGCGGCTGGCGGAGGCGGATGCGTTCCAGGGCCTTGGGCTCGATCGGCGTCAGGCACTCTGGCAGGTGAAGGGGCTGGCCGACACGGCGCTGCCGCTGTTTGCCGCAGCAGATATGGGGCGGCGACCACGGCCGGAACTGGTGGAACCGCTGGTAGCGCTCACGCCGATGAAGGACGGGCGCGAGGTGGTGGAGGATTACCGCAGCATCGGGCTGAGCCTGCGCCGGCACCCGGTCTCATTCATCCGGCCACAGCTGCAAGCCAGGCGGATGATCAGCTGTGCCGACCTCCGCAACACCCGGGACGGCCTTCGCATCATCGTGCCGGGCATCGTGCTGGTGCGGCAGAAGCCGGGCTCGGCGAAGGGTGTGATGTTCATCACCATCGAGGACGAAACCGGTGTCGCCAACCTGATCCTGTGGCCGGACCGGTTCGAGGCGCAGCGCCGGCTGGTGCTGTCGGCCGGGATGATCGCGTGCCACGGCAAAGTGCAGCGGGAAGGCGAAGTCATCCACGTCGTGACGGACCGGCTGGACGATCTGTCCGACCTACTGTGGTCGGTCGGTGATCAGGACGGTGCATTTCCAATCAGACACGGGCAGGGCGACGTGGTGACGCATCCAGCAACTCGGGATCCTCGTGACGGGCCAGGGGCTGGTCCAGGTGGGCGCCCAATCCGCCACATTGACATTCCGGACTTGCACATCAGGTCAGGCATCAAGGTGCCGACCCGAGATTTTCGCTGATCCGAACTTGCGGGATGAAGGTCAGGATTGAGCTGTTGCAAAAAGGATGACCGTTTGACGGAAGTGAAGCGGTCGCATCAGATCAGTTTATGCATCTTGTCCGGATCTCGCTGTTCTGTCTCGTTACAGCCCTCTCTTCGAGTCTGGCCTACGCCGACGCGTCTTGCCCGCAGTTCTTCCCAGGTGGCCAACCCCCTGCCCTGACTAACCTAAAGCTGTCTGTACGGACGACGCTGTTGTGCAACGACGCCTATGCGTCTCTGGCCTCAGGCGTCACGCATGGCCCTCTGTGGTCGGCAGAGCATCCAACGGCGACGTGGCTGGCTGAGGCCGCCCAGACGCATCGAGAAGGTCGCTTCCATGCCGACGATCGCCTGCCTCCGGCTGACCAGGCGCAGCTGGCCGACTACCGCCGAAGCGGCTTTGACCGCGGCCATATGGCACCGTCCGGTGATATGCCAGGCGAGACGGCGCAGCAGCAGAGCTTCTCCCTGGCCAACATGGTCCCGCAAACCGCTGAACTGAACCGCGGCATCTGGGCCGGGCTGGAAGAGGCTATTCGCAACCTGGCGAACAAAGACGGCGAACTCTATCTCGTTACGGGGCCGGCATTCCATGGCACTGAGCTGAGATCGATTGGTCCCGATGGCGTGCTGGTACCGACCTCAACGTGGAAGGCCGTTTACGATCCTCGTGCTCGTGGCGTCGCGGTCTATGTGTGCAAGAACACCGACGCTCCGACCTGCGACATCGTGTCAGTCGCGACGCTGATCCGCGTCGTTGGCGTCGATCCCTTCCCTGCCCTGCCCGACCAGTTAAAGCAGACCGCCTTGGCGCTACCCCAGCCGGCGGCGAGCCAGTATGCTCATCGTGGTCGTCGCCAGCCGCCGCCTGAGGCTAGCCCGCTGCAACCGCTGATCAACTGGCTGCAGCATCTGCTCACCGCTTGAAGGAGTTGGCGATGACCAAGCTCGACCCATTTGCCGACGACGCTGCGTCGATCTCAATCGGCAAGCTGACGATCGAGAACGGTGCAGATCAGGTGACCCTCTATGGCAGCCTGGACATCACCCGCGACCAAGCGGGCCTGACCCACGCACGCCAGATGAAAGCGCTGCTGGACCAGATCATCGAGGTGCTTGAGGCAAAGCCGTTGTCGGCCACGGTAGCGGCGGATGTAATACCGAAGATCGTGAAGAACCCCTTCAGCTGATTTCACTGGCCATTCTCGGTCTCTCGATCGCCTTCCTTCTTGGCGGCCCTCTCGCACTCGAATTGTCCTTGCTTTGTTCGGCCGAACCAGCGCTCGCCTTCAAGATGATAAATCTTGGTGCGTGTGTTGACCCAAACGACCCGATCATTGGGGCATGAAATGCCGGGATCGACTGCCGCGTAGTCTTTGTGCCGGGCGAGCGCCGGAGTGGCTATAAACAGCCAAGCCATACCCAGGATCAGGATCCGCATGGATTTTTCCAAGCCGTAGAACGATCGGAGGGCCGCATTTTACGGCCCTCATGTGGTCTTATCACCGCATTAAGCCGCGGCAGATATTCTACTATGCATGTCCTGGTTCCGCCGCTCGCCTCGGCCGTCTGATGAATGGCGTCCTCTTCCTTACGAGGAGGCTATCCTAATTCCGGCACCACCGGATCCACGATGGGAGCACGCCCTCACGGCAGACGGATTGCGGCTATTGGCGTTGGAACCGGCACCGAAAGTGCAGCTTGATCCGATTTCAATTCGGGCGGCGCGGATGCGCGCGCAGTGGCGAAAGGACCGAGCAGCTTGGCGATGGTAATGTTGCAGATATAGAAACACATTCTTTTAAGTTTCTTGCACTCGTCCAACATGAAGCGACGTAGCTTGCCGTTTTAGCTTATCTGGCTCGGGTAGCAGCCACTGCATCCGCGGCAGCTCCTAGTCTTCAACGCGACGCTAAGCGATCGCGGAACATAACGTCCTTTATGTTACACGATGAGGATGGGCGACCGGACGAGCACGCCATAATGCAGAGCGGGACAGCTGCTATCACATCCAACTCTCGCTCCCGTTTAAACTCGCGACGGATCGCGCTCTGTGCATCCACGATGCAAATGCTGCTCGTCTCCAGCAAGTCGATCCCGACATAGTAGGTCATCTCAGTGCTCCTTCAGGTTATGACCCCAAAGGGTCACACGGAAGAACATCCGCTCGGGATAATATTTGCTATTACGCCAACTCGATTGCCGTATTTAGAACCGCACGCCAGCCTTGAAGTAATAGTAGCGACCGAGATAGTCGTAGCTGTTGGTTAAGGAATTTGTCGATCCGTCGTAGTAGAACGGTGGGTCGCGGTCGAACATGTTGTCGATACCGGCGATAAGCGTAACAGTGTGCTTTCCTGCAACCTTCAACGCGTAGCTGCCCACGATATCGTGGTAGACGATCGGCCCGACGCTGCCGCCATAGCTCGTATCGGCCGGCTCGCCCGGTGACACGTAATTGCTCGATCCTCCGATATATCGGATCGTCCATTGGAACGACCATTTAGGCTGCACGTAGGCAATGCTGTTGGTCGACTTGAAGCGCGTGAAGGCCTGTGGCGTCGTGGTCGAGATGATGGCACCGGCATCCTGGCGCACATCGCCGTTAGGCAGCTGTTCCGTGTAGTTCAGCAGTAGCGTGTCGAGATTGCTAAACTCTAGCCGCCCCGCCCAGCTGGGAAGTCCGAGACGGCTCAACTTAAGATTGTAGTTAAGTCCGAAATCGAGGCCATCCGTATTGACGAAGCCGGAGTTGGTATTGATCGCACTGACTGTCGTCAGCTGGCCGCCGCCGCGGTTGCCGACCAGCAGGCATTGTGGGCTCGACAGGCCAGTTGATGCGTAACAGCTATCCAGGATCGTCTGTGCATCCGGCGCCGTGATGTGATTGGCAATCTTGATGCGGTAGTAGTCGACGGTCATCGACAGGTCCGGGATCCAGCGCGGCGTGATGACGGTGCCGAGATCGAGCTGCCGCGATGTCTCGGGCTGGAGACGGGAGTTGCCGCCGATATAGGTGTAGAGCTGGGTCTGCTGCTGCATGAAGCTCGCCGGTGACAGGCCCGCTGATGACAGCACTCTGTTGCAGTTCGCTGCCGCATTGGCATTGCTGCGGCGCAATCCTACATTGACATCGCACGGGTCGTTGACGGTGTTGGCCGCCTCGTATTGACCGGAATAAAGATCGGTGATGCTCGGTGAGCGAAAGCCGGTTCCGGTATTGAAACGGAACCTGATGTCGCGGGTTGGTGCGTATGCGACCGAGACGTTCCAGGTCGTGGCGTTGCCAAAGTTGCTGTAGTCGGAATAGCGCGCAGCGCCATCCACCGACAGCTCCTTGGCCATGAACATGTCCTTGAGCACCGGCACCTTGAACTCGAGATAGCCCTCCTTGACGTTGAAGCTTCCCGCTGTCGACGCCTGGTCGAAATCACCGTTACCGCTGGTGATGACGCTGTCCGGCGCGTATTTCCCGGACTCGTGGCGCAGTTCCCCGCCGAGAGCAAAACTGAATGGCCCGGCCGGAAGCTGGAGAATTGGCCCTGTGACCTTTCCAAACCAGTAATGCTGGCCGACATCGACCTTGTTGGTCTGGGTGAAGCCGATATATCTGGCCTGCGCCGGGGTTAGCGTGTTGGGCCCAAAGAAATTGCCGACACTGCAGCCCTGAGCGGCATCGGCGGCGCTGCATGGCAGATACACGCTGACCTGCAGGATGTAAGTTTGGTTGTACTGGTTCGTAAACGTGAACTTGTCGTTCGACGAACCGTATTTGTAACCAGCCTCCCAATCAAAGCGGTTCAGGATCGTCCCTGACAGGCCGATCCCCAGCCGGTAGGTCGAACCGCTCTCGTTGTACTGCCGGTTGCCGACTTCTGCGCGCCTGGTCCGGTCGACGACATCCACACCATAGGGATTGTAGGGGTTCGAGGCTGGGATGATGAACCCGTTCGGATAGCGGTCAGTCACGACATCGCCGCCTTCCGCGTCGGGACCAAGTTGCTGCTGGGCATGATGATCGGTGAACAGCGCATCGATATTCAAATTGACGTTCGGCAAAATCTCATAGTGACCGAGGGCATTGAAACTGCGACGATCGAGCTGAGTGCTCGAATAGCCATAATCGTTCAGGAGCAGGTCGTCCTGTGCCGGATTGAAGGTTCGGAAGACGCCGTTGCCGAAGGCGCGGTCATTGATCGATGGTTGACCGGTCACGACGTCGAAGGCGGTCGGATTCTGCACCAGACCGCCCAGTGTGCGCGTGCTGCCGAGCGTCTGGGAGCCGTCCGGCAACGACTTGTTCTGCGACCAGGCCCGACGGTTCTGTGGCAACGGGTCCCGGTTGCTGTACTCAAAGTTGAAAAGGATGTTTCCCTTCTGGAAGTTGTGGCCGGCGGTGCCACTAAAGTCGTAAGACTGCGCATCGTGGCGGTCGCTGATTCCCTCCTGCGCGTTAACCATCACACCATCAAAGTGCTTCTTCAGGATAATGTTGACGACGCCGGCGATCGCGTCCGAACCATAGATCGCCGAGGCCCCGTCGCGCAGGATCTCGATATGGTCGATCAACGATACTGGAATGTTATTGAGGTCGACGGCATTGACCGTGTCGGTACCGCTCGACACCATCCGGTGTCCGTCGATCAGCACAAGGGTGCGCGTCACGCCGAGGTTTCGGAGCTCGATGAACGAGACACCCTCGCCGCCGCCATTCTGATTGGAGTTGACACCCTGCTGACCGAACTCGGGGATCCTCTGCAGATACTGTTCGAGCGTGACGGTGCTGGAATCCTGCAACTGCTTCGACGTTATAACAGTAATTGGCGTATTGCTGGATGTGTCCTGCCTGATCTGCGAGCCGGTTACCGTGACTTGCTCGCTGGGCTCGCCGATCTGTCCCGTTGTAACGGCGGTCTGTGCAAGTGCCCCGGCCACCGGAAGCACCAAGCTGCCCGCAGCGAGCGCCAGTCCCGCTGCCACTCTCTTCGTCAGGACGTCGATCGAACGGATGCGCATCGAGGATTTATCCTTTCTCACTGAATAAAGCTGGAAGCCTGACCCGAACCTGTCGTTACCCGGGGAAAGTTTGGGCTGTAAATTGGCCAACCGGAGTGATCTTGGGTCTGAATTTATTGCGTTATTGAGACGGTCTACAAGCTCCGACGCAAGGCCCCTCTGCATCCTGTGCACATGACCTCAGCGCATGGACGAGCTACCGAAAGATCTCACTTCTGATGCAGGCGACCTGATGGTCGTGTCCGATTGTACGAAGCGGCGGCAGCGCGTCGTCGCAAGCGTCAATGCGATGCAGGCAGCGCGCAGCGAAAGGACAGCCAATTGGACGCGAACGAAAGTTTACAGGTTCAGCTAATGAAGCGCGTTTGCGATGCCGCATTGAGGGATGCGAGACCGGCGCCGCATCGAGCAGCGCCTGCGTGTAGGGATGCGCCGGGTGGTGGAACAGCGCAGCGACCGGAGCAGTCTCGACGATCCGTCCCCGATACATGACGAGCACGCGGTCGCAGATATGGCGGATCACCGACAGGTCATGGCCGATGAACAGCATCGCGAGGCTGCGTCGTTCTTGCTGTTCCATCAGCAGGTTCAGGATCTGCGCCTGGATCGACATGTCGAGTGCCGACACCGGTTCATCGGCGATGAGAAGCTCCGGTTCGACCGCGAGCGCCCGGGCGATGCCGATCCGCTGACGCTGGCCGCCGGAAAATTCATGCGGAAAGCGTGAGCCGGCATCGGGGGCAAGCCCCACCTGATCCAGCACGGCGGCAACGCGTGCCCGGATGTCGCGACGGTCGCACAGGCGCTGCAGGCTGATTCCTTCTGCGATGTTGTCCGCCGCCGTCATGCGCGGGTTAAGGCTCGTGTAGGGATCCTGGAAAATCACCTGCATGCGGCCGCGCAATCGCCGCAGGTCGGCAGCCGGCAGCGTCAGCAGGTCGATGCCGTCGAAGCGGACAGTGCCGGAGGTAGCCGGCAGCAGTCGCAGCAGAGCGCGGGACAAGGTCGTCTTACCGGAACCAGACTCGCCGACCAGCCCGATGATCTCGTTCCGCCGTATCGTGAATGACACGTTGCGCACGACCGGGACTGCGGTCGGACGCTGCCAAGGCAGACGGCGCGCCTGGGCAAACGCCACGGACAGGTCGATGACGTCGAGAACCGGCGGCCGCTTCACGCGAGCTCCTGCCAGCGCAGGCAGCGTGACTGGTGCTCAATGCCGATCTTGTACTCGTCCGGCACCGCCGCCTCGCAGGCCGGAAGCACCATGTCACATCGTGGGGCGAAGCGGCACCCGGGCGGCGGCCGGTGCGGGTCGACCATGCTGCCGCGGATCATCGGCAGGCGGCGAGGTGTTGCTAGGACCGCATCCATGCGTGGCAGGCTGGCCATCAGGGCGCGCGTGTAGGGATGGCCCGGCGCATCGAACAACGCGCGCACTGGCGCCGTCTCGACGACCTGGCCGCCATACATCACCGAGACCTGGTCCGCGATCTCTGCCACCACGCCCAGGTTGTGGGTGATGAACAACACCCCCATGCCGAGCTCCTGCTGCAGTGTGCGCAGCAGCCGCAGGATCTGGGCCTGCACGGTCACGTCCAGCGCCGTCGTCGGCTCGTCGGCGAGCAGGAGCGAGGGTCCGCAGGCCAGCGCCATGGCGATCATCACACGCTGTCGCATGCCACCCGACAGATGATGTGGATAGCTTTCGACGTGGCGCGCCGGGTCGGCAATCTCGACCAGCCCCAGCAATCGTACCGCTTCCGCCATTGCCGCGCGGCGTGAGATCGGACGATGCAGACGCAGCACCTCGGCGATCTGCGTGCCTATCGTGCCGGTCGGGTTCAGGCTCGTCATCGGCTCCTGGAAGATCATGGCGATTTCGTTGCCGCGCAGCGCCCGCATCGCGTGTTCGTCGAGCTGCGCCAGATCACACTCCAGGCCGCTGCGGCTGCGGAAAAGGATCCGGCCGGAGACGATGCGGGCTGCAGGCGCCGCCAGCAGGCGCATGATCGACATGCAGGTCACGGACTTGCCGGATCCGCTTTCGCCGACAAGAGCGACCGTCTGGCCGCGGCGGACGGTCAGATTGACGCCGTCGACGGCATGGAAGGTCCCACGCGGGGTGTAAAACGCGGTCACCAGGTCGCGAACCGCCAGCACTGGTTTGTCCGTGTCCGTCCCTATATGAGCCTCCGGGTGCGTATCTGGTGCCGCTCCCGCGTTGCTCACGTGATGCGGCCGGCCCGGGCCATCTCCGCCTCGATCGTGCTGACAGGGCTGTGGCCGTAGCTGAGCAACGTGTCGTAAAACTCCAGCGTGGTTCCGGTCCAACGGGCACGCAGGGCGCGGATCGCTTCCACGCCGGCCCAGTACATCAGACGGCTGCCTGGAAACATCGAGTTGCGGACCAGCTCGTTATGCACCCGTGCCGGAGCGAAGCCTGCCTCGTCGCGGTAGAAACGCTCGGCCTCCTGCTGGCTCCACAGGCCGCAATGCAGGCGTATATCCACCAGGACGCTGGCTGCATTACGCCGCTCGTACTGCTTCAGGGCTAGCCGCTCGGCATCGCTGTAGAAGCCCGGCGCTTCCATCAGCAGGTCCTCGGCGTAACAGGCCCATCCCTCGACCGCCATGCCGCCGGACAGCAGCGCAATGCCGCTGGCGCAGTCGGTACCGGCGATGCGCGCAAGCAGACTGTCGGCTGCCCGGGCGCGGGTATTGTGCGTATGATGACCGATGCTGCCGTGATGCACCGCATGGATCAGCTTGATGGTGGCGTGGTTCTGTTGCCGCAGATAGGCGTCCAGGTCGGGCCCGCGGGGCGTCACCCAATATACGCTGCCGGCGCCCGGACGCATCGCCGGCGGCGACCGGTACGACAGGAAATAGAGATCCTCGGCGACGCCCAGCATCGCCTCGGGGAGCAGGCGATAATCAAGACCGTATTGGGTCGCCGGCGTCACCAGGCCTCGCGCCGCGTCAAGGGCAGCCGCGTTCGACTGCCGGTAGCAGGCCATCACGCCGTCCGCGTCGGGATGCAGCGCCGCCAGCTCGTCGAGGACATCCTGGCAGCGTCGGCCATGGAAACTCCGTGCCGCATCGGCCTCGAGTTCGTCGCCCAGCCGGTCGAACGCCGCCTGTGCCGCCGCCGCCAGCGCCTCCGGGCCCTGTTCCAGGCCGTGCAGGGCCGCCATGATCTGTGCCAGCCGCGTACGTCCGGCAGCCGGGTCGGCATCTCCGAGGCTCGGCAGCATGTCGGCGAACGCCTCGAACGAGGCGGCGGCAGCCTTTGCGGGCAGCAGCCATTCGGACCGCCAGGCCGGATGCCGGGGCAGATCCGCGGTCAGGAAGCGGCTCATCGCGCGGCACTCGCGGGCCGCCCGATCGCACCAGCCGACGGGTGCGGCACCCGCCTCCCGAAGCCGCTGACGTCCGTCTGCAAGGAAATCTGGCAAGGCAAGAAGCCGCGCGGCGAATGCAGCCAGATCGATTGGGGCCGACTGCGGCAGCAGCAGCCCGATCAGCGCGAACGCCGCCTCGCCGGTGAACCAAGCGGGGTTGTTGCAGCGTGGCCGGCCATCAAGGGCTGCGTCCGCACAGGCGAGCTCGCCGACGACGATGCGCTTGTCGATGCGATGGCCCGGGCTATCCTCGGGTGCGTCCTGCAGGCCAACGCGTAGCCGGGCGATGCCGCGCCGCTCGTCGGCAGCCACGCTGCTGTCTGCGCGTGGCAGCAGATGGTCATAACCGCCGATCCCCATAAAGCTCGCATCGACCGGATGGAAGGCGAGATGGTGGTCGAGAAACGCCTGTCCCAGGCCATCTGGACCGCTCATCACGAGGTCGCCGGAAGATCGACCCAGCGCCGCTCGAAATGCGCCTGCACGATCGCGTCGACGATCTCCTGGCTTTTTGCTCCGTCGAAGAACGTGCATTCCTCGGGGCGATCATCGAGGATCTCATCGACGAAATGCCGGATCAGGTTGCGGTAATACAACTCCGGCCAGCGGGTATGCAGATCGGCACCTGGCGGCAGATGCTCGGGGCCGAGCACGACTGACCTGAACTCGACCTCATCCGCAGTGGCAGCATGCAGGGTTTCGGCAATACCGAACTCGGAGATTAGCCGGGCGACCGCAGCACCCTTGGAGCCATAAACGCGGATCTCGACACCCGGATAATTGCCTACGGCGATATAGCTTGATTGCAGCAGCCCTTGCGTGCCGTTGGCATACTCGACCAGCGCCACGGTGCCATCCTCGACCGGGATCGCCTGCCGCCCAACCATGCCGCGCACCAGGCGCTCCGGCACGAAATTACGCATGCTTGACGCCACGGACCCGAACTCGCCGCCGAGCCAGCGCATTAGATCGACCAGATGCGAGCCGTATCCGACGATCGATGACGGGATCAGCCGATCGCGTGGCGCATCCGGGGATAACTGTCGCAACGGATAATCCGGATCGAGAAATTGCGAGTTCTGCTCGAAGCCATGAATATGGAAAATCGTTCCGAGCGTCCCGTCATCGATCCAGCGCTTGATCTGGCGGATCGCCGGCGAATAACGGAAGGTGAAGCCGAGCTTCGTACGCACGCCGCGGGCGGAAGCTGCGGCGGCAGCCTCGAATGCCGGTCCGGCCGATGTCGCCAGCGGTTTTTCCGACAGCACATGGCGCCCAGCGGCGATCGCATCTAGACTGAGCGGCAAGTGCGTATGGGTCGGCGTGCAGACATCGACTGCCTGCACTGCAGGATCGGCGAGCATTGCGTGATGATCGTGATACACGCGGGCGATGTTGAACCGTGCCGCCATCGCTGCCGCGCGTTCCGGCACGACATCGCAGATCGCGGCCAGATGCACGCGCTCATTCGCCGCATAGGCCGGCAGATGCGCCTTTTCCGCCCAGTCGTGCGCGCCGATGACGCCGACGCCCAGGCGCTGTATCCCGGTCATGGCAGCGCCCTGCCGATTTCGGCAGCGTAAGCCTCAAGCTCGTCGTAGTTCTGCAGGCCGAGCGGGCGGGTGCCGTTCTCGATCTCGTAGATCATGCTGCACATCTTGTCGTTCAGGCGGGTGTCGGCGCCGACTTGGCGACCGTACTCGACCAGCTTGCCGTTGGAGGCGCGGACCTCGGACGGGCGGTTGCGGTAGACAATATCCCACCAGATCCCGGACCCCTTCTTCTTGAAGGCATATTTGGTGTTCTGGTCTTTTTTAAGCAGCCAGATCGCGTGGTTGATGTTGGCGAGCAGCCGGCGCGTGTCATCCGGCGCCTGCGGGCGGTAATTGGCCGGGTCGAAGAAGTCGAACGCCTCGACGACGATGCCGTTGGCGTCGGCAATCTCAAGCGCCTCGCGCACGATCGCACCGGCTATGCGGGCATAGCGTTCGACCCCGAGCGTCTCTCGGATCGGCGCATCGACCAGGGCCGAAAAAACCACTTGCGCGGAATAAACCTCCTTCGCCCAGATCTGGCCCCAGATATTGGCCGAGAGCTGCACTTCCGTCAGCGCCGATAGCTGGGCTGCCAGCAACTGCAGCCGATCGCTCATCGAGCCATCCATCTCGCCGAGCTGGATCGCGCCTTCATGCACGAACTCGATCCGGCCGGGGTCGAGCAGCGCGCCGCCATAGTTCGGGATCGAGCCGATCACCTGCGTGATGCCCGCCAGCCCGTACGTTACCAGCAGCTCCGCGATGTCCGGCTCGTTGAAGCCGTTCTGGGCCGAGACGATAAAGCTGTCCGGGGTGAGTAGCGGCAGAATCTGCGTGATCGCCTCGAGTGTGTGCTGTGACTTGGTTGCCACCAGCACACCACCGATGGGACCGCCCAGCGCCTCCGGCGTGCTGGCCCTCACCGGGATCGTCATCGGCCCGCGCACCCCGTCGATGATCAGACCATGCTGGTTCATCGCCTCGACATGCTCCGCCCAGCGATCGACCAGCACCACGTCGTGCCCGGCCTGCGTCATGAACGCCCCGGCGAGGCCACCGATCGCACCGGCGCCAAGCACCACCAGCCTGGCGGGCGAAGACGGAGCAGGATCGGCCATCAGGCGACGCCCGGCTGGAACAGCGCCAGGCTTTGCGGCGAATGCGCATTGGCATAAAGATATTCGATGAACTTCGGCATCGCCTCGGCCGGAGTACGCTCGCGCACCTGCCTGACCGCCACCGCGCCGGTCCAGTACGACGAGATGAACGGACCGCGGAACGGGTGTGCCGCCATGCGCAGCCGCCCCTGCACCCAGGGCTCCTGGCCGGCTGCAATCTCGCGCAGATAGTTGGCGACGGCGTCCGGCTCCCAGCCGTCCGCCATCATGTACCAGGCGGCACTGGTCTGCACCGCACTGCGCAGCCGTCGCAGCTCGATGTGGATCATGTCGTCCTCGTCCTCGAGCCAGTCGATCAGCGCCACGCCATCATCGGCGATGCCCTCCTGGACACAGCCGAGCACCGAGTTCGCGGTGCAGAGCAGCACTTCCGGCTGCGCCCGTCCCTGGTCGACGCGTGCCCGTGTATACAGCAGCTGTGTCGCGTGGCCCGGAAAGACCTCGTGCGCCACCAGATGTTTCAGCGAGGCGCGCGTGAAACCATTATCGACATTCAGGTCCATGAGCCCGTCGTTGAAGCTGCAGCGCGCCGTGTAGGGGACATCGCGCACCGGGTTCAACGCCATCGTGAAGTCACCGCAATCGAAGATCCTTTCCGCAGTGCGACGCCTGCCCTCGGCCATCAATTCCCCGTAGGTGCCTTCGATCCGCGTAGGCTCGAGGAAGTTCGAGGACTCCCACTCCGCGATCCGCTGCGACAACTCGCCGCGCACGATGCCGCGTCGCTGCAGCAGCGTGTCGAGGGTGTCGCGCAGGCCGTCGATGATCGCCGGTTGGACCGGACCGGTCTGCCCGCCGACAAGATCGCGAACCTTGACCTCGAACGAGGGACTCGATCCGGCGAATAGCCGCAAGGCAATCTTCAGAGATCGGATCATTGCCGTTGCGAACAGCTGACGATGCGGCGGGATGATCGACGGCAAGCGCTGCTGCAGTTCGTTGAGATCGTCCTCAACCGCCCACCAATTCTCGTAGTGGCGCGGACCGACGATGTCATTGCCAAGGTAGATCGGAACCAATCCTTCGGTATCGAGCAGGCCGGCCTCGCGATTGATCCGTCGCTCGAAGTCGTCGATCCCCATCGTGATGGCGGCGAGGTCGGCACCGAAGGATGCATTCGACGCCGATGCAGAACTGGTCATGAAAAGCCTGTCTCCGATGGCGATGGGAGTCTTCGGTTTAGGTATGGTGCGATTTTTGCAAGCCCTCGCCTACTCAAGGCTATAGGTTCGAACGCGGCGTGCAAGCGCACTTTGGTCCTGCCTTCATGCGACAAAGGAATGTATCGGATGCGCCGACGCCTGCTGCCGTCACTCAGTGCCCTGCGGACGTTCGAGGCGGTCGCCCGATATGAGAGCTTCACGCTTGCTGGGGCAGAGTTGAACGTGACCCAGAGTGCTGCCAGCCGTCAGGTGCGGGCACTCGAGGATTATCTCGAGCTGGCCTTGTTCAATCGGACCAGCCGGCGGAGCGAACTGACCACCAGCGGCCGTTATTACTTCAATCTGATTCGTGAAGCTCTCGATAAAATCGAGGCCGGGACCAACGAGCTGATCGCGACACGCAAGGGCGGAGGCACCCTGACGATCGGTGTGCTGCCTACCTTCGGTACCCGCTGGCTGATTCCGCGCCTTCGTTTGTTTCGCGCCCGGCACCCCGAGATCCTGCTCAACATCATCAGCACCGATGGCGAGCTTGCCGTCGACATGCCGAAACTCGACGTGGCGATCCAGTTCGGCAGCGGCAGCTGGCCCGACACCGTCGCCGAACCGCTTCTCGCGGAGGAAATCCTGATTGCCTGCGCGCCGGAACTGCTGCAGGCGGGATCGCCGCTGCGCTTGGTCAGTGACCTCACCGCGTATCCGCTGCTCCAGCACACGACCCGCCCGCATGCCTGGTCGCACTGGTTCCACGCGGTCGGCTTTGCCGAGGAGGATGCGAATTGGGGGGCAAGTTTCGAGCATTTCTTCATGCTGATCCAGGCGGCCCAGTCTGGGCTTGGCATCGCGCTGCTGCCGCGCATCCTGATTGAGGAGGAACTGGCGCGCGGCGTATTGGTGGCACCTCTTGCCTACCGCGTCGCCGGGCCAGGCGCCTATTACCTGGTCACCCCGAAGGCAAAACAGGATGTTGCCCGAGTACTGCTGTTCCGCCGCTGGCTGCTCGGGGAAGTGGCGCGTCTGCCTTCGGATGAGGCGCTTTCACCGGTGGCAACGGTCCAGTCAATGGCTCCGGCTGTCCAGCGCGTCGCGCAGCCCGTCGCCGAGGAAATTGACGGAGAGCACGGTCGCGAAGATCAAAATCCCCGGCGGCAGCGCCATCCAGGCCGCGGTGCCGATCCACGGCGTCGCTGCATTGAGCATGTTGCCCCAGGTCGGGATCGGCGGCTGCACACCGAAGCCCAGGAATGACAGCGCGGACTCCAGCATGATCGCGTTGCCGACCGCCAGCGTCGCCGAAACGATGATCGGTCCGGAGGCATTCGGCAGGATATGGCGCAGCATCAGGCGGAGCGACGTGGCACCAAGGGCCCGCGCCGCATCCACGTAATCGAGCGTCCGTAGCGACAGGAACTGGCTCCGCACGAGTCTCGCTGCTCCCATCCAGGTAAGGCCGCCGATCACCAGCACCAGCAGCGGAACGTCCGGCCTGAACAGGCCGGACAGCAGCAGCACCAGTGGCAGCAGCGGGATCGACAGCACGACGTCGGTGAGGCGCATCAGCAGCTGGTCGATGTGCCGGCCGTGGAAGCCGGCCAGGCCGCCGACCAGTGTGCCGAGAAACGTTGACACCACCGCACTGGCGATGCCGACAGCGAGCGAGATGCGGCCGCCAAACAGCAGGCGCATCAGCAGATCCCGCCCGAGCTCGTCGGTGCCGAGCCAGTGCGCCCGGCTGGGTGGCGCCGGCTGCCCGATCAGGGTCAGGTCCTGGCCGTCGAACGAATACGGCGAGAGCATCGGCCCGACCAGCACTAGCACCGCCAGGCTGCAGAGAAACAGCAGCGCGATGCCGGCCGGGCGATGCTCGAGCAGGCGCTGCAGCATGCGACGGGAGCGTCCGATCGTGCGGCTGTCCGGCGGCGATAGCGGTTCGGTTGTGAGGTCCATGGCGATCAGCCGAACCTGATCCGCGGATCGATAACGGCGTAGGCGATGTCGGCCGCGAGATTGGCCAGCACCAGCGCCAGCGAGCCTGTCATCATCAGTCCCATCAGCACCGGATAGTCCCGGCCATCCATGCTCTCGATGAACAGCCGGCCGATCCCCGGCCAGGCGAACACCGTCTCGGTGATGACCGCACCTGAAATGATGCTCGCGATGTCGAGCGCCATCACCGTCACCATCGGGACCAGTGCATTGCGGAGTGCATGGTGCAGCAGCATGCCGGCGGTGGTCTGGCCCTTGGCATACGCGGTGCGGATGTAGTCCTGGCGCAGCACGTCCAGCAGGCTCGAGCGCAGGAAGCGGCTCCAGCCGGCAGCGGTCGCCAGCGACAGCACGCAGGCCGGCATCGCCAGATGGGCCAGTCGATCACCCAGCGAGGCATCGCCGAACGTCGTGTAGCCGGCCGCGGGCAGCCACCCCAGCAGGATGCTGAACAGCAGCTGCAGCATCAGCGCCAGCCAGAATACCGGGATCGAGATGCCAGAGAATGATAGGAGTGTCAGGAGGTGGTCGAGCCGGCTGGAACGGTGCAGCGCCGTCAGCACGCCTACCGGCAGCGCCAGCGACAGCGCCAGCACCATCGCGGAGCCGCCAAGCAGCAGCGTCGCCGGCAGCCGATCGGCGATCTCGGCCAGCACCGGTCGTCCGGTCCGGATCGAGAATCCCCAGTCGCCGATCACCATTGAGCGCAGCCACATCAGGTATTGCAGCGGCACCGGCCGATCCAGGCCATAGGCACGCCGGATATGCTCGAGTGCCGCCGGCGTCACCGACGGGTTGTCGGTGTACATGTCGAGCGGCCCGCCCGGCGCCAGATGGATAATCGCGAACAGGATCAGCGAGATCGCCAGTAGCAGCGGGATCGCGCCTAGCAGCTGGCGCAGCAGGTAGGCGGGGCTCACGGCGCGCGGCCGCCGGATAGGGTGGCCGTCATCGAGGCGGGGGCCAGCCACCAGCTCGCCGCACCGACGAAATCGGTCATGTTGGTCGGGTTCGGCACATAGCCGCGCAGGCGGTCGGACCGTGCATTGACCGAGACCGTGCTGAGCAGCGGGATCGTCGGCAGGTCGCGCGCTAGGATCGCCTGCATCGCCGCCGCATCCTGGCGCCGCGGCTCCGGGTGCATCTCGGTTTCCAGACGCCGCATCGCCTCGTCAAGCTCCGGGCTCGCATACCCCTGGCCGTTATTTGGGCCATGCGTACCGTAGAACACGCTGTAGACGGGGTCCGCCGCGGTGACCCAGCGGCCATACAAGAGGTCGTAGGCGCCGCGGTAGCGCGCCTGGCGAAAACTGATGCCGGACTTGTTGTCGGCGGACAACCGAATGCCGATCGCCCGCAACTCGGCGATGATGATCTGCTCGGCGATCTCGTCGTCGATCTGGCCGGTCTGCGCGGTGATACTGAACGACAGACGTTGGCCATCCCGCGCACGGATGCCGTCCGGGCCGCGTGCGTAACCGGCATCGTCGAGCAGCCGGTTAGCCTGCGCCGGATCGTAGGCCAGCACCGGCACCATCGGGTCGTAGAGATCGGTCAGGGTAGGCACCACCACCGAGCGGATCGGCAGAGGAAAGCCCCCGGCCGCGCGCACCAGGATGCGTCGGTCGATCGCCTGTGCAATGGCCCGGCGCACTGTTGGATCGCGCAGGGCCGGCGGTCCCTTGAAGCTGAAATCGAGATGTTCCCAGCCCAGTGACGGACCGCGCACGATCTCGATGCCGCGGGTGCCCTGCAGCTGCTTGGCCAGCATGTAGGGGATCAGCGGCGCCAGGCCGATCTCGCCCGCGCGGATCAGCGTCCCGAGCGTGTTGGAGTCGGGCACGATCCGGAACACGATGCGATCCAGATACGGCAGCTGCCGGCCCTCGGAATCGTGCTGCCAGTAGTGCGGGTTACGGTCCAGCGCTACATATTCGCCGCGCCGGAACTCACGCACCATGAACGGACCTGTGCCGATCGGGCGGGTGTTGTACGGGTCGTGGTTGAGGTCGTGGCCCAGCAGCAAATGACGCGGCAGGATGCCGAAGGTGAACAGCGTCGATGCGAAGGCGGCCGAGCTGTGGCGGTAATTCACCACCACTGTCAGATCGTCGGGCGTATCGATCCCCTCGATATCCTCGCTGCCATCCTTGGATTCTGCGAGGAACGCCGGGTCGCGTACCGCCTCCCAGGTGAACTTCACGTCGGCCGCGGTAAACGGCGCCCCGTCCTGCCAGCAAACGCCGGCGCGAAGGTGGTAGGTGACATGCATGCGGCCATCGGGGTCGAGCACGATGCCGCCATTGCCGATCGTCGGCACCGTGGTGGCGAGCACCGGCCGATATCTGGCTTGCGAGTCCGGGGCCACCAGCCCTTCCACGACCGCGGCCTCGACATCGCCAAGGAAGCCCGTGGCGTAAACGTTCAGCGTGTCGAGATCATAGGAGAGCGCGACTGTCAGTGTGCCGCCAGGGTGTACTGCCTCGGCAGCGCAACGGGTCGCCAGGAGCGGCGACAACATCAACACCCATGACAGGTGCCAAAGAGTCAGGGACGCCACCGGCCTGCGCCGCGGCCCGCTAGTAGCCGCGCGCCCGGTCCACGACATGGCGTAGCGCCAACCCGGACTCGAAGCCGCGGATGTTCTGCGTGATCGAGGCGACGGCCGTCGCGGGATGCGTGGGTGCTGCGACATGCGGCGACAGATAGACCCCCGGATGGCTCCAGAACGGGTGCTCGGATGGCAATGGCTCTGTGCGGAACACGTCGAGCACCGCGGCCCGGAGATGGCCTTCATCGAGCAGCGCGATGACCGCCTCGTCGACCACGTGCCGCCCACGGCCGCCATTGATCAGCACCGCACCCGGTGCCAGGCGTCGCAGCAGCGCCGCATCGAGCAGGGTCTCGGTCTCGGGCGTCAACGGCAGCAGATTGATCAGGAAGTCCGCGTTGTCGACAGATGCGGCCAGGCCATCCGGTCCGCGGAACGAGTCGACACCCGGGATCATCGTGCCGCCACGGCTCCAGGTCCTGGTGATGAAACCGAGCGAGGCAAGCTGCTCCGCCACCGGGCGTCCAAGATGGCCGGCACCCAACACGCACACCGTCCGCTCGAACGCTAACTTTTCCTGCAGCGGCGCCCAGCGTTGTTCGAGTTGCACAGCCCGGTAGTGGAAAAGGTTGCGGTGCCAGGCCAGCGTTTCCGCGATGACCCATTCCAGCATGCCGGCCGCAAGCCCGTCATCGACCATCCGAACCAGCGGCATATCGTCCGGGACCTCGCCGCTCTCGAGTAGCGCCTCGATCCCGGCATTGACGCTGAACAACGCGTCAAGCCGGCCGAGTGCTGCGATCGCACCCGCCGGCGGCTTGCCCACCACGGCATAGGAAAGCGGACCGTCGGCTGCCGAGGCGTCGGTCACCACCGCGTGCTCCGGCAGGCCTAGCTTCAGGAGCCGCACCCAGTCGTCGGCGTGCGCACGGAGCATGACAAGGATCGTTTTCATCAACCAATGCTGGCACACTCTTGCGCAGGTGCAACAACAAAAAACTTATGCCGATCGACCGTCGCCGTCATCCCACGCGTCCGTCATTCCAGAAACTCATGCGTACGGGACAACTTACGACATTGCCGGCACGGCGAGGAGTTCGTAAAGCCGGTATTGTCCCGAGGCTGATGCCACGGGCTTCCTTGTCCAGCGGGCATGCATGTTTGATCCGTCGTATTATATGCGAAATCCGGGGCCGAAAGAATCAGTCAGGGGAAAACGCGCAGTCTGCAGTTCGGACAATGCGATCGTTACTGAAACAGTTCTTGCAACCCTTGCGGCCGGCGGCAATGCGGCCGACGCGGCGATTGCCGGGGCGATGGTGCAGGCGGCCGTCGAGCCGTTCATGACAAATCATACCGGTACCGTGAGCCTGCTCTACCGGGCGGCGGCGACCGGCCGGTATCACCAGTTGCACAGTGCCGGCACCTTTCCGCCGCATCTGCCGCCGTTCAGGCCGACGCGGAAAACCGACAGCGGTCTCGGCCGGATGCCGCCTTCCGCGTGTATTCCGGGTTTCATGCCGGGGCTGCAGGCAATTCACCAGCGCTTCGGAACACTGCCCTGGGCGGATCTGTGTCAGGACGCGATCCGCTGGGCCGAGACGGGCCACCCGGTCTCGAGCTTCGAATACGGTGCATTGCTGGGCGAACTCGACTTCACGACCTACTTCCCGGAAGGGCGGCGCTTCTACATGCCGGGCGGCCATATGCCGACGGTCGGCACCCTGTTCGGCAACGCCGCGATGGCAGACACGCTGCGCCATGTTGCGGACGAGGGCCCGGGCTACATGATCGAGGGCGGCTGGGCCGCCGCGTTCGTGGCCACCGCCAACCGCATGGGTTGGCCGATCTCGATGGCCGACATGAGCGCCAACCCGCCGCGCTGGATCGAGCCGCTCCGTTTTGCGCATGGCCGGTTCGAGATCGTCGGCCTGTCGGCGCCTGAGCAGCAGGGCGTGTTCCTGTCGATGACCCTGGGCATTCTGGATCATCTCGGCCTGCGGAGCATGGAGCATGGTTCAGCGGAGCATCTGTTCGCGATGGGCCACGCACTGCGGCTCGGCCTGTACTTTTGCGGTTTCCTGGGTGATCCTGCCGTCGGACCATACGACACCGATCAGCTCCGCGACGGCGATTTCCACCGGGCATTGGCCCGCCTGATCCGAGGCATGCGACCGGCGCACGACCTTGCGAACCACGTGCGGCTCACCGAGAGTGCGTCGTTCCGCAGCGACGGCCACGGTCTGCCGGGCATTCCGTCATGCGAGATCCAGTCCAGGCAGCCCTCGGGAAGCTGCGAGTTGAGCATCGTCGACGCCGATGGTAACTGGCTGCAGATGATGAACACGCTCCAGTCGGGCGGCATCCCTGGGATGGTCGTCGACGGCATCCCGATGATCGGCTCGCATGCGACCTTTGCTGGCGTGAGCGGACATTTCGATATCAAGCTGGTGGAAGGTGCGAGGCTGCGCAGCATCGTCGGCCACAGCTTCATCCTCAAGGAGGGCGCACCGCTCTACGGCCTTGGCACGCCTGGCAACGTCTATTGCACGGTGCCGCAGGTGGTCAGCAATCTCCTGGATTTCGGCCTGTCCGTCGAGGCGGCGATCGAGGCACCGCGGATCCTGCCGCTCGGCGAGGATAACCGCCTGATCATCGAGGATCGGGTCAGTGCAGCCACGGTGCAGGGTCTGGCACGGATGGGTGTCGGTATGTCGGCGATGCCGGCCTATGACTGGCACATGGGCTCGTTCCAGATGTGCTTCCGCGACGATGCCGGATTTCTAGGTGCGGCAGCCGACCCGCGACGGTGCGGTGTCGCCGACGGTCTCAACTGACCGTCAGGCCAACCCAAAACGATCAGAGAAAGGATTTCGATGTCGGCGTTTCACATGGCGTTCCGGATCGACGAGATCGAGAGTACGCGGCAGTTCTATGGCGAGCTGCTGCAATGCAGCCAGGGCCGGGAAAGCGCCACATGGATCGATTTTGATTTCTTCGGCAACCAGATCTCGGCGCATCTGGGAGCGCGGCCCGACTGGAAGCTCGAGACGATGGTCGACGACACCGCGGTGCCGCTCAACCATTTCGGGGCCGTCATCAGCTGGAGTGAGTGGGAGCGACTGCATCAGCGCCTACAGGTCGCGGGCGTTCCGTTCATCCTGGAACCACAGGTGCGGTTCGTCGGCATGCCGGGTGAACAGGCGACCTTCTTCGTCAGCGATCCGTCCGGCAATGCGCTCGAGTTCAAGGCATACCGGCACGAGGATGCAGTCTTCAAACGCTGAACCCGGCGCCACTCGAACGATTTCATCAATTGGATGCTCGGTCGCGGGACGGGGGTTGTTGTAAGCATTACGCCACGGAATACTGCTCGATCAGCTTTCGACCATTAAGCGTACGTTGGTCCGGTTCTTCAACAAGCCTCGAGAACACGCTAGCAGCCTACGCCGGCTCGCTAGCCTATCTTTCGCCCTTGCAGGTTCTCGCTCCAGACCGGAATATTGGCTAATCGGCCTGTCCCAGACGCCTATCACACCTGATAACGTCCTTTATCAGGGGTGATGGAGGGCAGTAGGAGGGAAGGAGCCTCTCGGATCGCAGTCGGCTACCAGCTTGATTATTTTTCACGTTGAAGCAGAATCATATGTGAATTTTCCAGCTCGGCCAGAAAGCTGTGTTGGGGACTTCTGGTCGCCACCACAGCGTGGTCAGCGCCCTTCCTGGGTCTCGCCATCAGCAAGATGGAGTGGCACATGGCAGTAAGCGTCACGTTCAAGGTGCAAGGTGAGGCGCAGAACGGTGCTGCGGGCCCTGGAAGGGGTGTGCTGATCCACGCAGATGGCTGGGGCCTATGGTTTCTGATGCAGTGGACGAGAGTACCGTTCAGGAGGGGCTCGCTGCCCCTCCCCCGCACCAACTCGAGCGTGCTGCAAATCTAAAACTCAGTTGAGCACGGCTGAGCTCAATTCAGGACCGAAGGCCTGGTATGGCCCGACGATCACTTGGATTATTCATTCCTGAGCTAGGGTTCGGACCCATAAAGGGGATTCCCAAGAGCCTGGGCCTGTGATTCGCTTCGCCTTCTGATGGAGGCATAGGCATGGCGGGCGAGTTCTGGCTGAACGAGCGGCAGTGGAAGCGGCTTCAGCGGTTGCTGCCACGTAAATCCCGAGGCATCCCGCGGGTGGACGACCGGCGGGTGATCAGCGGGATCGTGCACGTCATGAAGTCCGGTGGCCGATGGGTGGACGCTCCGGCGATCTATGGGCCACGCAAGACGCTCTACAACCGCTTCGTTCGATGGGGTGCCGCTGGCATCTGGCAGAAGCTGTTCCAGGAACTGGCGGCAGCAGGTGGTCCTCCGGCCGAACTCCTGCTCGACAGCACGCACGTCAAGGCACACCGCTGCGCCGCTGGCGGAAAAGGGGGCGGCAAAACCAGGCGATCGGTATCAGCCGAGGCGGACCCACCACCAAAATCCATGCCCTGACAGATGGATTGGGCCGCCCGGTGGCGTTCTCGTTCACCGGCGCCCAGGCCGCAGACTGCCGGGCGGCCGAGGTGCTGCTGCAGGACCTGCCGCGCAAGGCTCTGGTCATGGCGGACCGCGCCTACGACACCAACGCCGTCCGCCAGCAGATCGAGACGCAGGGTGCGGTGCCCAACATTCCGCCCAGAAGCACACGTATCTGGAAGAGCTGCTTCAGCCCGGTGCTCTACCGTGGTCGCAACGCCATCGAGCGCATGTTTTGTCGCCTGAAAGACTACCGCCGCATCGCCACCCGCTACGACAAACTCGCCACCAACTTCGCCAGCGCCGTCTATCTCGCCGCCGCCGTCAGCTATTGGTTATGAGTCCGGACCCTAGCTGTTTGGTTGCGGAACATTGTTGGGATCCGGTAGGGTTGGCGATCCAGGACTATGCCTACAGGTTTAACCGCCTTGCCGCTGTAGCCGGACACAGGTGACGCATGCCGCAGATCCATCCGCAAGCCCGTACCACACCCGCCACCCGTATCGAGATCGCCCGATCCACGGAGCCGAGTAGCACTGTAGCCAGGCGCTACGGCATCAGCGCCGAAACGGTACGCAAGTGGCGCAAGCGAGGTGCCGCTGACTGCCTTGATCACTCAGCGCGCCCGCACCGACTTCCCTGGAAGGCGACTGATGAAGAGCGTGCAATCGTCTGCACCCTGCGACGTGAAACCAACTTTCCTCTGGATGACCTGACTTTCGCCGTCTGCCACTTCCTGCCACACCTCAATCGCGACAGTATCTGGCGTATCCTCAAGGCAGCCGGTCTCAATCGCAGACCTAAGCCCTCCTCCGAACAGCCCACCAAAGGCCAGGGAACGTTCCGTGAATACGACCTTGGCTTCGTGCATATCGACATCAAGCATCTGCCAAAGCTGCAGACAGCTAATGCCGAAAGACGCAAGCGGTATCTCTACGTGGCTATCGATCGATGCTCACGCTCGGTCCACCTTGCCGTCAAGGACGACGAAACCGAAAAGAGCGCCATTGCCTTCCTCCGCGAGGCGGCCGCTGCCTTTCCATTCCCGCTCACCCACGTGCTGACCGATAACGGCAGCTGCTTCACGCCGGCCTTCGCAAAGGTATGCGCAAGCCTGGGCGCGCACTATCGCCATACCAAGCCGCGAACCCCACAAACCAATGGCATGGTGGAGCGCTTCAACGGCCGCATTAGCAGCGAGGTATTGGGCATCAACATCTACTCGCATCGTGCTCTCGAGCAGGTTCTCCGCGGCTTCAACGTCGCCTACAACGCGCGCCGCCAGCGGGTCCTCGCTGCCAGAACACCAAACCAGGTCGTGCAGGAACGACTGGCTTCTATCTGTTCAACCGATCATCGCGAGGCAAACACCAGAGCAGGTCCATGCGACCTCACCAAGGCTCGACTGATCGTAGAAGCCGCCAAGGAGGTCTCACAACCAGACAGCTAGCACTACTTTGGCAGATTAGGTTTGCCGGGGTGGACAAGGAGTTTCTCACAGTACGGGCATCGCCTGGGTGGAGATCGTGCGAAGAGGTCGAGGATAGCTTGTCTGATGGCTGGCATGCTCGGTTGTGGCGGTGGTCCCCCGATTCTTTTTTTTCCGTCCCGCTGCGCTGAGGCGGCGGGATTGGAGGAAGGCGTAGGCGATCATGGTCATCAAGGCGTGTCGGTGTAACCCGGTCCAGGATCGACCTTCGAAGTGATCGAGGCCAAGCTCCTCCTTGAGTTGCTGATGCGCCTGCTCGCAAATCCATCTGGCTTTGATTGTGGCGGCAAGTGTCTTGATGCTCACATCGGCCGGTAGGTTCGACACATAGTATTTTTGTTCGCCAGTCGATCGGCGTTCGCCGACGAGCCAAACCTCATCGCCCGGCATACATTGCATCCGGTTGTCGAGCATGCGGTGCTTGTGCCCATCTGCAACGCGAACACGACGGGCCGCAAACAGGCATGTCAGCCGACCTTTGGTGCCGCGCCGCCAACTGACCCTCTGCCATTTCTCTTTGGCCAGCAGTGCTTCAGCAGCAACCGGGGGCTGACTCGGGACATGGTATTGGCGGGGTTTGCCGGTCTTCGCGACGGGGAAGATCAGAGCGACGTCGGCGGGATAGACATTCTGGCGTCGCGACAAACCGACCGCCCACAGCAGGCGGCGCTCGCTCAAAGCCTGACGAAAAGGGCCGCTGGAGCCATACCCTGAATCGGCAAGCACACAATGGAAACGCACACCGGAGGCGACGATGCGGTCGATCTCCTCAATGGCAATCTCCGGCTTCGTCAGAGCCGTCCGTCTATCTTTCGGCACGCCAGCCCGCGCCATGCGCTCCGGATCACCGGTCCAGCTCTCGGGCAGGAATAGCCGCAGTCCCACCATCACCGGCACCTCGCGCGACGCCAACGTTACCGAGACCAGCGACTGGCAGTTGGCAGTCTTTCCGAGCGAGGAGGCATACTGAGGGGCCACGCCAACCGAGTGGCATCCCTTCTTCGGCAACGCCGTGTCATCGATGACAAGAAAACCCGCCTTGTCGCCAACCAGGTCATCGGCCTTTTTCAGCAGGGCCGCCTCAAGTGGAGCACTGTCCCAAGCGCCGACGGCAACGAAGTGATGAAGCTGATCGTAGCCGACTTCGTCAGCACGTGCCGCCATCGGTTGGACGCTTTTGCGGTCTCCTGGACCAATCAGCCCGGCGATATAGGCGGGACACATCCGCGCCCTCGTCTTATGCCTAAGCGCGGTGATAAACGGCGACAGCCAGCAATCCAAATCCGTGCGCCAGTCCACGTTCATCGGTCAGCCTTCCAAAAGCCGACCTCCATGAATCATGCAAACTCGCTTCTGGGAATCCTCAAACTCGCCCACAACAAAAGAATCTGCCAAAGTAGTGCTAGGTGTCTGGTTGTGAGACCTCCTTGGCGGCTTCTACGATCAGTCGAGCCTTGGTGAGGTCGCATGGACCTGCTCTGGTGTTTGCCTCGCGATGATCGGTTGAACAGATAGAAGCCAGTCGTTCCTGCACGACCTGGTTTGGTGTTCTGGCAGCGAGGACCCGCTGGCGGCGCGCGTTGTAGGCGACGTTGAAGCCGCGGAGAACCTGCTCGAGAGCACGATGCGAGTAGATGTTGATGCCCAATACCTCGCTGCTAATGCGGCCGTTGAAGCGCTCCACCATGCCATTGGTTTGTGGGGTTCGCGGCTTGGTATGGCGATAGTGCGCGCCCAGGCTTGCGCATACCTTTGCGAAGGCCGGCGTGAAGCAGCTGCCGTTATCGGTCAGCACGTGGGTGAGCGGGAATGGAAAGGCAGCGGCCGCCTCGCGGAGGAAGGCAATGGCGCTCTTTTCGGTTTCGTCGTCCTTGACGGCAAGGTGGACCGAGCGTGAGCATCGATCGATAGCCACGTAGAGATACCGCTTGCGTCTTTCGGCATTAGCTGTCTGCAGCTTTGGCAGATGCTTGATGTCGATATGCACGAAGCCAAGGTCGTATTCACGGAACGTTCCCTGGCCTTTGGTGGGCTGTTCGGAGGAGGGCTTAGGTCTGCGATTGAGACCGGCTGCCTTGAGGATACGCCAGATACTGTCGCGATTGAGGTGTGGCAGGAAGTGGCAGACGGCGAAAGTCAGGTCATCCAGAGGAAAGTTGGTTTCACGTCGCAGGGTGCAGACGATTGCACGCTCTTCATCAGTCGCCTTCCAGGGAAGTCGGTGCGGGCGCGCTGAGTGATCAAGGCAGTCAGCGGCACCTCGCTTGCGCCACTTGCGTACCGTTTCGGCGCTGATGCCGTAGCGCCTGGCTACAGTGCTACTCGGCTCCGTGGATCGGGCGATCTCGATACGGGTGGCGGGTGTGGTACGGGCTTGCGGATGGATCTGCGGCATGCGTCACCTGTGTCCGGCTACAGCGGCAAGGCGGTTAAACCTGTAGGCATAGTCCTGGATCGCCAACCCTACCGGATCCCAACAATGTTCCGCAACCAAACAGTTAGGGCCTCCGCCTATCGCTGGGATCCTGCTAGATGACAAATCACCCGATGTCCGTGCTGCAATATGTCCACCAAACCCCGGACCTCCCTGGCGTACCGTGCTGGCGGCCATCGACGCGTTCGGCGCGGCACGACCCAATGATCGACCGCATCTGATGGGAGGCGCGAGGCAGGCCTTCACCGCCTTTGTGCTGGCATTCGAGCCTAAACTCGTTCCTGCCGCGGACGGGTGCCGGGGATGATTACGACCCTGCAATGCCCGGTCGTCGCCGACCTCACCTCCTGCGACATCGAGCCGATCCATGCCCCCGGTGCGATCCAGCCGTATGGCGTGCTGATTGTCGCCGATGCGAAGACCCTGCACGTCACCCACGTTAGCGAGAACTTCGCGTCGTCGAGTGGCCTGCGCAACGAAGATGCGATCGGTGCGGCACTTTCGGCGGTCATCGGCGTCGAGCCGACGGCGATGCTGCAGGCGGCCTTGTCGAGCGAGCGTCATTCGGTGGCCAGCGTCATGACGCTCGACCTCGGCTTTCATCGAAGCCCGTGCCGGGACGTCGTCGTGCAAGCCCATGCCGGGCATGTCTTCCTGGAGCTCGAAATCGGGCACCATCCGATCGATCGGCACAAAGCCGTCTCCAACATCCAGTCGGTGATCGCCGAGCTGCCGCGGCAGACGTCAGTCGCGGAAATCGCTGACCGGACTGTGGCGGCCGTCCGACGCGTGACCGGATATGATCGCGTCATGGTCTACCGCTTCGATGCTGAAGGCCATGGAGAGGTCGTTGCCGAGGACAAGCGGGCCGACCTCGAACCGCTTCTACATTATCGCTATCCAGCTTCCGACATCCCCGCTCAGGCCCGCAAGCTCTATCTGACGCAGCGTATCCGCATCATCGCCGACACCGACTATCAGCCCGTCAAACTCCTTACCGGGGAACAGGCGTTCGCGTCGGAGGCGCTCGACATGAGCTACTGCACCTTGCGCAGAGTGTCGCCGCTGCACCTGGAATACCTTAGGAACATGGGCGTCGGCGGAACCCTGGCGATCTCGCTGATCCACGACGAAGCACTCTGGGGCATGGTGGTCTGCCATCACCAGACGCCACATTCGGTCCCCGCCGACGTGGCGGCGATGTGTGACCTGGTCGGCCAGATTGTAGCACTGCTCATCCAGCAGGCCGAGGAGCGGGAAGCGCTCGGGCGTACGGTCGAGCGGCAGGCGATCCTCGCCGGTATCAAGGGGGCGGTGGACCGCGCCCCCTCGATCCTGGCGGGACTGGGCTCCGTGCACCCGGCGATGGTCGACCTCATGGACGCAGGTGGCGTCGCGTTGCGTCTGAGCGGATGCGTCCATCTGTTCGGCGCGACTCCGTCCGCCACCATGGTGGATCTGATCTTCGACGATGTAGAAGCCGTGGCACTGGGCGAAGTGTTCGCCGAGGACTCGTTCGGGCGGCGTCGCCTCGACTGGGTCGACCTCGCCGATCTGGCAAGTGGCGTGTTGTATCTTCCCCTGCTGAACAATCCGCATGACGCGATCATCTGGTTCCGGCCCCAGGTCGTCCGGACGATCGTTTGGGGTGGCGACCCAGGCAAGCCGGCCGCCGATCCCGACGGACGCATCTCTCCGCGAAAGTCCTTCGCGAGGTGGCTCGAGCTGGTTCGCGGGACCTCGCTGCCTTGGACCCGTACTCAAATACGCGCCGCACACGATCTCAGGCGTGTCGTCACTGACGGCATGCTGCGTCATGCCGAAGCCAGCCTCGCGCGCCTCTCCTCGACCGACACCCTGACCGGGCTGGCCAACCGGAGACAGCTGGAGCAGGAACTGCACGCTTGGCAGGCTGCTCCGGCAATATCGGCGGCCCTGCTGTTCGTCGATCTCGATCGTTTCAAGACGGTCAACGATTCTCTGGGGCATGCGGCTGGCGACGCCCTGCTGCTCCAGGTAGCCGACCGGTTGCAACGTGCTGTTCCGCCCGGCTGTCTGGTCGCCCGCCTCGGAGGTGACGAGTTCGTGGTCTTCTTGCTTGGCCGGGTGCTCGAGGTGGCGCAGGAAGTCGCGGCGGTGATGCTCCAGGCCTTCGAGCAGCCGTTCGACCTGCTGGGCCGGCCGCATCGGGTCAGCGCCAGCATCGGCGTGGCCTGGTCGCAGACACAGACCGGCGACTTGCTCCGGGAAGCCGACGCCGCCATGTACGCGGCAAAGCGCATGGGCTCGGGTGGGGCCGTCGTGTTTCAGGACTCCCTGCACCAGACGGCGCTGACGGCACTGCGCACCGAGCAGGACATGTTCCTGGCGATCCAAAGGGACGAGTTCGTCCTGCACTACCAGCCGATCGTCGCGACCGCGACCGGTGCCACGATGGGTTTCGAGGCCCTGGTGCGCTGGAAGCATCCCGAGCGCGGCCTGATCCCGCCGCTCGACTTCATTTCCCTCGCCGAGGAAACCTGGATGATCGTCACCCTCGGCCGGTGGATCATGGAAACCGGCATTGCCGAGCTCGCAACCTGGCGGGACCGGGACCTGACCCTGGCGATCAACGTCTCGCCGCGCCAGCTCGGCTCCGGCGACTTCGCCGGCGCCGTACGGGCTGCCCTGCACCGGGCCGGGATAGAGGCGCCTCGGGTGACGATTGAGGTCACCGAGGGCGCGCTGATGGACCGGGCGGCTGTGGCCCAACTGCACGAACTGCGCGCGATCGGCTGTCGCATCGCCATCGACGATTTCGGCACCGGCTACTCGTCGCTGGCCTACCTCCGCCATCTGCCGATCGACATCATCAAGATCGACCGCAGCTTCGTGACCCCGCTTGGCTCCGCCCCCGGGGTGGACCGGTTCTTCGACGCCATCGTCGGCCTGGCCCGCACCCTCGATCTCAGGATCGTCGCCGAGGGCGTCGAGACGGTCCAGCAGCTCCGCTCGGTCAAGGCGGCACGCTGCGATGCAGCCCAGGGCTATCTGTTCTCCAAGCCGCTCGGGGCCGACGAACGACAGTCGCGATATCCGGGTTCACGGCCTGTGAACAGCGACGGGGCGGCCTAGCGCCCTAGACCGCCGCAGCCAGTCATCTCCCTATTGCTTGTCAACGGCATCGAAACTGGCTTTGATGCAGTTTTTAGTGCGGACAACATCTGACGCTGTATCAGCTTCAACCTCATGATCGGCCCTTCAAGCTGTCCGCTGGACTAGGGAGACGTGATGGCGGCGATTACCGTCGCTAGGTCACGGCTGATGCCATTGGCGAATTGCTCCACCTCAGGTGCGGGGCCTGCGGGCAGCCGCCGGCGCGAGCACGTAACGGCGTAACGCTGTTTTCCTGCGCTAGAGGATAGTGTGGACAATGCCTTGTCTTGACCTAACGGCTACCAAGTTCAGGTCTAAGACAGATGTAAACACCGGTAAGCAAACCGCGGATCAGCATCCGGCGTGGCTGCCCTGGGACCTACTCTTCCGGCTCGGTCGTGAAAAGCAGCGGATACCCCTTGCTGCGTGCCATATCGGTCGCCGTGGTCGCCTTAGTCTCGGCCACCTCCTGCGTGAAGACAGCAACCACACAGACCCCACGTTGATGCGCCGTCATCATCACCCGGCTGGCCTGCCCCTCATCCAGCTGGAACTCCGCCTTCAACACCCGGACCACGAACTCACGCGGCGTGAAGTCGTCGTTAACCAGCATGACCTTGTACAGCCGCGGCCGCTCGACCTTGAGCTCAAGCTGGACACGGGGGGTGTTGATTGTCTCGGGCATTGGCTGTTTCCCTGGCAGGACTGCGTCAGGCGGCAGCTTGTGGCCCGATCCTCGTAGATGACCCTCGGCTGCTGGCTTGCAACCACTCCAGCAGCTTCGTGCGTATTCCGTTGATGCTGATCAGCCATTCCAGCTGATCGTGATCACCGTTCATGGTGATCCGGATCACGGTGTTCACCCTGCCTGGGGAGGGCATGGCGGACAGCATGACGTGGTGCCGGTGAGCTACCACTGACGGTTGAACAGGTCTCACTTCTCCTTGGCGCTCGTCAAGCCTTCTGCCGTGTTCAGGACCTGGCGCTTGCGCAGACTTTCGCCTTTCAGCTCGATGCGATGGGACCGGTGAATGATGCGGTCGAGAATTGCATCGCCCAGAGTGGGATCGCCAATGATCTCGTGCCAGCGGCTCGTTGGGACCTGGCTGGTGATCAGCAACGAGCCTTTCCCATCGCGGTCATCGACGATCTCCATCAGGTCGCGACGCTGTTCAGCCGACAGCGGCTCCGGGCCCCAATCGTCGATGATGAGCAGGCGTGTGCGCTCGATTGTCCGCATCAGGCGCGGCAGGCGCCCTTCGCCACGCGCCGTGGCGATGTCGGCAAACAGCCGCGGCGCACGGCGGTAGAGCACAGCGTAACCTTCCCGGCAGGCTTTGTGTCCCAGCGCACAGGCCAGCCAGGATTTACCCACGCCGGTCGGGCCGACGATCAGCAGATGCTGGCTGTCGCGGATCCAACCGCAGGCCGCCAGGCTCTGGAACAGGCCACGATCGAGCCCGCGGGGCGTGCGCAGATCAGTGTCCTCGACCACCGCATTCTGGCGCAACCGGGCATGGCTGAGCCGCCGGCCGAGCCGCTTGTTGTCTCGCGCGGTCACCTCGCGATCGACCAGCAGGCCGAGCCAGTCTTCGCGCGACAGATCATCGGCCGCACTTTGGCGGCTCATTTCGATGAATGCGTCGGCCATCGCGGCCAGGCCAAGATCGCGCAGACGGTCCACCATGGGATGGATCAGCATTGTCTTTCCTTTCAATGATAGTAGCCAGGACCGCGAATGTTCTCGTGCATCAGGCTGGGCTGGTCAGTGATGGCGGACTTTTTCTCCTGGGCATTCTTCAGGATCGCGGCGACAGAGCCGTAGGAGCGGGTGCCGAGTGCCAGGGCCTTGGCACAGGCAGCGTCCACCCGTTCCGGGCCGTAACGGCCACGCAGGCCGAGGATACCGATGCAGGAGCGCAAACCCTGTTCGGGATGTGGCCGCGAGCGCAGCACGATCTCGATCAGAGCCGCGGTATCGTCGCCGGTTGCCATCGCCTCGCGTGTGATCCGCTCATGGGTCCAGTCGCGGTAGCGCCGGTGCGTGCTCGGCATGTGGTCGCTCACCGTGCTTGGCTGATGCTGGCGCACGCTGCGAAGATGCGTGGCCACGAGGCTGCCGCGGTGGAAAATCTCCACCGTCCTGGTTGTGATGCGTGCCTCCACAGGCTGACGGACCAGCCGGAACGGCACCGAATAGAAATGCCGGGCGATCTCGATGTGATAATCGAGATTAACCCGGCAGTACCGCCAGTCCGCATACTCGTAAGGCACTTCTGGCAACGCCAGCAGGGCCGGACGATCGAGCTGTTCATACAGGGCACGGCGCGTCGTGCCCCAGCCGCGCATCGGCCGGTCGTTGATCTGCTCGACCAGCTCACGGATCGCCAAGTTGAGATCGGCCAGCGAGAAGAACTGCCGGTTACGGAGCTGGGCCAGAACCCAGCGCTGGACCACCTGCACGCCGACTTCGACCTTGGCCTTGTCGCGCGGCTTGTAGGGCCGGGCCGGAATGACCGCACTGCGATAATGCGCCGCCATCTCGGCGTAGGTGCGATTGATCGTCGGCTCAAAGAAACAGGCCCTGGTGACGCCGGCCTTGAGATTGTCGCTGACGATCTGGTGCGGCACGCCGCCAAAGAAGGCCAGAGCGTTGACATGAGCCGAAATCCAGTCCGGCAGCGTCTGGCTCCAGGTCGCCTCCACGTAGACAAAACTCGACGCCCCCAGCACAGCCACGAAGATTTCGGCCTGATGCTTCTCCCCGCTTGCCCCGTCGATGACGGACATGCTCTGACCGGCGAAGTCGACGAACAGCTTTTCGCCGGCCGTGTGCACCTGGCGCAGCGTCGGTTTCAACCGTCCGGCCCACGCGCGATAGAGATCACAAAACCACGAGTAGCCAAACGCGTGAGCCGATCCTGCGCGGTATTCTTCCCATAACAGGGCCAGCGTCATGTTTGGCCGGCGCAAATCGCGGTGAACCGCCGCCCAGTCTGGCACCGGCCGCTGATCCAGCGGCACATCCGGCAGTGGCGGAAACAGCAGCGCCTCAAGCTGCGTGTCGTCCATGTCATCCGGTAATGGCCAATCCAGGCCAGCACGATGGGCCCGGCCCAGGTAATCACTGATCGTTCCCTGGCCCAGCCGCAGGCTCAGTCCGATCGTTCGCTGCGGCAGCCGCTGTTCCAACCGCAGCCGCAGAAGCTCGCGTATCTTGCGCATCGACACTCTCTCGCCTGGCATCCCGACCCCTTGCTCCCCGGCAACAGGTCGACACTACCCTCGGTTGAAGACTGTCAGCGGCAGCCGACCGGCATCGTCATCTCCAGCATGATCAGGATCACCGGAACCGATGATCGCCATCAAACGGAATGCATGATCGAGATCGAACGGATTCAATGATCACCATCAAACGGAATCAGTGATCAGGATCAGCCGGAACACGCAAGCTTCGACCAGCGCCGGCGTGCGCTGCCCGACCGGCATCAACTGGATATTCCGAGCCCTGCGCCTCTGGATCGTTGTCGCATAGGCCAGCACCAGCTCCTCCCGCCTAACCCGTCCCTTGGCCAGATTATCCTCGATGCCGACGCACATGGAGGCAGACCTGTGGATAACTACCTAGCTAATAATGCTATTCTGCATTACATAGTTTTTTAAGGAGAGCTGAGCCATGACGATGTTGACCGTCACCACGCGGGGTCAGGTCACGTTCCGAAAGGACGTGCTGCACCATCTGGGCATTCAGCCTGGCGAGAAGATCGAGCTGGATATGCTGCCGGACGGGAGGGTGTCGCTCAAGGCAGCCAGACCGGCCGGAACGATCGATGGCTTTGTCGGCCTGCTCGCCGGAAAGACCAGAAAAGTGGCCAGTCTCGACGAGATCGATGCGGCTGCGTCGTCCGGTTGGGCTGGGCGCGAATGAAGATCACCGTCGACACCAACATCCTGGTTCGGGCTGTGGTGCGTGACGATGAGAAGCAGGGCGAGGCGGCCGCGGCTCTTCTGAAGGAAGCAGAGCTGATCGTCGTGCCGCTTCCCTGTCTCTGCGAGTTCGTCTGGGTGCTGCGCCGGGTCTATGGGTTCGGACAGTCCGATATCTCCGCTGCACTGCGTGTCCTGCTCGGCGCCGGCAACGTGGTCGTCAACCGTCCGGCCGTTGATGCTGGTCTGGCGATCTTCGAGGCTGGTGGCGATTTCGCCGATGGCTTGATCGCCTATGAGGGGCGCTGGCTCGGTGGCGAGGTGTTCGTCTCCTTCGACAAGAAGGCCGTCGCGCTGATCGCAGCGAAGGGGCAACAGACCCGGCTGCTGACCTGACCCTCTGCCCATGAACCATCCTGATCTTCTGTTGCCGGATGCAGGATCCCTCCTGCTGCTGATCGAGCTTGGGCAGCTCGCGCTGTTGCCCTTGATTGGCCGGCAGCTGGTGCTGGTCGACCTGGTGCGGATGGACCTCATGCGCCGTTCGCCCAAGCTGGCGGATCCCGTGCTGGGCTGGCTCAAGGCACAGGGCACACGGGTGCGGGTTGATGCAACTCCAAGCGGCGAGATGCTGCGACGGCTCTGGACCTATGAGCCGGAGTATTGGCCCTCGGATAGCGGCCTGACCGCGATCGCCGAATGGCTGGCCAACGCCGCGCTGGAGGCCGACATCGAGTTGCTGGTACTGACCGACACTCCTCGCCTGCATGAGGTTGCCGGCTTGCGCGGGCCGAATGCCGATATCAACGTCATCGGCATCGGCGGTCTGCTCGAGCTGGCTGAGGCACGCGGGCTGGTCCCATCGGCAGCGACCATACTCGGGGGCCATATGCTCAGGCGTCGACGTACGAGCCGCCGCCGGTGCTGACGCTCTTCCTGACTGGTATTCATCTTTGTGGCAGCGACGGATAAATCCTGGTGTGCCATGCCGACCTGCAGAGAGGCGACGCGTAAAGCCAGCTTAGGCTTGTAATGCCAAAATCTGCTTAGAAGATGCCAGTCAGGTGGACGCTGTCGCCGCTGATCTCGAGGCCTTTGCACTACTGATTGTGGCCTCTTCTGTTGAATGCCTTGTGCGGTTGGAACGGACCAGCATGCTTGTGTCGTTTGGAAGCAGCGGGTATCGGCTACCTGTTCTCGCAGCGAGCCGTGTTCCTCCTGGTGAAGGCGGTCGGCCGCCGGGCAGGAGTCCACATCTCCGTTCACGCGGAGCCTGTGCGCAAGCTGGGACATACCTGACCGAAGGTGTGACGGAACTCTCAAGCGCGGCCCGGGATCCCTCTACCGGTCGATCGAAGGCGCGATGCATGACGATAGTACATTTAAGCCCCCAGTCACCGAACACAGAGGCTGCTCAGAGCTTTGCCCTGTTCAAGGCCACGGTCGAAGCTGTTGGCGATGCCGTGGTCATCACATCCTGTGAGCTGGACCCACCAGGTCCCAGGATCGAGTACGTCAACCCGGCCTTCACCCGCATGACCGGCTTCAGCGCCGAAGAGTCACTTGGCCAGACGCCACGCCTTCTGCAGGGCCCATTGACGGACCGCGTCGTGCTGGATCGACTGCGGGACTGTCTCGCCAAGGAAGAAACCTTCATCGGCGAGATCATCAATTATCGGAAGGACGGAGGCACCTACCTCATCGAGTGGATGGTCACGCCGGTCAAGAACCCAGCTGGTCAGACGACGCATTGGCTGTCGGTTCAGCGAGACATTATTGCGCGCAAGCAGCTCGAGTACCAGCAGGAGCTTCTGGTGGCGGAGTTGCACCACCGGACGCGTAATCTGCTCGCTGTGACGCGCGCTGTCGCATTGCGCACGTTACCGAATTCGTCGGACCGGGACGTGTTTGATGCCAGGCTGGCGGCACTTGGTCGCGTGCAAAGCTTTCTATCGACGACACCAACTCAGTTCGTGTCGCTGGGCGACATCGTGCGCGGCGAATTGGAAGCCGTTGGCGAGGACGGGCTTGGACAGGCGACAACCGAGGGACCATTCGTCGAACTGCCCGGCGACAAGGTGCAGGCGTTGGTGTTGTTGCTGCACGAGTGTGCCACAAACGCGATCAAGCATGGGGCGCTGTCACAGCCGGATGGGCGGCTTGCGGTTCGATGGCATTTTGCCGAAGACGCGCGTCTGGTGCTGACCTGGCAGGAGAGCGGAGTCAGGATGCCGGCCGATCCCGACCGTCGCGGTTTTGGTACGGACCTGATCACACGCGCGCTGCGCTACCAACTCTCGGCAGAGACCCGGCTCGAATTCCGATCCGATGGCGTATGGTGCACGATCTGGCTGCCAGCCGACTCGTTTCGGGCAGGCCATATGTCCTGAGGCCGGTCGTCTGGTGAAGCCCGCATCGGACTGTGCCAGATCATGCTAACCCGACTCCTCATGCTCATCTCGCACGCTCCTGACCTGTAAGCAGAGCCTGAAGGACTACCTCGCCAAGCAGGTCTTGCTGATCCGCAGGGTGACCACAGCACCCTGCGGTGGCCAATCGTATGTGATGGAGCCTCCGAGCTGGAAGGAGATACTCCGCGCGATCAGCTTGCTGCCGAAGCCCTTCGGTCTCTGACAGGGATCAAGGGGAGGACCACCCCGCTCGGTCCAGAGCATGACAAGATCACTGTCCTCATCGGTGCAGGACACGTCCAACGTGCCACTTGCGGCTGACAGGGCGCCATACTTGACCGAGTTGGTGGCCAGCTCATGGACGACCAGGGCCAGCGTCGTGGCGCTTGCCTCCCCGACCGGCAGTTCCGGTACGGAGATACGGAGACGACGGCTGATCGTCGTCTGATCATCGTAGGGTGCGAGCAGCACGGCCAGCAGCTCGGCGAGCAGCGCCTTGTTCTCCTGGCCGGGACCAGGGCGGACCAGGCTGTGGGCGCGTCCCAGGGCTGCCAGCCGTTCCGTCAGGTCCTCGGCCATTTCCGCCTTCGTCTCGGTCGATCGGGCGGCCAGGCTGGTCAGGGCGGATGCCAACGCAAACAGGTTCTTGACGCGGTGATTCATCTCACCCGCCAGCATCTCATGCTTTTCCTCAGCCTGCTTGCGGTCGCTCACGTCGAGGAAGACCCCGAACATTACCCGGTTGACGATGCCGACATCTTCACTTTGGCCGCGAGCCAAAATCCATCGGATGCTGTCGTCGAGCAGGATGCGGAAGTCTATTTCGTAGGCGCCGGTCATCTTGTGGGTTGCGGTGAACACCGTCTTTACGCGGTCCAGGTCTTCAGGATGGATACGGGCGGACAAGGTTTCGAAGGTAACCGCCCTGTTGCTGGACACGCCCCATAGAGTCTGTGCGCGCTCATCCAGTGCGATCTCATCGGTATCGAAGTTCCATGACCAGAGGGCAACGCCGGCCGCGTCAGTTGCGATGCGCCGCCGCTCGGCATCCCAAACCAGATCGCCAGATCCGCTCCATAACATCTAGAGGTGCCTCGCTTCGGTGGTCACCCGTCCGACCATCTCAGCGATCATGTGCGCCGTTCCGACGATATCAACCGGACCGTCGTGTTGAATAGCGTTCTGCTGCATGCCCGGCGGCCATTTGCCGCGGGGGTCGAGCACCATCGTCACCCCACTGGCGGCGTGGACAGCGGCTAGACCGCGAGATCCGTCGTCCAGCGAGCCGGACAGGATGATGCCGATGGCCGGGCCGGGGGAGAAGGCCGCGACTGGGTTGAAGAGGGTGTCCACGGTTCGGTTGCGCAGCTTGTCGTCATGACCCGTGACCAGGCTGGCCTGGGCGTCACTCCTCAGCGAGAGGTGGCCGTCCGGTTCACCGATGTAGCAGGTGCCAGGCACGAAGCGTTCAGCGTCCCCGGCGACTACCACGGGCATACCGGAGCCCCGAGCCAGGATGTCCCGCAAGTGGCTGATCTTGTCGAACGGCCGATGGAGCACCGCCAGAACGACCGCGTGGACAGGCTTGGGAAGCAAGTGGAGCAAGGTCACCATGTCGGTCATGCCTTCGCCGCCCGAGGCGCCGATCGCGATGAAGAAGGGAAGGCCAGTTTCGCTCACGAAAATATTATACATGTCTATCGGAAAAGTTACGCGCGTTTTTTTAAGACTCATTGTGGGCAAACACGGGCGGAGGCGTACGGAGACTTCGTGATCGTCCAGGCCATTACGAAGGGACTGGGGTTCGATGGACTCGTCTTCGAAGGAGCAGTTCGCCCGACTGGAGCCCGTCCGGGCCATCGACCGTGTAGCATCTGGTACACCCGCCGTGTTCTCGATCCGCCTCCAGCCGGATCATCCAGCTCTCAGGACGATCGAGGCCATGTTCGTCCTGGCCCGCCGCGGGCTGAGCATGTTGAAGGCGAAGCGGCAGATCGAGGCTGTGATCGAGACGGGGCAGGCAACCGTCGAACTCCCGACCGTCGAGGATACGTCCGCCGTGGTCGCCGAACTCGATACGGCGGGTTTCGAGGCCTAACTGGTGCAGTTGTCCACGACGCTGAACGTCCGCCATGTGCGGCAGAAAATTGGACTGTCCCGGGAGCAATTCGCCCTTCGTTATGGCCTGGAGGTCGAGGCAGTCAGGAACTGGGAGACCGGTAAACGAGAGCCGGACACTGCGGCGCGCAGCTATCTGCGGGTGATCTCGAATGCTCCTGAACAAGTCGAGCTGGTCTACGCTCAAAACCCCTCACCGTAGCAGCACCGTCGTGCATGTGACAGATCGTGGGCTGTTGTTGGAGCCGTCACCGGCACCGATCGCAGGCTGATGCTGGCAAGATCCACACCCTATACGTCAACGAAGGATGAAGGCTCGACAATCGCAACTTCAACATCTTTCGCTCAACTGGCGATTGCGGCCAAGGCCCGCGGCGGTTTCCATTTGATAGCTGGCTGATATTGGAAGGCAATCAAGCCTGCCCTAGACTCTATACCTGCGTTCTGGCTCTGTTCACGGCTGATGAGTCCAAGCCGAGACCGCCAACCCCACCTTCGAATATGGGCCATCGACCGCCCAGGCTATATCGCCATGGCTGTCTGCTCGAAGTGCGGCCGCATGGCGCCGCTGCCGATCGGCGAGCTGATCCAGCGTTATGGTGAGCTCTATCCTGTCGAAATGGCGCTGGTGAAGGTGCGGTGCACCGGCTGCCAGAATTGGGGTCGGAACATCGAGCCGAAGTGGCTCAGGTTATGCGAGCCAGGTTGTCCACAACAGAGAGGTTAAGGTCCTAAAATCGGCTTTGCCCAGAATCGGCACCAGTCAGTGTCGCAACACGTGCCTTCGCCCGGATGGCCCCCTGTTGGAGGTTTGTCCCAGTAAAATTTCTTGTCATGAGGCGACAGGCACCGCTGGCAGACCCCGGCATTCACTCCGCTTAACTGCCAGACGTAACTTTTGCTACCAACCTGGACAGCACGGGCGCGGTCGAGCCGGAAACTGATAGACGTCCGCTCTCGCATGGCATCCAGATACGCCTCCATTTCCAAGGCGTATTCTCTTTTTGTCAGACCTTCTTGTTCCGGAATTCGGATTTTAGACGCTGGCACCTGGAGAAGAAGATCTTCCCTAAAAGGATTAGGAAAATCCGCGGGCATAATCCTGAAAAGCCTATGAAGGCGGCTCATGTTCGGCGTCTGACGCGCTAGAAACACCGAAAGCCTATCGCACCAAAATCTAAGATTAAAGCAAAAAGTGCGCTGACTCTTCTAAGGCCGCGAAAGTGTCGGTTTTGACCTTGCCCCCTGAAATGCCCCCGTTCTGAAGTTAGGATCCGTCAGCAGGAGACGGACAGATGAAGCGGTCGAGGTTTACGCAGGAGCAGATTATTGGCGTGCTGAAGGTGCATCAGGCAGGTGCGACGGCGGCCGACTTATGTCGCAAGCACGGCATCAGCGATGCGACGTTCTACACGTGGCGGTCGAAATACGGCGGCATGGAAGTGTCTGATGCTCGCAAGCTGAAAGGGCTCGAGGAAGAGAACGCCAAGCTCAAGAGGCTGTTGGCCGAGCAGATGCTGGACGTGGCGACGCTGAAGGAGATGCTGGCAAAAAACTTCTGACGCCTGGCTCACGGCGTGCCGCCGTGACCTGGGCGATTACACAGAAGAATTACTCGCAACGGCGCGCGTGCGGGTTGGTCGGGCTAGAACCGAAAACCTACCGATATGCCTGCAAGCGACCCGGCGAAGGCGAGATCCGTGCCAGGCTGCGCGTGCTGGCCGGTGAGCGGCGGCGGTTCGGCTACCGGCGACTGGTCAGTCCGCTTCGCGGCCAGACCTTGCTGGCGCGCGAGGGCATGCGGCTGAACCACAAGCGGCTGTTCCGGCTCTACCGTGACGAACGGCTGGGGGTGCGCAAGCGAGGCGGCCGGAAGCGGGCGCTCGGGACGCGCTCGCCGATGGCGTTACCCGAAGCGGCGAACCAACGCTGGTCGTTGGATTTTGTGTCCGACGCGCTGGCCAACGGGCGGCGGTTCCGGGTGCTGACGGTCGTCGACGACTTCACCCGTGAATGCCTCGGCCTGGTCGCCGACACGTCGCTGTCCGGCCTGAGGGTCGGTCGCGAGCTCGACTGCATCATCGAGCGGCGTGGCTGCCGTCCGTTGACGATCGTCAGCGACAACGGCACGGAGTTGACGTCGCACGCGATCCTGCGCTGGCAAGAGGAGCGTTCGGTGCTGTGGCATTACATCGCTCCGGGCAAGCCGCAACAAAACGCGTTTGTGGAGAGCTTCAACGGCCGGTTCCGCGATGAATGCTTGAACGAACACCTATTCAGCAGCCTGGCTGCGGCACGCCGGATCATCGAAGCATGGAGGGTCGATTACAACACAGAGCGCCCACACACGAGCCTGGACGGGCTCACCCCAGCAGCCTTTGCAACACGCCCCAACCAGGGGCATACGGAGAACGGACTCTGCTTATGAACGAGGGCGCGTTGGGGGCAGGGTCAGTTTTGCTCAAGGACTATCGTCTAGACCCGAGCTATCAGGATCAATCCAATCTCGACGCTAAGGGCGTTCTTGAAGGTCCAGGGCAACATTGTTCGACTGCCATAGCGACTGCTAAGCGTCTGAGCTGGGACGACGGGATATGCACTGAATTGGAAGCCGGCACCTCTCAATGCCGCCACCGCCTTCGTAATGCTTGAATACCGCCCGCAGACTGGATGCCGAGGCGCCCCTTCGCCAGGTAGAACCTCCCAGATCGTTCCTGGAACGGCCGCGTCAATCTGCGTCAAAGCTGCATCGTTTAAGGAGGTCATGGAGAAAATGTAGCATCTGTCGGTGCGGAGGGGTTTAGTCGAACCTCAGAACGGACGACGTGCCGACCATGGGCAATGACTTGTAGGCGTTCAGGCCTTGCAGTGCCCCCAGGCGTTGGTGCACGGAGCGGAAGGTCGTCGAGATGTCCCTCCCCATTGCGGAGGCTCAGGTCTGACGGGCCGAGATGGGCTTTGCTGTTCGGATCATCCGATTGAGCGCGTTGACGGCGATGGCGACTTCGCCCTGCTGGCCATCGGTTGATCTTGCTCGCAGCTTCGGACCGATGCTGTGCTTGTAGCGACCGATCGCGGTCTCCACGAGGCTGCGGCGGCCATACCCGGTCGCCTTCTGCCAGGCCATGCGGCCCTTCTCGGCAATGTATTGGACATGATGATCCCGGACCGTCGAGGCAGCGACCTTGTTATCGTTGACCACCGAAGACGCGCGGGGTGGGATGATGATGTCAGGTGGCGGTCGCGCTGGCGCAGGGATGTTGCCCGGTAGACGGACGCACCGTCATAGGCGCCGTCGGCGATCACGCTGGCGATCGGTCCCTCCACCGTCTCCAGCAGAACCGGGACCGCGGTGATATCGCCCACATCAAGATCGGTCAGGACGTGCGCCACGATTTCGCCGGTCTGTGCGTCGATGGCCAGATGCAGCTTGCGCCATCGCCGAGGAGTGCGACCGTGCTTCTCGGCGTCCCATTCGCCCTGGCCGAACATCGGCAGTCCGGTGCTGTCCACAACGACCTGAATCGGCCCGTCATGCTGGGCAGTCCGAGACTGGCGGCCGGCGAACGCCCGGCCGCGGCGGGCTGAGCGTGGTATGGTCCGGCACCGACAGGTCCAGGCCAAGCAGGCGCAGGACGGAGCGGGCGAAGCCTTCGGCCTGACGCAGCGCCAGATGAAAGACCAGCCTCAGCGTCAGCACCAGCTCGATCGCTGCATCGGAGTAGAGCGGCTGACCGCCACGTGTCGTCCGACGCAGTACATTCCAACCGGACAGCTGCGTTGTGCTTGAACGGCATGCTCGCGACGTATCCGGCCTATGCGGGCGACGCTACCTCCCCGCGGCATTGTCACATTAACTGGTGGAGTTTGGAAGTAGGCTTGGACCGATTGGGTTGGCACGATCACCCGGTGCTTTGGGCACATGTTTCCTGTGTCCATATTTTGAAAGCTTTGGCACGCATCGCACGATAGCGGTCTGCCGTCATCAGGTGGCGTCGCGGTCGGAAGTGCCCGGAGATGAAGGCGTGCGCGGAGAGGAAACGCTGTGCCTGCCGCATCGACTTGAAGCGCTGCATGTGCCGCTCTCGCCGCCGGGTTGGACGGTGAGAGTTTTCGGCCCGGTTGTTCAGGTAACGGCTTTCGCGGTGCTCGGCGTCGGGCAGCATCTCGCGTCTCGCCACCCCGTAGCTCTTCAGCTGGTCCGTCACCACGACGCGGGGCGCATAAGATAGACCTTTCAACAGGCGCTTGAAGAAGCACTTTGCTGCTGTGCCATCCCAGCGACTTTGCACCAGGATGTCCAGCACGACGCCGTTCTGGTCGACAGCGCGCCATAGATAGCGCACCTCGCCCTGGATGCGGATGAAGACTTCATCGAGGTGCCATTTGTCCCCCGGGCGAGGCCGCCGTCGACGGATGCGGCCCACAAAATGCGAGCCGAACTTCAGACACCATCGCCGGATGCTCTCATAGGAGACGATGACCCCACGCTCGGCCAGCAGGAGCTCCACGTCTCGAAAGCTCAGGCTGAACACGTGATAGAGCCACACGGCCTGGCTGATGAGCTCGGCCGGAAAGCGGTGACGATGGTGCGGATCAGGCGACGTCTTCATCCAGCTATCCTGGCTAGGACCGCAGCTGAAGGCCAGTTATCGTGACAATGCCGTTTGCCGATGCGAGGGGCTGGCTGGACGAACTCAAGGTTTAGAGCGCCTTTCAAAACCTTGTACTGCCCGGCGATCTGATTCATGAGGAGACATGGCTTCTCCTCTCGTCTCCGACGCCCTCTGGTCGATCATCGAGCCGTTGCTGCCCGTGCCTCCGCCACGACCGCGGGGCGGCAGGCCGCGGGTACCGGATCGGGCGGCGCTGACCGGGATCCTGTTCGTGCTACGGACCGGCATCCAGTGGGAGATGCTACCGCTTGAGGTGGGGTGCGGCTCGGGCATCACGTGCTGGCGTCGCTTGCGGGATTGGCAAGAGGCGGGCGTGTGGGATGCACTGCACCGCGAACTGCTGCGTCGGCTGCGGGCGGCCGACCGGATCGACTGGAGCCGGGCCTGCCTGGACAGCGCATCGCTGGCTGCAAAAAGGGGGGCGACAAGACAGGGCCAAACCCGACCGATCGAGGCAGGCTCGGCACGAAACGCCATCTCGTCACGGACCGGAGCGGCATCCCGCTCGCCTTCATACTGACCGGCGCCAACACCAACGACAGCATGCCGTTCGAGGAACTGCTCGACAGCATCCTGCCGATCGGCGGCAAGCCGGGCCGGGCACGACACCGGCCGGACAAGCTGCACGCCGACAAGGCCTACGATCACCGACGTTGCCGCCAGGCCTGCCGCCGCCGTGGGATCTCACCCCGCATCGCCCGGCGCGGCGTCGAGACCAGCCAGAAGCTGGGCCGACACAGGTGGGTCATCGAGCGGACCTTCGCGTGGATCAACCGCTACCGCCGGCTCGTCACGCGCTACGAGCGCAGAAGCGATATCCACCACGCATTCACCGCTCTCGCCTGCTCATTGATCTGCTTCAACACGCTGCAGAAGAGGTTTTGAAAGGCGCTCTTAGGTGCTGGACCGATAGCTTCGAACGCCCCACAAGACCTTCTGCTCCTCTCCGAGGTGCTGGAACGCTTGCACGGCAAGGTCAGCCAGACCAGACTGCTTGCCCACATCGTCGAGCACCCGACCGGCGGTGGCGGCCCAACGCACCGTCGGAATGGACGCAAGCTCCTGTTCACCGAAGCTGACTACGCCCGGTTGCTTGAGAGCTTCGCGCCAGTGCCGCGGGAAAGCCGACTGGCGATCGCCGCCGCTCCGCACAACTAGGGTGCCTCTCGTCGGTTGGACGCATTGATTGCAAGGCAGCAGAAGCGCCATCGAGACGCACGAAAGAGACCTTAAAGCGCCCAGGTATCCAGCGCTCGGTGGTCATCGCCCAGCCAGCATCTCGTCAACCGTCGTAACCAATGTTTGGAGTGCGAACGGCTTCGGAAAGCAATGGAACGGTTCCTCGTTCACCGGGGCGTAGACTTGGTCTGCAAGTGCGGTGACGAAAACTATGGGCAGGCCTGGATGGCGTTCACGGGCCCGCTCAGCGACATCAAACCCATTGAAGTCAGGCATGTTGATATCGGTCACGACCAGTCTAATTTGGTCAGGATGTTCAATCAGGACTAGTAGTCTGATCGTCCGTCTTGGGCGTCCTATACCCCTATCCCATAGGAGGAGAGGACCAGATCAGCGCGATCTTCACACCTGAATGTCAGCAGCCTGCTAGATCATCGCGTCCCGGACAGACACGATGATCCGGTCACGGCCCTCGGCTTTGGCTTGATAGAGTGCTTTATCTGCGCGACCGACCAGCGACTTCCATTCGTCGCGTGCATGCTCATGCGCCATGCCGATGCTGCAGGTTACCTTGATAACCTCGCCATCCACGTCAAACGGCTCGCCGCAGGTCGCGATGTTCAAAAGGTGGATTCGATTGACCTCTGGGACCTGTTCAGCCTCGATCACGATCAGGATCTCCTCTCCACCGTAGCGGCCAGCATACTCACCCGGCTTCAACGCCAGCTTCAGGCGACGCCCCATTTCCTTGAGGATTTCGTCACCGGCCAGGTGGCCATAGCGGTCGTTGATTCCCTTGAAGTGGTCAATGTCCAGCAGGCCTATCGCGACCTGGGATGTTCGATCCGCCTGGGCGAGCGTCCTGACGAGCCTGGATTGTATCTCGCCCCGCGTCAGCAGCGTGGTCAGGCTGTCCGTCGCCTGGGCCTCACGGATTTCAGCTGTGCGCAGTTCGACCTCGCGCTTGAGTGCCTGCCTCTGCTGGACAAGAAGGCGGACCCTCAGCCGCAAGACGCAGTAGGCGGAACCTGCTCCGGCCAGGAGATAGAGGGCCAGCAGCGGCCACCAGAGCCACCACGGCTTCCTGATGCGCAGCAGGACGGATACGGGTGCCGAAACCTGATGCGCCAGCGGGTCGTAGGCAACGAGCTCGAACCGGTGATGTCCCGGGGGAACCGAGGGATAGCGGGCGTAGCCGCTCGCGGTGTCAGCCCATCCTTTGTCGACACCATCAAGGCGATAACGAAAGCGGACGATACTGCCCGCGCGGAAGTTGAGCACGCCGAACTGGATGAAGAAGGCATCCCGCGTGTAGGGCACCGCCTGCTCGCGGAAAGCCGTTTCGCCGACGGTGACGGAAGTGATGACCGGCTTCAGGCTTTCCTTCATGAACAGCTGCATCGGATCGAGCAGGTGCGACAGTCCGTGGCTGGTAGCGATCCACATCGAGCCGTCGCTATCCTCCAGCAGGCCACCTTGGTCCAGATCATCCCAGATCAGGCCATCCGCAGTGGTGGCGGACGCCCAGCGCCGACCGTTGAAGACCGAAACTCCGTTGTCGGTCCCGGCCCACAGCCAGCCCCGGCTGTCGACCAGCAGCGAGACAATGCTGTTGGAAATAACGTCGGGTGGCTGGAACCGGGTGCTCGACACGATCCTGTCGCTGTCCAGCTGCAGCCGGTAGAGCCCGCCGCCGGCCCCTGCGACCCAGACCACTCCCGCCGGTCCGGCCGTCAGCGTCAGCGGCTCGAAGTCGGCCTGCTGCCAATGTAGAGGAATAGAGACGATCGAGCCGTCGGCGTGGCGGTGCAATAAATCCTGGCCGCGAAGCACCCAGAGGCTGTCGTCGGGAGCGACAACCGCCGTCGTCACGGACCCCGACAGGCCGGCGATCGGCTGTGGCGCCGTCGGTGCGGGAGCGCTGTCGACGATGTAGACGCCCTTCTCTGTGATGAACCAGAGCCGGGCCTTCGATCCATGCAGGATCTGGCTGACCTGCGGCAGCGGATATGTGCTGATCTGCCCGGTAGTGAGCGTGATGCAGGCGACGGCGGCCGACCCGACGGACCGCCAAAGGTGGCCGAACGCATCCAGCGCGATCGAGAATGCCGCCTTGTCGTAGTGCCGATGTGCCAGAGTCACCCCCGGCGGCCCGCCGATCGCGTCGATGCCGCCGTCAGAAGCAACCCAGAGCGGCCCGTTCGGCTGGCGAGCAATTTGCCAGAGCACGTCGTCGGCCAAGCCGTCGTGGTGGTCCAGGTTCTCCCACATGCCATAGCCAAGGGCTCGCATAAGCCCGCGTCCGAGTACGGCGAGCCATAGATCGCCCTGGCGGTCGAACATCAACGTCAGGATCGGCACCTGCGGCAGGCCGTTTTCGGTGGTGAGCGTCTTCCAGCCGGTGGGGCCGCGGATCATGAGGCCGGTGGAGGACTGAGTCAGCAGCCGACCGGACGGTGTCAGCGCCAACAAAAGGCTCTGTGGGTAGTTCGCGTAACGTCCGCCTTGGTCAGGCAGCAGCGACACGTCAACATGGCCCGTCCTGGGATCGATGTCTGCCAGACGGGAGGCGGAGCGTGCCAGAACGTGACCGTCCTTCGTCAGCAGCAGTGCCACCCAGCTGTCGGACGGCAGACCCTCAGCGGGACCGAAACAGCGCGCCGAGGTTGTGCCGAATCCGCAGATCGACTCGTCCGATCGAACCACCCAGAGGGTTGAGTCGCGGGCGGCGAGAGGGGACGGGTCTTGTAACGGAACCCCTGATTGCCGGAGGAACCCATCGGCGAACTCCACCAGGGGCCGTCCACTGCTGGTGTCGGTCCGGACGCGATACAGACTCCCTTGGCCGGCGAAAACAGCGCCGCCGTTCCAAGAGACTATTCCGCCCGCGCTGTCGCTAGGGATCGGCCCAACCCGTGAGATGGCGGCCTCAAAGGTCAGGGCGGTTGGCGGGGTGTGGGGTCCGATGGGTGCGGTTGAAACAAAGATGCTGTGTGGGTAGCGAACGATCAGCCGACCGCGCGTATCAAATGTGAGGCCGCTGGCGATGCCGCCGTCCGGCAGCCCCTGCTTCGGACCGAAGTTGAAAAAGCGCCGCCCGTCATAGACATAGAGCCCATGCTCGGTGCAGGCGAAGACGTAGCCAGACCGGTCCTGGTGCAGGCAAGAGAACCAGGAGTTCGTAAGCCCTTCCGCCTTGCCATAGGACTGGAACGCGATCTGTTGGGCCACTGCCCGACTGCCAGAGTAGCCCCAGAGCAAAAGGCTGAGCAGGAAGACGAGTTTGTAGCTATAGCGGGCCATATGGAAAGCGAGGACCATCCGCATCAACAGTTTTCACCCGGCGCTCAAATATAAGACAATTCGACGGCGACGATCTCATTGGAAGAGCTAGAGTATCCACTGCATCAGGATTGAGAAAGCGCCTTCTCACCTTTCGGCGAGAAGGCGCAGTTCAAACGACGGGTTATGGTTGGTCCAGGGGTGCGATGAGACTTCAGCCCCAGTGATGAAAGATCGACGGATCGATATCGGCGACTGTCACGGTCGCGTCCACGTTCGGCCAATGATGAAAGATCTTAGGATCTGCGTCCGCCACCGTTGTCGCCGCTTGAGGCCAGTGGTGGAAGATCGCGGGATCAACGTCGGCGACAGTCGTGGTCGCGTGCACGTTCGGCCAATGATGGAAGATCTTAGGATCAATGTCGGCGAGACGGAAGGCCTGGTGTATACTTGCCTCATGGCTTGTCGGAGGAACCGACGATCCGGAAAGCAGTAGCCCCCCAGCAATCGTCAGCGACGCGCTAAGTGCTTGAAAGAATAATACGGTTCTGGCGGTCATAGTCCGAGTCCTTGTGCGGCTGCGGACCTGATGTCCGAGCCAAAGCAAGGTATAGACTATCGCGGGCCTGGATCGGTGGCGGCACGATGTGCTACCGCGCCGAAAACCTCTGGGTAGTGGCTGTGGCGGCGAACGCCTAATGTTCATCGGGCACTTTACAGGCGGGTGACACGATCAATTCGTGCATAGATCAAGTAGCTTAAGTTGTTTTAGGGGAACGCCAAAAAACACTGCCCGACGATCTTTCGTCCGGCAGGATCCTGATTAGATGCCAAAACGCTTCGTTGTCGTTTCAGCAGCTGCGATCGTCGGGTCGACAACTTCAACTTCCTCACGACGCAGAGTGTCGTGAACCGTTCGGCCGACTCGTCAACATCCTTCTGCACCACGACGTCCTGGACCACGTGGGCCGATTTCGAAACGAAAGCTTCCTCGCCAGTCTCTGCCACGCTGACCTCGCAGGCAGCGAAAGTATCGGCGTCAAATTCGGCGTTCGCCGTCTCCGAGGTGCGGGAGCCGTGAAATATGCATTATAATGCGCATGGCGCTCCTCAAGATCGCCACGCTCGTGATGCCTATAAATTTGTCGACATCGCCGGCATCAGCCCGAAGAAGGCCGCCATCAAGAATTGCGTCCAAGCCCTCGAGACCTTTGGCGGCTTTCGAACCGGCATTGTATGCGCTTATCAAAAGCTCTCATCATGGTAACGCTGTTGCGAACCGCGGGGCGGGCAGGATTGAAGATGCGGCATTTACTTCGTCAAATAAACCATCTTCGGAAGGTGCTCAGTACATCCTTGGTTTCTGCGAGCGAAAACCGCCCACCGTTTGATTTCGCTCACGAGTGATTGTGAACTTCTACTGGACATAATATCGTTCCTTTCGAACTAGGAAGATCCTGCATCAGGCATTGTGAACTAATCAGGCCACGGCAAGAGGCGAGCCTGTGCCGCGATTGACCTTCATCCGACATCATCCGGATCGCTTTGTCGCTGCATAAGCCGATGGCGCCCGTTTCGCGTCTGTCGTTGTTCGTGTCAGCCGCCCGACCGGCGGCCTCCACTCACCACGCTGCCGCGCCGTCCAGGCGTAGCGCGGGTCGTCATCGAGCAGGTGCAGATGCTCCTGCAACTGGTTGCGCTCGAGCCAGCCGATTGCCGCCTCCAGCTCCGCCAGCGTCATCTGCGCCCGGTTCTTGTTGCCGGTCATGCGCTTCAGCACCGCGTTGTAGCGGTGGTAGAGCCCGGGACCCGCCGTGCCGCCCTTGAAGCCAGCACGACCGGCTTCGTCTTCGACCGCCTGTGCCGCCACCATCTCCCCCAACCGGGCCCGCAGACGCCGCTCGGCCACTGACGGCGCTTCCAGCAGCTCCGCCTGCGCCGCCTCCTGCTCGGGACGCTTCAGGGCCAGCTCCGGTCCAGGCCGCAGCGTGTCGAAGCGCAGCGCCAGCGCGTTGCTGTCCAGCGGCGTGATGCCCTCCCGCGCCGGCGGCAGCTGGTCGAGCAGCCACAAGGGCAGGGCGCTCTGCTTTCGCTTGGCTTTCGGCCGCGCCAGCGTGCCCTGCTCATACTCCATCCGCCGGCGGAATAGCGCGAACAGTGGATCATCGGGGTGGAACACCAGCGCCTGCTGCGTCTCGTAGGGACCGGCATGTGGATCCACCCGGGTGGCGCGCGCCACCATCTGCTCCAGCCAGGCGCGCGAGCGGATGTGGGTGAGGGCGGCTACCACCGCCACGTCCGGTGCATCCAGGCCTTCATAGGCCATGGCCACCGTGACCAGGATCGACGGCTCCGGCCTGAGCCGGAAGCTGGCCAGGATCTGGTGCGCCCGCGGCGTGTCCGACGTGGCCAGCTGCGCTGTCTCCTCTGCCTGGGCGGCCGGGATCCAGCGCCGTATCACGCCGAGATAGTGCTTGGCCATCGCCTGATCCGGCGCCACCACCAGCAGCTTGCCCAGTCCGCGGGCCGCGGCACCCGGTTGGAGGTCTCGCTCCTGCCGCCGTCGGGCGCGGACGTCGCGAATGGCGATGAACGCCTCGTGCAGCAGGGTCTCGGCAAAGCCGGTGCGGAGTGCTGTGAACAGGGCGGGGCGGGTGGTCTCGTCCGGATGCAGGTTGGCCAGCCGGTGCGGGCCGATCTCGGTGTCATCCTCGTCCCGCCAGCGGGCCTCGCCATCCAGCGCGCCGAAGGTCACCGGCAGCACAGCGCGCTCGAGCAGGGCCTGGGCACGGGAGTAGCCGATCACCGCCCAGCCAGGGGCGTCGAGCTCGATCTCGCGGGTGCGCGCCTTCACCCCCTTGCGGTAGGGCAGCCACAGGATCGCCTTGCCGTCCGCCCGCTCCAGCGTGCCGGACAGCAGCAGCCGGACCGTCGCGCACTCCAGCAGCGGCAGAATCGCCTGCGACCAGGCGCTGGCCTGCTCCTCGTCCGTTCCGGCTGCACGTGCTGCCGCATCCGGATCGGTGTCGGCCAGGGCCGGCAGGTGATGCACCTCGTCCACCACGAGCAGGGTCCGATACCGGCGCATCTCGCGCAGGTGCAGGTCAGGGGCGGCGGCCACACCCTGGTAGGTGGTGATGTAGCCAGCCAGGCCGCGGCTGGGATCAGCGGTGTTGTCGGCCGCTCGCACCGACAGGCGGTGTCCGAGAACACTTCGCCAGACCGGATCGGTGAACGCTTCCTCGGCCTGCAGGCGCAGGCTGTCGCGCGGCACGATCCAGCAGACGCGCTCGATGAGGCCGGCCTCGATCAGCCGAGCCGCGGCGATCACCGGCAGCAGCGACTTGCCGCCGCCGGGCGTGACCGCGGCCAGGATGTCGCGTGCGGTGGTCTCCCCGGCTGCCATCGCCGCCACCAGATTGGCCAGACGCTGCTGATGGGTGCGGAGTGGCCGGGACGACGTCATCGGCGGAATCTTGAGTCACGCAGACTCCGCTGTCCAGGCCGACCACGTTGGCCTGCTTCCTGTTCAGGTCGACGGCGCGGCCTGGCTCACTGGATCAAGGCCGGTGCCGGCCGGCGCAAAACGGTCAGACGGCCTTCTTGAGTTTCGGGCTGGCTTTGAAGCGGACGGTCTTGCCGGCCTTGACCTTGACCGGCTCTCCGGTGCGCGGGTTTAGCGCCTTGCGCGCCTTGGTCTTCCTGACGGTGAAGGTGCCGAACGAGGGCAGGGTGAAGCCGCCCTCCTTTTTCATTTCCGAGACGATCGCCGCGATCAGCTCGGCAGCTGCCAGGTTGGCGGCGACGCCGGTGCAGCCGGTCGAATCCTGCAACGTCGCTGCGATAAAAGCTTTGCTCATCTGTCTGGTGTTCTGATGCAAAAGTCGCTGATAGAAGCTTGACCCACGACGATCAAGTTAACACCTTCAACCAGGCACCGCATCTTTCCCTGTCTGAGCCACCGCGGCTGACACCATGGAACGTCTGGCAAGAAGCTAAAGAAAAAGGGGAATGGCTTGATGCCACTCCCCTTTGCCAACGGTCCTAGGGAATTACCGCTGGTCGTCATCGTGCCCGATCAGATATCGGCGTCGGCACTTTCCGATGTGCTGTCAGCGGCCGATGCCGGCATCTCTGACTTCTTCTTAGTTGCACGGCGTGGCTTCGCGATCGGCGTCGGTGCCTCGGCAACGGCTTTTGCACGTCGCGTCTTCTTCACGGCGGCTTCCACAGGAGCTGCGGCTGGCTTGGCAGTGGATAGTTTGGCAGCCTGCTTCATCTCAGCGCCCTGCTTGCGCAGCCGGTCGATGGTTCGCTCCAACTTGATGACGTGAGCTTCGAGCTCGGCCTTGTTGAGTTTCGGTGCAGCCGGCGCGCTCTTGCGCACGGCGGCGCGCTTTACGGCCGCGGGTGCCTTGGCTTTGCTTGTCGCGCGCACGCCGTTCTTCGAGCCGGGCGGTCGGCCACGCGGCTTCTTTGCCGCATCTGTCGGAGTAATCTTTTTAGAGGAGCTTGTTGAGGTCGCGGTGCGAGCCATGGATGATTCCGGTTCTCGAAGGTGAAGCGAGCGATTCGCAGGAAGGGTCGCAAACCATGCTAAATCCGAAGCAACAATAAACAAAGCATTACCATTAATTATGACGAAACGTTCTCGTGCACCCTACGGTTCTGCCTGTTGCCGCCGTTCGATCTCTCGACGTCCGCAATAGATCACGTCCGCATCCATTTCGGTCTGCCGGACGAGCCATTGCAGATAATCGAGCGGAAGCTCCGGCCAGGATGTCCCGTGATGCTTGCCGAACGGCATCAAGGGCAGCAGCTTTGGCTGGCTGGTCCAATCGACCATCTGCTCGATGCTGGCCAGCGCCAACATCCGGAGCAGCAGATGCGCGGTGACATAGCGTCGGGGCCGGCACGATGCGGCGGCATCGCCAGACCTGCATCAAGCGGCAGCCCGAGCCAGTAGCGCAGCACCTGGTTGGAATGCTTTGGTGCGTCCGGCCACAGCCGCAGCGCCACCTTGTAGGTGCAGATCCAGGGCAGGGCGTCGGTGTGCAGGACGTCGACGAACAGCTGCTCGAAGGCGCAGTTGTGTGCCACCAGAACATCCGGCGGATTACCGGCCCACACCGCCAGCCGCAGCCGTTCGCCGGTGCACACCGGGGTGTCCGCATTAAAATCGTGCTCGGTGATGTGATGCACCGCCATCGTTTCCGGCGGGATGCCGTGCAACGGCCGGTACAGCCGCGTCATCGGCCGGTCGATCTGCCAGGAGCCCGTGCTGTCGTGCAGGTCGACCCGGCCGAACTCGATGATCTCGGCCGGCGGCGCCGTGCCGGTGGTCTCGATGTCGATGACGCGCAGCCGCATCACAGTTGAGCCTGAAAGGCTGCGGTGTCGACGAACAGCGGCTGCGCCCGCATGTCCACCTGCACGTCCGCGCTCTCGAGGGTCGCCAGCAGCCAAGGCTGCGGCAGCCGCAGATACCGCACGAGCAGTTGCACGTAGATCCCGGCAAACACCGGGCCGTGCTGATCCGAGTGTCCGTCATGGGTGCTGGTCAGGGCATGCGCCAACTCGTGCAGCAGGCACCAGGACGGCGTCTGCGCGGGCAGACGGAGGGTAAGGCGGGATCCATCCGCCATCCGCGTCGTCGCCTGTTTCGGCAGAGGCTCGACGCGCGGCGGATAGCGCAGACCCAGCTCAGACCAGATCGCGTCCACCATTCCTTGAGCCGCGCCGTAGGCGATCAGGCTGGGATCGCGTGGCACGACCATCTCATCCTCCCACGCATAGACCCGGCTGCGCTGTTCATCGCGTCCCGTCATCATGCCAGACGGTTCTGGTCGTCCTGCTCAACCGGCCGCCTGAGGTTGACCCGCTCTCCGGCCAGGCGCCCGACGCGGAAGGCGGTGTCGTTGTGCAGCGTCAGGCCCGGCATGGCCCGCAACCTCGGCCCACTGGCTCGAAAGGCTGCCTCTACGACCTGGTGCCGCACGATCGTCAGGGCTGAGCCGGTCGGACGCTGCGTGGCCACGCTCGCCTCCCGATCATCGTGCATGTCCACCAACCGCTCGGCGATCCGCGCCGCCATGCCCAGCTGGAAGCTCGAGGTGGCGCGACTCAAGGCAGTGCCGGCAAGCGCTGGCCTCGCGGATCGGAAGGTCTGGCTGTCGCTGTGGATGGCGCGCTCGATCACGGCGTAGAGGTAGGCCGCCAGAGCAGTGTCGGTCGCAAAGCCGAAAAACACGTAGGACGGTGGACTTCTGTCACGCGACAGCCAGACTTTGCAGTCGCAGAACGCTGCAATCGCCGGCACGCAAGCATCGATCGGCCGGCGACGGATCCCGCGCAGCGGCACCTCGATCCGTATGCAGGGCTCATCGCGGATGTCGATCTCTTCCATGCTGAGCGCGTAGCGCTCGAGCAGCCGTCCCACCATGTCGGCTGCCGCCATAGCCTCGGCCTCGGTGCAGCCGCGGGCGATCGTCCACTCGGTGAGCGCCTTGATCCGCGCCTTGACCCGAACGAGTTCAGTGTCCTGGCTCAAGCGTGTGGTCGTTGTGGCGTCAGCTCAGACACAATCATGACCCGTCCTGCGCGTCCGGCTTACGGCCGAGGCCGCTTTCCCGGGCAAGTGCGCTCCGGCGCTTTGCGTAGTTCGGTGCCACCATTGGATACTCCTGTGGCAGATTCCACCGCTCGCGATACTGCGCGGGTGTCGTGCCATAAGATGATTGCAGGTGACGCTTCAGCATCTTGAGCTTCTTGCCGTCCTCGAGGCAGACGATGTAATCGGGGAAAACGCTCTTCTTGATCGGGACGGCAGGCGTCGGAGCCTCGGGACCAACGGCTGCAACGTCCTCTGGCCGCCCGCCGACCTCGCTCAGTGCCGCGTAAACCTTCTGGATCAGCGTCGGCAGATCCTCCGCTGACACAGTGTTCATGGCGCAGTGCGCGCTAACAATCTGGGTGGTTAATTCCAGAAGAGATGCGGAAGATTCTGTCAAGATAGTTCCATCTGCATTTTCGGATTCTGTTCTAAGGTCGTATTACATTGGCCGTAAAGATGACTACCGCCTACGACCCACTGGAGATAGCGCAGCACATGCGTCTGCGCAGTTGGTAGATCTCTCCTCTGGGCTTGTCTTGCGGTGGCAACGCCTGGTTCAGCTTCAAGCTCGGCTGACGAATTCATCCAGTGCTCGAATAACCTTATCCTGATCGACTTCGGCCAGCGTTTCCAACGCCTCCCTGAGACGGAAGCTGGGTACGGTCGCAATGTTGAAAGGGTTTGCATAAACCAAGTGCCCCTGGACAATCAATGTAGCAGCAATATAGAGATGTCACCCCTCTGCCAGATACAGATGGCACCCTCCCGCACCTGGGGCATGCAGGAGCTGGTCCGTGGTGATGGTCTCGATGAGCAAGCTGGAATTCGATCGGCTCGAGGTGTTGCTGGGTGTGCAGTCCGGCCGACTTCGCGTTGAGGATGCCTGCACCCTGATGGGCTTGAGCCGACGGCAGGTGTTCCGCCTGCTGCAGGGCTTGCGGGATGATGGCGCTCCGAGCTTGGTATCGCGGCGCCGGGGCCGCCCGAGCAACCACCGGCTGCCGGACGCAGTCCGCCAGCTGGCGGTGACGCTGGTGCGCGAGCGCTACTGTGATTTCGGGCCGACGCTGGCGGCGGAGAAATTGGCTGAGCTGCACGGGTGCAAGGTGTCGCGGGAGACGGTGCGCCAGTGGATGATGGCTGACGGGATCTGGACCGACCGGCGACACCGCCTACCCTCGCCGCACCAGCCGCGACGGCGACGAGATTGCCTGGGCGAGTTGATCCAGATCGACGGCTCGGAGCATGCCTGGTTCGAGAACCGTGGGCCAACCTGCACCTTGCTTGCCTTCGTCGATGACGCGACTAGCCGGCTCATGCTGCTGCGCTTCGTGGTGAGTGAGTCGGCGTTCTCGTATTTCACCGCGACCCGCGCCTACGTCGAGGCGCATGGCAAGCCGGTTGCGTTCTACTCCGACAAGCACGGCATCTTTCGCGTCAACCGCAAGACGGCGACAGGCGACGAGATCACGCAGTTCGGTCGCGGCCTGTGTGCACTGAACATCGACATCATCTGCGCCAACAGCCCGCAGGCCAAGGGACGCGTGGAGCGAGCGTTCGGCACGTTGCAGGATCGGCTGGTCAAGGAGCTGCGGCTGGCTGGGATCGGCACGATGGAGACCGCGAACGCCTGGTTGCCGGGCTTCATCGCATCCTACAACGCGCGCTTCGCGCGGTCGCCTGCCAATGCGAAGGATCTGCACCGGCCCGCCCCTGCTGATGACGTGCTCGACGAGGCCCTGGCATGGCGGGAGGTGCGTGCGGTCTCAGCCAACCTGACGCTGCACTACGATCGCATGATGCTGATCCTGGAGCCGACGCCGCAGACGAGAGCTCTGGCACGCAAACAGGTTGAGGTCGTGAACTACCCGGACGGCCGGTTCGCGGTCCGTCATGCGGGCGTGGATTTGGCGTTTCGGCTGTTCGACAAGTTTGCCGTCGTGAGACCTGGCGAGATCATCGAGAACAAGCGGCTTGGTGAAGCACTGGCGTATGTGCAAGCGCAGCAGGCGGCATATCCCACAAACCAGCGGCGTGGTGCGACAGGTCGAGCCCGACCGCCCAACAACCTGGAGGCGCCGGGCGTGCCAACCCGCAACAGCATCCGCAGCGGTGCCATCTCTACTTTGCAGGCTGAGTGATATCTCTACCTTGCGCCGACACCCAACTATAGGCGGCCGAATGCTATCTCGAAGCGCTGTTTTAAAGCTATTCAGTAAGTTAGAGTCCAGCGGATCGTCTGACAGGTTCGCGTTACGAGCACCCCACCCTTGCTATCCGCTAACCGGGCCAACAACGTCAATACAGCCTGCTGAGGAGCGGCCCAGCCATCGCTACAGTGGCCAGCCCTATGAAGCCGGTGGGTTCAAGCGAGTATCAAGAGCAAATGGCTCTTGGGTAGCGAGTGAATACATCCCGGCTGCACGACTTGCGATGAACACAAGGTTCCAACTGTGCATAGATACTGAACTCGGAAAAAGTACGAAAGCATATCGGGCCAAAAGGTCGCTTCCGAAGTCCTGCTGCGATGCCCCGGGCGTCCCTGGGCGCAGCCAGTTACCGTTGGGAACTTCATCGGGTTGCACAACGTGCACTTGCCCTGGATTAGTGAGCACAACAGACGTCAGCATATGCGGGACAGCATCAAGCGCCCGGAAACCTTTGTGCACGGCTACCTCCAGGATCGCCGTGCCCGGATCCAACGAACAGTAGACTGCCCGGATCCCCTTTCGATTCCATCGCCCCCCGAAAAGGAAGGCACCCTCCCCTACATCCCAGGTTGCTGCGAAGCGTGCGTCGTCAAGTCTCCACGCAGAAATGCCGCCCGAACCAAGCGGAACGGGCAGCGGGGTCACGTGTAGACTCCGTACTCAAGACGGCCAAGAAGATCCTCGACAATCTCGACGCCAGCAGAAGTCGACAACAGGTCGATTGGCCTCCGGCCGTCTAAAGCAAGTGCTTCTTGCTCCAGCCAGCTTTCGGCCGCTTCCTTTGATCCCAGAACTTCCATTGCCCGGGCGATGATCTCAGCAAACTTCCATGCTCTTCCACTCTGTTCCAGGCTGAGAAAACCAGTGGGAGTCGCTCGGCGCCTTTGCATCGTGCGCACGCTCATCCCGACCGCATTCACGAATGAAGTAGAGATTCGGACCCGACCAAGCTGTCCAAATAGGTGCACGATGGCTTCGCTTGGGATCCCCTTCACGATCAAGTCGTGTGCATCCATCAGGCTTTCTACGTTGAACTGGAGGATCTCCAACCCCCCAAGCAAGTCGGCTGCACGATGAATCTTGGTTTCGTCGCGGGGAGTGGTAGTGAGCATGATTAGCCTACCTAACGTCAGGTGACGCCCAACATATGACACATGACGCACAGAATTCAAGGCTCGGTGGCGTTCGGCCACCAGCAGGTCATCAGGCAGACGCACATTGCCGGCGTGAGACTGTCCGCGACTGCACTGACAACAGCGTGCCGGTAGTCGACAGGGCGGCAGGAGAGGAGCGGCCGGCGCATGTATTTGTCGCAGTGCTGGGTTCGTCGAACTACACCTACGTGGCATCTCGCTGGAGCAAGGAGCTCGCCGACTGGATGGCGCGCACGTCAACGCGCAGACGTTCCTGGGGGGTGCCGAAGCGCCTGGTTTGCGACAACCTACGCTGTGGCGTCACGGCCACCTATCGCCACGAGCCCGGGATCAACCACACCTGCCAGGAGATGGCGGCGCACTACAGCACGGCGGTGCTGCCATCCGTGTCCGCCATCCACGCGATGAGGCCAAATCGAACCGCGGTTCGGGTGCGAGCATTCACCGGCTCGTCGGGAGCTCCATTCTGCGATCCAAAGCATGACGCCGACAAAGAAGATAGGCGTGAGATGCACCTGAATTTCCTGCTCGCGAGCAATACGGTTTTCTTTACGATGTCCGGTTCTGGAGTTCCGCCAGCTTTGCTGAGCCGCTGCGCCTGGCGTGCTGCCGGGCCGTGTATCGCGCCACCATCTCCGGCGACTTCCATCCACCGGCTTGCATGATCGCCGGAAGTTCGATGCGATCGCTCGCTGCCATATCCTGACTGGCGCCAACGCGGGTGCTGTGGGCGCTGATCGCCGCTACGGTCTCGATTGGCAGGCCGGCCGCGGTTGCCATTTCCTTGTAGACCCGGGTTACCTCCATCGGGACCAGCGCGCCGCCGACCCTTCCGCCCTTCAGCACCGCGCGCAGCAGGAAGCCGTCTTCGATCCCAGCTTTGCCGATCCATTCCGTCACCAAGCGCATGGTGTCCGGTGCGAGATAGCGGATGGAGCCGGCACTCATCTGGTCTGTCTTGGACCCGCAGATGTTGATCGTTCCGTCGCGAGCGGTGCCGTGCCGCAGATCCTCCACGCGCAGCGCCACCAGTTCCGACCGGCGGGCCAGCGTGTCGTAGCCGACGGCCAGCACGACCCGGTTGCGCAAATCCCGCAGCGTGTCGCCACTTGAGTGCATCATCTTGTCGACGAGGCGCCGGGTCAGACCCTCGGCTTGCCGCTGGGCGCTGCCGAGCGTCTTGCCCATCCGCTTGAGGACAAGCTTCACCTCGCTCCGTTCGCACGGGTTCGGCACGTCGGCCGCCCGGTGCAGGTGCGAGATGCTGGACACGTAGCGGCGGATGGTCGCCGGCTTCTTGGTCAGCGCCTGGTCGTCGATGAAGGTGGCCACCGTCGATGGCTCGGCCGGTAGCGCCAGAAGGGCCCGGCTGGAGCACCACTCGGTGAAGACGGCGCTGTCGCTGCGAAGCGCCCGTTCGGTCGTGACCGAGAACGCGCCGTGAGCAGCCTGCCGGTATGCTTCGAGGTTCCGCTCGATCAGTGCCGCCATGTCGGTGATAACGACCTCACCACCGCCGGAGACCGTCTGCCTGACCGTGACAGCTCGGTTTGGTCTGGAGAGGTCCATCTGACTGCCCATACGTCCCAGCGGGGTCAATTCCCGCGCCAAGGGCATTCTAAAGCAGACCCCCGTTCCTGGGCAAATCTATGCGCGATAAAAGCTATTATCAGCCACGGCAGTGGGTCCGCTTAACAGGCGGGCCCTTTGTCATTCTTCAAGCGTATCGGGGGTCTGGTAGATGCCGTAATGGGCTGGCACCGGGGCTGACGAGTGGTGCTGGTCTCTTCAGAGTGGTGGCATGAACGCGCGGATCTGAGCGGTTCGGATCCGGCCATCAGGAGGACGGCCATGGAACATCATGTCGGGATTGACGTGTCGCTGGAGCTGAGCAGCCTGTGCGTGCTTGACGTCACCGGGAAGGTCATCCGGGAGGCGAAGGTCGCGAGCGAGCCGGAGGCGCTGGTCGCGTTCCTGCTCGGCCTGAACCTGACAATCGCGCGCGTTGGCCTGGAGGCTGGCCCGTTATCACAGTGGCTCTATGACGGGTTGCTTGCAGCCGGTCTCGAGCCGGTCTTGCTGGAAACACGACACGTCAAGGCGGCGCTGTCTGCGATGGCGGTGAAGACGGATCGGCGTGATGCTCGCGGGATAGCCCAGCTTCTGCGCATGGGGTGGTATCGGCCAGTGCATCGCAAATCGATGTCATCGCAGGAGATCAGGGCCTTGCTGGGCGCACGCAGTATCCATCCGCCGAGCACCACGGATACGCTTCAGGCGGCTGCGGCAGTCAGCGTTTTTGGCTTTGACCAATTCCATGGCAACAGATCGCCGAGGTCGCGATCGGGTTGATCGGCAATACGGCGCAGGACATCGGCGAGCCAGGCGCGCGGATCGACCCCATTCAGCTTGGCGGTGATGATCAGCGTGTAGACGTCAGCCGCGCGCTCGCCCCCACGATTGGATCCGGCGAACATCCAGGACTTTCGCCCGAGTGCAATTCCTCTGAGGGCACGTTCCGCGGCGTTGTTGGTCAGGCAGATCCTGCCGTCGTCTAGAAACCTGGTGAATGCAGGCCAGCGTTTGAGCATGTAGTCCATTGCCCGGCTGACCTCGTTGTGGCGAGACAGCCGGCTGCGCTCAGTGCGCATCCAGGCTTCCAGCTCTGCGACCAGAGGCACAACCTGCTCTTGTCGTGCGGCGCGCCGCTGTTCGGGCATGAGGCCGTTGATGGTGCGCTCGACGTCGAAGATCAGATCGATCCGGCGCACGGCCTCGATGGCGATCGGCGCCTTGGCCACGTCGGCGAGCACAAAGAATTTCCTCCGGCCGTGTGCCCAGCACGCGGCTTCGGAGATCGCACCTGGCCTGCGCCCGGGCAGGTAGAGCTCGTTGAATCCTGCATAGGCATCGGCCTGCAGAATACCTGCGTACTGCGCCAGGTGTCGGCGTGGATGCTCGCCGCCTCGGTCCGGTGAGTAGAAAAACATCGCCGCTGGTGGCTCCGGACCGCCGAATGGACGGTCGTCGCGGACGTAGGTCCAGAGCCGACCGATGCTCGTCTTGCTCTTGGCCAGTACCGGCACCGTGGTGTCGTCGCCGTGCAGCCGGTCTGCTACCAGCACGTGCTTGCGGATCAACGCCAACAGCGGCGCGAGGGCCGCGGTGCACGCGCCGACCCACCCGCCCAGGGTCGAGACGTCGAGGTGGATGCCCTCCAAGGCGTAGCTCTCGCTCTGCCGGTTCAGCGGCAGGTGCTGGCCGAACTTCGCCTCCAGGATCATGGCCAGCAACTCGGGCCCGGCACGACCCCGGGCGATTGGATGAAACGGTGCCGGCGGCTGGGTGATGCTCTCGCAGGCACGGCAGGAGAACTTCTCGCGCACTGTCTGGATGACCTTCCACTGGCGCGGGATCACCTCGAGTGTCTCCGTGATCGTCTCACCGAGCTTGACCAGCCGGCCGTGGCAGCAGGGACAAAGGGTCGGGCCTGGAACGACGACGCGCTCGCGCGGCAGATGGGCTGGCAGCGGCCCGCGCACCGGCTTTGCCCGGCTCGAACCCGGACGCGGATCCCCAGGTGCTGCTGGCTCGACGTCAGCCTCGGCAGCATTCGCCTCCAGCTCCTCGAGCTGCAGCTCCAACTGGTCGAGCAGCCTGCGACTGCGCTCCGACGTTGGGCCGAACCGGTCGCGCTGCAGCTTTGCGATCAGCAGCTTGAGGTGCGCGATCATCGCCTCCGCACCGGTTGCCCGCGTCTCGGCTGACAACCGGGCCGCGCGCTCAGCAACGAGTGCCGCCCGCAGCATGTCGATATCGTCAGGCAGGATGTCGGCGTCGGGTGTCACGCCAGCGATTCAACCACATCCCGGCTGGCTTGTGTACTGATTGCCTCGCCGTCAGCCTGCGGCCTCGGGCCGCCAGGTCCGCTGTGGATGCCGCCAGTCGATCCCTTCCAGCAGCATCGAGAGCATCGCCGGTGTCAGCGACACCACGCCATCAGCCGCCTGCGGCCACACGAACCGGCCGCGCTCCAGGCGCTTGGCATACAGCGACATGCCGAGCCCGTCGTGCCACAGGATCTTCACCAGATCACCGCGGCGTCCCCTGAACACGTAGAGATCGCCAACATGGGGATCACGCTCGAGCGCCTGCTGCACCTGCAGGGCCAGGCCGTTCATGCCGCGGCGCATGTCACTGGCCCCGGCCGCCAGCCAGACCCGGACACCGGACGGAACCGGGATCATCCGCGCAGAACGGCCACGATACGCCGCAGGGCCGCCTGGTTGACCGTCTCATCGACCCGCACACAGACGCCGCCCGGAAACTCGATCTCGATCAACGCAGGCTTTGTCGACGCTTTCGGTGTAGGCGGTGGCACCGGACGCGATTGGTCAGCCTGTTTCTCGGCAGCACGCGGCTCGTCAACGAGGTGAACCGGAACAAGTCGCAACGCGGATCCAGTCTTTACCACCGCGGCTCCTGCCCGCTCGCGGCGCCACCGGTAGACAAGGCTTGTGCAGATCCCGTGTCTGGCGGCGAGCTCTCGAATCCGGGTGCCGGGTACGTAGGAGCTCGCAACCACAAGCGCGCGAAACGCTGGATCATGGGCACGACGCCGGTCGCTGACGATCTCGATCCGCTGCATCGAAGCTGCCTGAGTGGCTGCCACTGTGGCAGCCTCATCTGCTGTGTTCACCATGAGGCTAAGCAGATCGGCATCCGCTTATTCCAGCAAGACGTCACTCGCCGGGCGGATACCGCACGCAAGCAGCTGCAGATCAAGGTCATCGACCTGGAGCAGACCGTGCGCGGGCTGCTGCGTGGCTTTGGGCTCAAAGTAGGTGACGTGAGCCGCGGCAAGCTGCCCGCGCGTATCCGCGAGCTCGCAGCCGGGCACGTGATGCTGGAGAAGATCGTCGAGCCGTTGCTGGCGGCACGCGAGGCGATGTGGCGCGAGCTGGCCAAGCTGCACCGCGAGGTGCTGATCATCGTCAAGGAAGATCAGGTCTGTCGCAGGCTGATGACGGTCCCAGGCGTAGGTGCGCTGGTGTCGCTGACCTATCGGGCGGGCGTGGACGATCCAGACCGGTTCAAGAAGTCCAAGTCGGTCGGCGCCTTCTTTGGTCTGACACCCAAACGCTATCAGTCGGGCGAGACGGATGTCGTCGGTTCGATCACGAAGGTTGGTGATGCCGCCGTTCGAACCGCGCTGCACGATGCGGCCAACGCGTTGCTGACGCGCGCGACGCGGTTCAGCACGCTCAAGCGCTGGGCGTTAGACGTCGCCAAGCGGCGGGGTATGCGGAGGGCGAAGGTGGCGCTAGCCCGTAAGCTGGCCACCGTGCTCCATCGCATGTGGGCGGACGGGACAGAGTTCGTCTGGGGCAAGGACCCGGCGGCGGCTGCGAAGGCATAACTGCAAAGAGGCACACAGTTCGGAGCGGAGCCAAGCGGCTCAGCTCCCACGAGGTCCCTTCGCCGGGACGCGGAGACGGTAAGGCAGGTTCCGTTGCAGTGGCCGGGAGCGATCCCGAGACTACGCTGGGTAGATTGCTCCGCCGGCTCCCTCATGAAGCATCATGTGACGGCCTGGTGCCGATCACGGGCAGAAGCACGAAACCGGCGAGTGGACACCACTTCGAAGCTTGACCACCAGGGGCCCATTACAGAAGCAACGGAACAGAAAACTTACACAAGGCCGGTTGGGCTTGTCCGGGCGTGCAACAAACCTCCGCTTTCCGCACCGTGACAAGCGCGGCCACTAAATCGGTGTTCCGCGACAATCAGAACCACGCTGTCAGCGACAATCAGCCTCACATCCACCGGTGGAACCCCTCTGGGCTGGGCGGTCGCCTGTCAGGCCCACAGCCGCCGGAGGCGGTGGCCTGAAAGGCCAGGCTTTACAGGCGGCTGCCCAGCCCAGACCATGGAAGAGCGATGCTACCTACGGTAGAGTATCACGTCTTCGGATTTGGTGCTCTGATTGTCGCTGAATGGCAGTGCCAGATTGTCGCGCTACAAAATCGGAGCACGGCGCGAAGTCTTGGTCCCGCTGCTGTGCCGAGTTGTCAGGATCGCGCCGGCAATAATGTCCACGAGACGATCGGCCCGTGGCGCGAACGAGGGTTGGTCGCCGATCCACCCGAGTGCGCCCATCAGGGCGAACAGGTCGGTTCCGTTCAAATCGGCCCGCGCCAGTCCCTTCGCTTGAGCACGGAGGAGGAGTGCCGCGCCTGCTGAGCGGACCGTGGTGCATGACGCATGGAGGGCCGATTCCGGGTTTGCGATAGCGGCCGCCATCAGGTCCACGACACCGCTGTAGCCTTGGACGAACGCGACCCCCTCGCGGAACCAGGAGATCAGCGCTTCATCAGGGGCGGCTGATGCTTCCAGTTCGGCCGCCTTCTGCGTCAATCCATCGAGGCTCGCACGAAGCAGCGCATCGAGCAGCGCCTCCCGCGTCGGAAAGTGGCGGTGCAGCGTGCCCAAGCCGACTTCGGCCCGACGCGCGATCTCGCGCAGTGAGGCGTCGGCACCATGCTCGGCGATCACGTCCCGCGCGACGGCAAGCAGATGGCTGTAGTTCCTTTTGGCGTCGGCGCGCATAAGCCCCTTTGACAAACGGGTCAGTGCTCCACATATGCGGGGCGGTGATCCACTTTGTAATGTAAGGAGCAGTCATGGGAAAGTTAGAAGGCAAGACCGTCGTGGTAACGGGCGGGTCGAGCGGCATGGCGCTGTCCAGCGCCAAGCTGTTCGTCGAGGAAGGCGCGCATGTGTTCATCACCGGCCGTAGGCAGGAGGTGCTGGACGAGGCCGTGGCGTCGATCGGCCGGAACGTGACCGGCGTGCAGGGCGACGCTGCCAACCTCGGCGATCTAGACCGCTTGTTCGAGACGGTGAAGCGAGAGAAGGGCAGCATCGACGTGTTGTTCGCCAGTGCCGGAGCGGGAGGTGAGGCGCAGAAGATCGGCGAGATCACCGAAAAGAACTTTGACACGCTCTTTGGCCTGAACACGCGCGGTACGCTGTTCACGGTGCAGAAGGCGTTGCCGTTGTTCAACGATGGCGGCTCGATCATCATGACCGGCTCGATCGCGTCGGTGAAAGGCTGGCCCGACTATAGCGCATATTCGGCAAGCAAGGCCGCGCTGCGTGCCTTTGCCCGCGCGTGGCTCAACGAACTGAAGCACAGGCAAATCCGGGTGAACGTGCTGAGTCCGGGGCAGATCGCCACGCCCATTCAGGACAAGATGTTCGATGCGGCGACGAAGCGGCAGTTCGAGGCCCTGATCCCACGCGGGAAGATGGGCCGCCCCGAGGAGATCGCGACGGTGGCGCTGTTCCTTGCTTCCGACGATTCCAGCTTCGTGAACGGCATAGAGCTGTCCGTCGATGGCGGCACCTCCGCGATCTAAGCTGATCGCCAACCATAGGCCACCGGGATCAGATGGCTTGCGTCACGACCCGCGAGGCCGGCTACTTTGTCCAACAAACCCTGGTTTATGGGATGATTAGGACAGTACGCCGCGTACAGTCTCTGGAGGGTCTAGACCCTCCACCTTCATCGTCCTAGCCGGCGTTCGATGGCCTGATCGAGGCACGGTGAGGCACCTCATGCCGATGCCTCACTGGGGTAGATCCAACCGGGGCTATGACCGCTCATGTTGCGGAGGCAATCTGGCGATCTGGCCTACAGTCAGTCGGCAACTCATTGTTCTGCCAGTGCAGCCCCGGCGGGTTCACTTCCTTCATGAAGTCGACGAAGGCCCGCACCGCCGGCGCGAGTTCGCGTTTACTGGGGAAGATCATGTGAACGCCAACCGCGGGTGTGGTCCATTCAGGCAGCAGGTGGACGAGCCGCGCCGCCTCGATCTCGGGCGCGCACAGATAGCAGGAGATAATGCCGATCCCCGCGCCGTTCAGCACAAGCCGGTTGATCGTTAGCGCATCGTTGACGGACACGCGGGGTTCAACGACGACGTCGCTGGTCCGGTCATCGCGTAAAAAGCTCCAAGTCCGCGTGCGGCCATCTACCCCCGGCATCTCGATGATCGCATGGCCCTTGAGGTCTTCGAGCGTGCGAGGCTCGCCACTGCGCTCCAGATAAGTGGGCGACGCGCATAGCACGCGTTTCATCTCGCCGAGCCGGACAGCGACCATCGACGAGTCTTCTAGAGGACCAAGACGGATCGCGACATCGACATGGTCGGATACGAGTTCGGCGTAGCGGCTGGTCAGGTCGAGCAGCACATCAACGTCTGGATAACGGTGCAGAAATTTTGGAAGCTGCTCGGCAATTACGTTGATGCCGAAACCTATTCCAACGCTCACACGCAGTTCACCTTGCACTTCGGTTGCAAGACTGCCGACATATTCGAGCGCCTGTCCCAGCTCGCCGAGCGCGCTGGCGGAGCGTGCCATTAGGCTCTGGCCGGCCGGTGTCAATTCGACCTCGCGCGTCGTCCGGTGGATCAGCCGCGTACCGAGCGCTGTCTCCAGCCGGGCGATGCTCCGGCTGACGCTCGACCTGGGTAGCGACAGCGCGCGAGCGGCGCCCGCGAAGCTGCGCAGCGAACCCACCTGTCCAAAGACACGAAGATCATTGAGGTCGGGCACAGCTCCGTTGTGCCATCTGCGGCATGCAGTGTCCACAGAACGATGGGATGCCCGCTCTAGCGAGCATGCCCAACTGAATGACCTGATCAGCATCGAGAGAAGCCAGCTTCTCCTCAGAATGAGACGTCCTTTGAGCTGCTGATTCGGTACTCGATTGGGAGTGTTTAGTAATGAACGACATGATACTGGCGATCGGCGCGGACGGAAAGTTTGCTGGTCTCGTGATCCCCGCCCTGGCTGCGCGCGGCGCTCACGTCCGCGGGCTGATCCAGACGGCCGATGCGGCCGACGCGGTTCGGGCGAAGGGCGCGGCGGAGGTGGCTATCGGCGATCTGCGCGATGACGCCAGCCTCGACCGCGCGCTCAACGGCATGACATCGGTCTTCTATATCGCGCCCGCGTTCCTTTCCGACGAGGCGAAGATTGGCGAGGCGATGGTCGCCGCTGCCATCCGAGCCGGGGTGCGGCGTTTCGTGTTCTCCTCGGTCATTCACCCGGTCCTGAGCGGCTTGCAGAATCATGCGGCGAAGGCACCGGTGGAGGAGGCCGTGCTCGACTCAGACCTCCAATACAGCTTCCTGCACCCGACGCTCTTCTTCCAGAACTATGCGAGAAGCTGGAACAGGATCGTAGAGACCGGCGCGGTCGCCGAGCCCTGGTCGACAGATACGCGCTTCTCGCGGGTCGACTATCGCGACGTGGCCGAGGTGGCTGCCATTGCCTTGACCGAGAACCGGCTGCTCGACGGCACCTTTGAACTGTGCGCGGAGGGCGCGCTCGACCGGCGTGGCGGCGCTGGCCGGCGAGGCGCTCGGCCGCAAGATCAAGGCTGTGCGGGTCGATCCCGACACGCCTGGGTCCGAGGCCGCACCGATGCAGCCGATGTTCGATCATTACAACCGGTTCGGCCTGCGCGGCAATGCATTGACGCTGCGTGCCATCCTCGGCCGCGAGCCGCGCACTTTGCGGGCCTACTTCCAAGAACTCGCTGGTGCGGGAAAGAAAACGTCATGAGGACAGACCGCGTCGTTGTCATCACGGGCGCTGCCGGCGGCATGGGCGCCTTGTTCGTAGCGCGCTTTCTCGCCAACGGCGACACCGTCATCGCCACCGACATGTCCGGTGAGGCGCTCGCAATCCTGGCCGACAAAGCCGACGGACAGGGTAGGCTCCACGTGCTGGCGGCGAATATCGCCGACGAGGCGAGCTGCGCCGCGCTCGCGGCCTTCGCCCGCGACAAGGCCGTCCGGGTGGACGTACTGGTAAACTGCGCCGGTTTCTTTCCCACTCAGGCGTTCGACGAAATCACGCTCGCCGACTGGAACAAGGTCATCGGCATCAACTTGACTGGTGTGTTCCTGATGGTGAGGGCCATGCTGCCTTTGATGAAGGGCCGGGGCTGGGGCCGCATCATTAATATCGGCTCGGGCTCGATGTTCGAAGGGATCGCCGAACAGACCCACTATGTCGCCGCAAAGGCAGGCGTGCTCGGCTTCTCGCGTAGCTTGGCACGGGTGGTCGGCAAAGACGGCATCACCGTCAACCTGGTGGCACCTGGACTTACCGTCACGCCGAAGGTCAAGGAGACGATGCCGGCCAGCCTGCTTGAAGCGCAAGTTGGGGCTCGGGCGATTCAGCGCGAAGAGACCGGCCAGGACCTTGTCGGCACGGTCTTCTTCTTGGCTTCACCAGACGCCGATTTCATGTCCGGCCAGACGCTCAACGTCAACGGCGGCAGGTACATGCTGTGACGCGCTCACCCCTTCTTCCTGCTCCCCCTCCCGATAAGGACACGACCATGACCAACCTCTTCGACAGCTACGACTTGAACGGCCTCGCCCTGCCCAACCGCATCGCCATGTCCGCAATGACCCGTACGCGTGCCAGCGAGGATGGGACGCCCACCGATCTGATGCGCGACTATTACGTCCAGCGTGCGTCCGCCGGCCTGATCGTAACCGAATGCACGCAAGTCTCCGATCAGGCGCATGGGATCATCCGCTGCCCCGGCCTGCACCGCGACGACCAGGTTGCCGGCTGGCGCAAGGTCACAGACGCTGTCCATGCTGCGGGCGGGCGGATCATGTGCCAGGTCTGGCATTGCGGCCGCGTCGCCCATCCGGGAATGCGTGATGGCGAGCAGCCGGTCGGACCTTCGCCGATCCCCGCCACCGGCGACTTTTTCCTACCTACGGGCCGGGTAGACTTTCCTGTGCCGCGCGAGCTCGCCATCGGCGAGATCCCCGGCATTGTCGCCGACTTCGCCCAAGCCACCCGCAACGCGCGTATTGCCGGGTTCGACGGGGTCGAGCTGCACGGCGCGAACGGCTACCTTCAGGACCAGTTCCTACAGGACGGCAGCAACAAGCGGTCCGACGCCTATGGCGGCCCGGTCGAGAACCGCGCGCGGCTGATGATCGAGACCACGGCGGCAATGATCAAGGCGTGGGACGCCGCCCATGTCGGCGTGCGTCTTTCCCCGTCGAGCTTCCTCTACGGGGTGGACGATAGCGACAAGCTGGCGACGTTTGGCCATGTCGTCCGAGCGCTGGATGCCTTGAAGGTCGGCTATCTCTGCATGCTCGAACCAAACGCCAAGGATTCCGAGCGGGGAGTGCAGATCGAACACGTCGCCCGGACCTTCCGGCCGATGATATCGGTACCCATCATCGTCAACACTGGTTTCGACAAGGCAAAGGCCAACGCGGTGCTTGCGGCGGGTGACGCCGATCTCGTGGCGTTCGGCGTTCCCTACATCGCCAACCCAGACCTCGTAGCCCGGCTTGGATCGGATGCACCGCTCAACAAGCCTGATCCCACAAAATTCTATGGCGTGGGACCGGAGGGCTACACTGATTACCCTACTCTCGCTTTGGCCCAAGCCGCCTGAAAGACATTTCCATGACCGCAGGCGCGCCGATCACCGGCTTCCATAGCGAGACGGTCACCGTTGACGGAACACGGCTGCACTATTGGCTGGGCGGGAAGCCCGACGGTCTTCCAGTCCTGCTCTGGCATGGTTTCCTCAGTACCGGCTACGCTTGGCACAAGGTGGCGCCCGCGCTGGCGGACGCAGGTCTTGCCGTGCTGATCCCCGACATGCGCGGGTTCGGCGACAGCGACAAGCCGGCCGGGAACGACGGCTACGACAATCGCGCACTGGCCAACGAGTGTCGTGCCCTGGTGCGGCAGATCGGGTTTGGCGGGGGGCGCAAGCTGATCCTGGCGGCTCACGACATGGGCGCGCCACCTGCACTGATCTGGGCGGCCGATCAACCGGAGGAGCTAGCCGGTCTGCTCTACATCGAAGGGCCGGTGATGCTGTCGGACGTGCTGCAACGGATCGTCGCCTACACGCCGGAGGCTATGGCCAGGGGATCAATGTGGTGGTGGATCCTGCCGTTGGCGCCGGGCGTGCCCGAGCGGCTGGTCGTCGGCAACGAACGCGCCTTCCTGACCTGGTTCTATGAGGGGGCAACGGCTGACCCTACCTCAATCGATCCAGCAACAGTGGATGAGTATCTGCGCACCTTTGCCGGGCGCGAAGGCGTGCTCGGCGCGATGGGCGTCTATCGCGCCGCCTTCACCAGCATCGTCCAGACTGAGCCGCTGATGAGCAACAAGGTCCGTGTACCGGTCGTGGCCCTCGGCGGCTCGCGCCATGGCCTCGGCGCCAAGGTTGGCGAGATGGTCGAGCTGATTGCCGAACATGTCGAGGCGCACACGCTCGACGATAGCGGCCACTTCATGCCCGAAGAACAGCCGAGCACCGTCATCAAGCACATCCTCGCCATGGCGGCCAAGCTGACCGTCTGAAGCTTTAAGAAAGGAACGCTCTTGCCCGACCATTCGATTACTTCGATACCGCCCGGAACGCCGATTCCCGCCGACGATCTCAGCCGCAAGCTGACGGTTATCAGTCCAGACGACCCGCACGCGCGCCACATCTCGCTCGTTGGCGATACCTACACGATTCTTGTCTCTGGCGCGGAGACGGACGGGCGTTACTGCCTGATTGACATGCTGGTGCCGGACGGCAGCGGGCCGCCGCCTCATCGACACGACTTCGAGGAGATGTTCACGCTGCTCGAAGGCGAGTTGGAGTTCACCTTTCGGGCTGAGACGCAAACGGTGAAGGCGCCCATGACCATCAACGTTCCCGCCAACGCGCCGCACCAGTTCAAGAACAAATCTGGTGACACGGTCCACATGCTCTGCATGTGCACGCCGGCCGGCCAGGAAGAATTCTTCATGGCTGTGGCTATACCGATCGTCAGCCGCGACGCACTCCCGCCGGATGTCTCCAAGGAGGAGCAGGCAGAAAAAGGCAGGCTAGCAGGAAAACTGGCACCCAAGTATCGCAGTGAGATCCTGAAGAGCACAGCGTGAGGCGTCTGCAAAGGATCAAACGCTCGTGTGATCTGGTGCCACGTGTTGCTCGACTAGCTCAGCCATCTGCAGGCCCGAGGAAGCTTACGGGTTGAGAGGAACAGTATGACCAAGCTCGTCGGAATCAACCACGTAGCACTCGAGGTCGGCGATCTCGATGCAGCCTTGGCCTTCTACGGACGCCTGTTCGACTTTGAGCTGCGGGGCCGAGCCAGCCAAATGGCGTTCATTGACATGGGCGATCAGTTCCTGGCCCTTGCCGAGGGCGGAAGCCGACGGCCAGACGACAAAAGGCACTTCGGTCTGGTGGTCGACGACCTAACCGGATTGCGTGAGCGCGCGGAAGCGGCAAACGCCTTGATCCTCGACGGGCCAGGATTTGAGATATGCGACCCGTGGGGCAACCGCATCGAGATGGTGGAATATCGCCATATCCAGTTCTCCAAGACGAAGCTGATATTGCGAGTTCTGGATGTCGCGTCGGAAAAGACGGAGAAGGCGAGTGAGCAGCTTCGCCAAAAAGGCATGGACCCGTGAGTGCGGCCCCATGTGCCTCGTCGGCCTAACCAAGCCATCAAGTGGCGATTGACGGCCGGAGAGAGCTTTTACCGGTCCGCAACTCGGCGGTCATGGACGATGAGAGTTGAAAGGCAGTTCAGTTTCCCTTGCTACCGGACGCCCTACGTGCGCAGTCCCCGGCGCTGTCCTTGTCGTTCGTTTTCCGCTTTGCGCTGGGTCAGGCTGGTATCGGCCTGCTCGCCTGATTTCAGGGCGGCGGTTAGCTCGGCCACCCGGTCCAGCTCCGGCCGCTGCTTGGGCGTAACCGACGCCGCCGTACCGGCGCCTCGCCGTCCTCCGGTCCGCAGCATGGCGCGCACGCCTTCCTCCCCGAACCGCTGCTCGACTGCAGCACCAAAGGCCCACAGCTCTCCCGAGACACGCTCGTCCGCCTGAACAGCCCGCCACGCTACAGCCCGAGCCTTCTCGTCCGGTTCTGCGGCCACTACGCCGATCGCAGCCTCGGCCGCGGCGGACAAGCGCGGGATGCCGGTCGCATCCGCCATGCGCTGAGCCTCCACACCCGTGCGGTAGCTCCGCTCCGCCCGCGCCTCTGCTTCCCCGATCCGCTCCAGGCTCGATCCGATCGCACCGGCCGCACGCTGCGCCGCTACACGCTCCGCACGGGCCTTGGCTCCCGCGAACAGACCCTCCTTGCCGCGCAGCTCCCCAAGCTGGAGCGGGTCGGCCTCAATCCGCGACGCGGCACTCGTCCATCCCTGGCTCTTCACCAGCTCGTCCAGCGCGGCCCGAGCCGCGTGCGGGTCGCGGTAGGTGTAACGGCGCGCAATGATGTACGCCCGGACGCGCAATAGATGGTCCGTTTCGGCGCACATTATGTGAGACGGATGGGAGCGTCCGGCGCACGATCGGTGAGACACAGCGCACGCTCGGTGAGACGGACGCGCAATAGCCGGACAGCGGCGCAGGGTGGCCGCGATCAGGTTGGCAAGCCGGCTGCACGCATCTCGTCCATAAGCTCACGCGACCGCGCCGGCTCGAGGTCGCCCCGCAGTAGGCGACGGATTTCGGCCGGCTTGGCATCGAGCTGCTCGACCAGGTTGCGGATGTCGTAGCCGTTACGCGTCAGGCGGGGCTCCAGGTCGTCGATCTGCAGCGACAGCACGGCCTCGACCACGGTCTCGTCGATTGGTTTGGCGCCAACCTCGAAGCCGGCCTCGAATGCCCGCACCAGGTGTTGGCCGATCTGCAGCGGGGTTTTGAGCTTGGCCGCCAACCGGGTCGCGGCGGCGTCGGTGATGACGTCCTCCGGCGTGACGCCCTCCTCCAGGCTGCTCTTGAGCACCCAGTCCACGTAGTCGCGCTGGCGGTCTCGCAGACCGCCGAACTCGAACACGGTGGTGCGGTCGCCGATCTCTTCCATCTGCGGCCGGCGCAGGTCGTTCTTCAGCTTTGGGTGGCCGACCAGCACGACGGAGAGCTGGCCGCCGCCCTCGACCACGACCTCGGTCAGCCGCTTCAGGGCGACCAGGGTTTTTGGGTGCAAATCGTGGGCGTCGTCGATGAACAGCGCGACGGGCTTCTTGGCGCGCCGGAACAGCTCCTGCAGGTCGCGCTCGCGCCGCTCGCTCTGGCTGGAGATCGTCACCGTCTTCTCCGGCGTGAGGTCGTAGAACAGCGCCGAGATCAGCAGCGGCACGGTGATCTTGGCCTTCTCGACCGACAGCGAACGGGACACGATGACCCGGCCTTCCCGTTCCAGCTCAGCGCGCAGGCGCCGCGACAAGATCGTCTTGCCCGACCCGATGACGGCGGTCAGCGCGATCAGGCGGCCGCCCATGATCGCAGCCCGGATGTCGCGCGACACCTGGGCGTGGTGCTCGGTCTCGTAGAAGCCGGCGTCGACCGGCGGCCGGGCGAGGCGGTAGTAGCGCATGACCTCGGTCAGCATCCGACGCCTCCCTTGCGGCCTTGCGGAAAGCGTTCACGCACCGCGGCAATCAGCTCGGGCCGCGACAGCGTGCGTGCCACGAGGGCGTCGATGAACCCGCGGTCGTCGTCCGACAGCCTGCCGAGCGGCAGCCTGATCTCGTCGGCGATTGCGCGCTTGGCCGCCAGCGGCGTTGGGAAGTTCAGCTCTTGGAACGGGTCGGGATCGCGGAACGGGCGCACAGGCACATGCTCCGCGGCCATTGGTAAGGCTCCGATCAGCACGACGTCATCTTCCCCTGAGAGGGCGGAGCGCGGCAGAGCGAGTTGCTGAGCCAGGTCGCCGACCCGGTCGGCACGGACCTCGCGCCGGCTTTTGCGATGCCGGCGGTAGCGGTGCAGCGGGACCGGGCCACCGACCGGATGGAAGGGCCCGAACCGCTCCTCGCCGTGCTCGACCCAGAGCTCCTGGTCGAACAGCCCCCACCAGACCACCACCGTCTCGCCCGCAAGCTCGGGGTCGACCTCGTAGGCGACGCCGGCCACCGTCAGCCGGCAGTCGACGCCGACGGCACGACGCTCGGGCTCGCGGGCAAAGGCGCAGAACCGCTCCCATGCGCACATCTGACGCAGGCCGTCTGGCGGCAGGTGCGCAAGCCAGTCCTCGATGCGACTGCGCGGCTCTGCGCGGTGATCGCCGAGGTTGTAGGTGCGGATAAAACGCGCGAGCCAACGGTTGGCCTCTTCCTCCGAGGCCGGCTGGTGGAAGTGGTAGAGCGTCTCATGTGCGTCCTTGACCGTGCGGAAGGGCCGCTCGACCTTGCCCTTGGCCCGCGCCGTGGTCCGCCTGCCGTCGCTGCCGGCCGGCATGTGCGTGACCACCTCGACGCCGAGGCTCTCCATCACCCGCCGGAACACCGCCGACTTCGCGACCGGCCCGTTGTCCACGTAGAGGACGGCCGGGATGCCCTGGAACGGGTCTGCCTCATCCGACTTGAGCGACATGGCGGCGAACAGGAAACGCAGCGCCGCCTCGACGTCCTCGCCGTAGACGCAGCGGTACTCCTGCCAGGCGACGCCCGAGCGGTCATCCACCACGCTGAACAGCATCAGCGTCGGCGCGCCAGCCCGGTCCGGGTCGATCCAGGGGGGCGTCGCCAGCTGCTTCAGGTCGGACGGACTCATGTCGAAGTGCCAGAGCGCGTTCGACCGCTCGGCCTGGAACCGCACCGCCGGCGGCTGGCGCGTCATGCGCTCACGGTCGTAGCCGAGGCGGCGCATGTGCCGGTTGATCGTCGAGGCGGTCAGCCGACCCGATGGTAGCCTCTGCAGGCCGTCAGGCGTCTCGATGCCGTGCCCAACGAGGAGCTGCAGGATGCGGACGGTCGAAAGATGCCGTCCCTTGCGGTTGGTGGTGCGGATCTTCATGGCGGCGATGATCTCGCACCAGCGCTCGATCTCGGCCGCCGCCATGACGCGCGGGGTGCCGCGGTCGCCGCGCTGCGCGTCGCGGGGTCGACGCTCGCCGCGCAGCAGCCGGTACAGCGTCGCGCGGCTGACCGCGTAGAGCTCGGCAGTCGACGACAGCAGCGGCCCGCGCTGAGGATGGCGGGCCGGAAGTGCCGCCATCCGGCGGCGGAGCATCGCGATCGCCTCGATCGGCACGGCGACGCCCCCCACCATCATGGGCTCCCAAGAGCCCGGTAGACGGAAGCCCTGCCAATGCCGAGCTGACGGGCGATCGCAGTCGGTCCCAGGCCGTCCTGCTCGCGCAGCCGTCTGATCTCGACCGTGTCGATGCTAGGCTTGCGACCACGGTAAACGCCACGTGCCTTGGCCAGAGCGATACCCTCAAGCTGGCGCTCGCGACGCAGATTGGTTTCGAACTCCGCGAACACCCCTAGCATATCAAGGAACGCCTTGCCGGCTGCCGTGCTGGTATCGACCGGCTGCTCGGTCGCGCGCAGCATCACGCCACGACTTTTCAGCTCGTGCACGATGTCCTGCAGGTCTTTCATCGAACGCGCGAGACGGTCGATGCGGGTGACGACCAGGGTGTCGCCCGCCTGCGCGAAGTCGAGCAGTACCTGCAGCTCGGTCCGGCCGTCGCGCCGGCTGCCGCTCGCCTTCTCAGCGCGGATCACGCCACAGCCAGCCGCGCGCAGCGCCTGCCGCTGCACGGTGAGGTCCTGGTCCAGCGTAGAGACGCGGGCATACCCGTAAAACGCCATATTGTTCCGGAAGGATCTAGACCCCGAAACGGTATCGTTCCAGAATGCCGAAAGCAACCCTATTGAGACGGAGAAAGTGTCTCAGGTTGGTGCCTCGCTGGGGTCTACCCCAATGGAGCTGTAGCTGAGAGTGTGGAACGGGCATTCGGGGTCCGCCCCATCCTCAGCCGCCACTCCGGTGGAAAGACCAGGGCGTCCGGCTCGTCGACCACCGCATAAACGTCAAGTCCACTCAGCCCACAGCGAAGGCTTTCAGGATTTGCTCCCCTTTGATCGTGCGGAGAACGGCAATCGGATTCCAGTAATCCTTGTAATGCACGATGTTTCCGTCACGCACCCTGATCACCGAGACATACCGTTGGTCGTAGGGCTCGCCCGTGGCCAGCCCGTGACCCGAGCCTGCGAACTCGACGACGATGACCTCCGGATCACTCGTCTCGTGCGTGACGACTTCGGAGACGGCTAGATTGTCGAGCTTGATGAGGTTCGAGGCCATTTGCAAATGAGCGGCTATGGCGTCCCGGCCTGCGAGTGGCGTTTCGAAGCCCGGCGGAGCAAACGGCAACTCCAGCACACCATCGTATCCGCCCGGCGAGTGACGTCTTGCTGGAATAAGCGGATGCCGATCTGCTTAGCCTCATGGTGAACACAGCAGATGAGGCTGCCACAGTGGCAGCCACTCAGGCAGCTTCGATGCAGCGGATCGAGATCGTCAGCGACCGGCGTCGTGCCCATGATCCAGCGTTTCGCGCGCTTGTGGTTGCGAGCTCCTACGTACCCGGCACCCGGATTCGAGAGCTCGCCGCCAGACACGGGATCTGCACAAGCCTTGTCTACCGGTGGCGCCGCGAGCGGGCAGGAGCCGCGGTGGTAAAGACTGGATCCGCGTTGCGACTTGTTCCGGTTCACCTCGTTGACGAGCCGCGTGCTGCCGAGAAACAGGCTGACCAATCGCGTCCGGTGCCACCGCCTACACCGAAAGCGTCGACAAAGCCTGCGTTGATCGAGATCGAGTTTCCGGGCGGCGTCTGTGTGCGGGTCGATGAGACGGTCAACCAGGCGGCCCTGCGGCGTATCGTGGCCGTTCTGCGCGGATGATCCCGGTTCCGTCCGGTGTCCGGGTCTGGCTGGCGGCCGGGGCCAGTGACATGCGCCGCGGCATGAACGGCCTGGCCCTGCAGGTGCAGCAGGCGCTCGAGCGTGATCCCCATGTTGGCGATCTCTACGTGTTCAGGGGACGCCGCGGTGATCTGGTGAAGATCCTGTGGCACGACGGGCTCGGCATGTCGCTGTATGCCAAGCGCCTGGAGCGCGGCCGGTTCGTGTGGCCGCAGGCGGCTGATGGCGTGGTGTCGCTGACACCGGCGATGCTCTCGATGCTGCTGGAAGGGATCGACTGGCGGCATCCACAGCGGACCTGGCGGCCCGAGGCCGCAGGCTGACGGCGAGGCAATCAGTACACAAGCCAGCCGGGATGTGGTTGAATCGCTGGCGTGACACCCGACGCCGACATCCTGCCTGACGATATCGACATGCTGCGGGCGGCACTCGTTGCTGAGCGCGCGGCCCGGTTGTCAGCCGAGACGCGGGCAACCGGTGCGGAGGCGATGATCGCGCACCTCAAGCTGCTGATCGCAAAGCTGCAGCGCGACCGGTTCGGCCCAACGTCGGAGCGCAGTCGCAGGCTGCTCGACCAGTTGGAGCTGCAGCTCGAGGAGCTGGAGGCGAATGCTGCCGAGGCTGACGTCGAGCCAGCAGCACCTGGGGATCCGCGTCCGGGTTCGAGCCGGGCAAAGCCGGTGCGCGGGCCGCTGCCAGCCCATCTGCCGCGCGAGCGCGTCGTCGTTCCAGGCCCGACCCTTTGTCCCTGCTGCCACGGCCGGCTGGTCAAGCTCGGTGAGACGATCACGGAGACACTCGAGGTGATCCCGCGCCAGTGGAAGGTCATCCAGACAGTGCGCGAGAAGTTCTCCTGCCGTGCCTGCGAGAGCATCACCCAGCCGCCGGCACCGTTTCATCCAATCGCCCGGGGTCGTGCCGGGCCCGAGTTGCTGGCCATGATCCTGGAGGCGAAGTTCGGCCAGCACCTGCCGCTGAACCGGCAGAGCGAGAGCTACGCCTTGGAGGGCATCCACCTCGACGTCTCGACCCTGGGCGGGTGGGTCGGCGCGTGCACCGCGGCCCTCGCGCCGCTGTTGGCGTTGATCCGCAAGCACGTGCTGGTAGCAGACCGGCTGCACGGCGACGACACCACGGTGCCGGTACTGGCCAAGAGCAAGACGAGCATCGGTCGGCTCTGGACCTACGTCCGCGACGACCGTCCATTCGGCGGTCCGGAGCCACCAGCGGCGATGTTTTTCTACTCACCGGACCGAGGCGGCGAGCATCCACGCCGACACCTGGCGCAGTACGCAGGTATTCTGCAGGCCGATGCCTATGCAGGATTCAACGAGCTCTACCTGCCCGGGCGCAGGCCAGGTGCGATCTCCGAAGCCGCGTGCTGGGCACACGGCCGGAGGAAATTCTTTGTGCTCGCCGACGTGGCCAAGGCGCCGATCGCCATCGAGGCCGTGCGCCGGATCGATCTGATCTTCGACGTCGAGCGCACCATCAACGGCCTCATGCCCGAACAGCGGCGCGCCGCACGACAAGAGCAGGTTGTGCCTCTGGTCGCAGAGCTGGAAGCCTGGATGCGCACTGAGCGCAGCCGGCTGTCTCGCCACAACGAGGTCAGCCGGGCAATGGACTACATGCTCAAACGCTGGCCTGCATTCACCAGGTTTCTAGACGACGGCAGGATCTGCCTGACCAACAACGCCGCGGAACGTGCCCTCAGAGGAATTGCACTCGGGCGAAAGTCCTGGATGTTCGCCGGATCCAATCGTGGGGGCGAGCGCGCGGCTGACGTCTACACGCTGATCATCACCGCCAAGCTGAATGGGGTCGATCCGCGCGCCTGGCTCGCCGATGTCCTGCGCCGTATTGCCGATCAACCCGATCGCGACCTCGGCGATCTGTTGCCATGGAATTGGTCAAAGCCAAAAACGCTGACTGCCGCAGCCGCCTGAAGCGTATCCGTGGTGCTCGGCGGATGGATACACACCATCCGCGGCGAACATGTCAGGGAAGCTCGCGACATCGGGCTTGAGGCGCAACACCCGACGCAGCATTGCCGGGAAGCTTTCGACGGTATCAGTGGCGAACATTCGTTCTCTCCATCACATGGTGCGCGAGATGCGCGTCGCGATGGGAGCGGCCGGCCTGCGACCTAAGCCAGGATCGCTCCCGACCGGGGAAGATAACTATGGACCATGGTCCATAGTCAATAGTAGCATTCGGCGATGATGATTTCGGCTTTTGCCCGCCAGAGCGGCCTGTCCGCCGATACAGTACGGTTCTACGTGCGCCGAGGACTGTTGCACCCGACAGTCGGACAAAAAGGCGGCTCGCGCCCTTACCAGATGTTCTCAGCGGCGGATTTGGAACAAGCGCGGGTCATCCGGACCTGGCAGGTGCTAGGGTTGTCTCTAGACGAAATTAGTGCGGTTCTCGAGAAACAAGCTCACCACGCGATGGCACCCTCGGAGTTCGTTGCGCTTCTAACCGATCAGCGTGACCGGCTCAAACGGAAGACCGCCGATTTGCAAAAGCTCATCGCGTTTCTCGACGCAAAGATAGTGTGGGTTAGCAACCCCGACGTGGAAATCTCACCCAAGTTCCCGCTGGGGATCCATGGTTAATCAAAACACCTTCCGCCATCGGGTTCCTGCAATCGGAACCTCAATCTTCCTTTGGTAAGTTGAAATGCAGTTTCGGTTCCGTTGCTTCTGTAATGGGCCTTCGGTCGTCAAGCTCCAAAGTGGGTCCAATCGCCGGTTTCGTGCTTCTGTCCGTGGTCGACGCGGGGTCGCCACTTCATGCTGTCGGAGGGAGCGGTGGAGCAATCTACCGGGCGTAGTCTCGGAATTTCTCCCGGCCACTGCAGCGGAACCTGCCTCACCATCTCCGCGTCCCGGCGACGGGACATCGTGGGAGCTGAGCCGTCCGGCCCTGCTCCGAACCTTATGCCTTTTCTGTCAGACCGCGGCAGCGACCGCAGGATCCTTGCCCCAAACGAAGTCCGTTCCATCCGCCCACATGCGGTGCAACACAGTCGCGAGCTTGCGCGCCAGAGCTACCTTTGCCCTCCGCATGCCCCGCCGCTTGGCGACTTCCATTGCCCAGCGCTTGAGCGTGCTGAACCTGGTGGCTCGCGAAAGGAGCACGTTTGCCGCATCATGCAACGCCGTGCGAACGGCGGCATCGCCGACCTTTGTGATCCCGCCCGAAACGTCAATTTCGCCGGACTGGTAGCGCTTGGGCGTCAGACCGAAGAAGGCACCAACGGATTTGGATTTCACAAACCTCGCGGGATCGTCCACGCCGGAGCGGTAGGTCAGTGACACAACCGCGCCCACACCGGGAACGGTCATCAGCCGACGGCAGACCTCGTCCTCTTTGACTATGGTCAGAACCTCGCGATGGAGCTTGACGAATTCGCGCCAGAGCGCCTCGCGTGCAGCCAGCATCGGCTCCACAATGCGTTCCAGCATGGCATGTCCGGCCACCAGCTCGCGCAGGCGGGCGGCGAGCTTGCCTCGGCTCACCTCTCCGACCTTCAGTCCGAACCCACGCAGCAGCCCGCGCATGGTTTGCTCCAGATCCATCGCCTTGATCTGCATCTGCTTGCGAGCAGCCAGGAGCGCTCTGATCTCCTGCGAGGGCACCGATTTGCGGTGCACGGGTCGATACCACCCCATGCGCAGCAGCTGCGCGATACCGCGCGCGTCGCGACGGTCAGTCTTGATCGCCATCGCTGATAGCGCAGCCTTCACATGCCGGGTCTCCAGCAGAACCGGTGAGAGATTTGCCTCGAGCAGCCCGTCATAAAGCCACTGCGATAATGGACCAGCCTCCAGGCCGACACGCACGATCATCAAGTCTAGGCCGCGTAGGAAGGTAACCAGTGCCGCCGGCTCGCTCGCGACCTTAGCTTCCCGTATCACTTTCCCGGTCGGGTCGAGGACGCACAGACTGCTCAGCTCCAATGACACGTCGATTCCGACATAGTGTTCCATAGCCGTCCTCCTGGTGGCCGGGTCGAACCACTCGATCCCGCTCGTCATTCCACCACTTTGAAGAGACCTGAACCGAAAATCAGCGATAGTTGATCCTGGTGCCGGCCCATTACGGCATCTACCGGACCCCCAACCTTCTGGATATGGTTCTGCAGGACGCCGATGACCGGATGGATTGCCGACGAGAACACCACGCGCCGTACCCCGGCCGCCTTGGCCGCCTCAATGAATGACAAGCCCATCCGAGCCTCGTCCTCCTGGTAGACAGGGGCGTTCTGTTGCAAAGTTTCGTCGTGTCTGCGTATGGGCTGGGACGTTGGTTTTTCTATCCTGCAAGGGAGTAGAACTGCTGCGCTGGACGCAGCTTTGCTGTCGAATGTAACTGACCCTTGCGGATCATGTGCATGATCTCGATGCCGGCAATGGTGGTCGCCGCTGACCAGAAATTCTTGAAGCCGAGCATTTGCCGGGTGATTCGTTTGATCGCCCGGTGGTCCTGCTCGACGAGGTTGTTGAGATACTTGACTTGGCGCATTTTGATCCCGGCGTCATGCTCGGTGTTGTAGCTGTCAATCGCCGCGGTGTTGGCGCCGCTCTTGTCGATGGTGATCGTGCGGGGAGCCCTATGTCGGGTGATAGCCTTGCACAGGAACGCAGCGCCGCCTTGCGATCGCGCTTGGCGGTCAACAGGAAGTCCACTGTGGCACCCGCCTTGTCGACTGCACGATACAGATACTTCCACACGCCCTTGATCCGTATGTAGGTCTCATCCATCCGCCAGCTGCCGCCGACCGGACGTTTGCGGTCCACGAAGGCCTTCTCCAGCAACGGCACATACCTGAGCACCCAGCGATGCAGCGTCGTGTGGTCGACCTTCACGCCACGCTCCCCCATCATCTCTTCAACCTGGCGATAGCTCAACGGATACGCCACATACCAGCGAACACCCCACAAGATAATGTCGCGCTCGTAGTGGCTGCCTTTGAACGCAATCGACATCGTCTCCAGATCCATAACCGTTGCCGTTAGCCATCACGCACCGGTCGATCGAAACTTTGCAACAGAACCCTCATTGGTCATGGTGCCAAAGCACTCCGCGACGCGATAACGCGTACGATCGCCACCTTGCCGGCGCAGCTTCGGCGACCCCTGACCTGAGGTCCGGGGACAGAGAGGGCCCATCACGTCCGGTTGTGGATCGAACGGGTCTGACGGTCTACTTCTGCGATCCGCAAAGTCCATAGCAGCGGGGCACCAATAAGAACACCAACGGGTTGCTGCGACAGAACTCGCCGAAAGGTAGTGACCTGAGCGTGCACGGCGCACGGGATCTCGTAGCGGTCAGTGCTGTTCTCAACGCCAGACTCGCAAGACCCTCCACTGGAAAACTCCTGCCGACGCATTTGACGACGTGCTAAGGACACAGACGATTGTTGCGACGGCCACTTGACGCCGGGGATTTGTCAACGGTTGAAGTGGTTTTGATGGCATCTCGAGCGTACAGCCGTCGCGGCGACATGTTTGCATACCGTGCGTCTTCATAATTTCTTGTGATGCGACTAAATCGACATAAGGGCAGGGTTATGTCTATTCCGATGATCCAAAAGTCGAGGTGAGCCACATGCGTGTGGCATCACAGAAGCACGACTACTTGAGGCGTTTAAAGTATGCAGGCGTGCTGAGTGTCATAACTCTTGTCTTATGTCTTCAGCACTTGCGGCGCAAGCAAGAATCTAGGAGCTTAACTTCCATGGCGGACCGGCAAGTGCCTGGAGCAAGCTGTTCTGGCAACGCCTAGCCGACAGACTTTCTGATGAAGGCTGACTGTGTCGTGAACCTAGAGTTGCTCAACATCCTTGCAGTATTACCGGGCTCGGAGTCGGTCCTGACTGTGCTGGCCTTTAGGCCGATCGCACTCGAGGTCTCGAATGACCTCTCAACGGTGTCCCTTCTGATTGTCAAAATCACAAGCGGCTGGCAAAGAGGCAGGACGTTCAATTTTATGTCCAGGCTAGTTTTAGTCGTCTGGACGCGGGTTGTTTAGCATTCGCATCACATAGCTATCAGCTTGCTAGGATAAGACTTGGACGTAAAATTGCTTATCGCGCTCGCGGGCATCATCATCGCGGCAATGTCCGTTGAGTTGAACGATGCGGTGAGCTCGGCGCTTCTTGGCGATATCTCAGGCGGCCTGGGTTTCACCCATGATCCGGGCACCTGGTTCAGCTCCCTTTATCTGACGGCCGAGGTTTTCGGCATGTCGGTCTCTCCCTGGTTCCTACTGACATTGTCGATCCGGCGCTGGGGACTGCTCGTGATTGCCCTTACCTGTATATCGACCGTTGCAATCCCGTGGACGTCCAACCTCACCGTGCTCTACGCGCTGCGTATCCTGCAGGGGATGTCGGAAGGTCTGACGATCCCGTTGGTGTTTACGATCGCGCTTCGCGCGCTGGGGCCGCCGATCAGGCTCTTCGGGCTCGCCGCCTACTCGATGACGGCAACGATGTTCCCAAGTTTGGCTGCCGGGTTCGCGGCACTATGGGAAGGCGCTGGCGACGCCACACTGGGTTGGCAGTTTGCGTTCTGGCAGGCGATCCCAATCGGGGCGGTTGCCGCTTCGTTGCTTTGGTACGGTATGCCACAGGATCCGCCCAAGTATGAGCGGTTCCGGATCATCGACTGGCGCGGGATGCTGCTGTCGCTGATCGGGTTCGGCTCCCTGACCACGATGCTCCAGCAGGGCGATCGCCTCGACTGGTTCAACTCCGACCTGATCTGCATCCTGGCGCTCGTCAGCGTCGCGACGATCCCGCTGTTCGTGTGGAACGAGTGGTGCCACGAAGCGCCGCTGATGCGGATACAGCTGCTCACTCGAAGGAACTTCGCCTACGGTCTCGTGGCACTGTTCACCTTCATCGTGGTGTCTGGCGCCGGATCGACCCTTCCGACGGAATATCTCCAGGAGGTGCAGAGCTTCCGGCCATTGCAATCCTTCGCGCTCACCGGCGGGATTGCGCTGACGCAGCTCGTGTTCCTTCCGCTCGTCGCTGTACTGCTGAACTTTGAGCGGGTTGATCCGCGGGTTGTCCACTTCCTCGGGCTCGGCCTACTGCTTGGTGCTTGCATTGGTGACTCGTTGCTGACCTCGGTCTGGATGGGAGGCGAGTTCTACCTCTGGCAGCTTACCATCTCGGCCAGCGAGGCGATGGTGGTCATGTCGTTGCTTCAACTTGCGACGAACACGATCAAGCCGCCGGAAGGACCCTACGCCTCGGCGCTGGTGAACACGCCGCGGGCACTTGGCGAGGCGACGAGCGTCTGGCTGTTCCAACTGATCGAGCGCTGGCGCGGCGGCCTGCATTCGAGCCGCCTGACCGATCAGGCCGGCCAGGAGCGCTACACTACGGTATACGCGCAGGGGTTGCTGCCGAGTGGTCTTCCCCGCCCCGGCGGCGGCCTTGCGGCGCTCAACGAGACGATCCGGCTGCAAGGCACGGTGCTCACGCTCAGCGACGCGTTCTTGGTGATGGCAGCGATCACCGCGGCCTTGATGGTTGTCATGCTAATCCTGCCGGTCCGGACCTATCCGCCGCGTATCGCGCTCCTGCAGCAATAAGGCGGCATGATGTCAGACAAGAGCGGGACGCCGGACGACGGCCAGAAGCAGGACGACGACAAGAAGGTGTCGCCAAAAAAACGGCCGTTCTGGCCGATCCTGCTGGCGCTCGTCGTGGTCGCAGCGTTCGTCGCGATCGTGCTGGTAATCGCGCTGACGCCGAACCCCGATGTCTGGACCGATGACGCCTACGTGCAGGTGCATTATGCCTCGGTCTCGCCTCGGATCGCCGGCCAGGTCGTCGCCATTGCCAGCGACGACAACGATCACGTGCAAGCCCGCCAGCTTCTGGTCCAGCTCGATGATCGCGATCAGCGCGTATCGCTCGCGACCTCGCAGGCGACGCTGGATCGGGACCGCGCGCAGTTCCAGGACGCGCTGGCGAACGTCGGCCGGCAGCCCTCGGTGATCGAGCAGCAATCGTCCCAGGAGGCATCGCTCGAGGCGCAGCTTGGCCTCGCGCGCGCCAACCGGACGCGCTACCGGAATCTTGCCAGCACCGGCGCCGGGACCCAGCAAAGCAGGCAGTCGTCGGAGGCCGACACGGCGCAACTGGAAGCGCAACTGGCAGGCGCGCGCGCGTCGACCGATGCTGCGCGTCATCAGCTCGATGTCCTGAAAGCCATGGCCGACGCCGACCGGGCGCAGATCAAGGCCGACGAGGCCCAACTCCAGCAGGCCCAGCTCACGCTCAGCTACACGCGCATCTTGGCGCCGCTCGACGCAACGGTCACGAACCGGAGCGTGCAGCTCGGTGACTATGTCGGTCCGGGCGGCGTGTTGATGTCGCTGGTGCCGCTCGACCGGCTTTATATCGTGGCGAACTATCGCGAACTGGCGCTGCGCCACGTGCTGCCGGGCCAGCATGTGCGTATCCATGTGGATGCCTACAATATCGATCTCGATGGTGTGGTGCAGGGTATTCCGCCGGCATCAGGCGCCATCTATTCGCCGGTGCCGTCGAACAACGCGACTGGAAACTTCACCAAGATCGTGCAGCGCCTGCCGGTGAAGATACTGGTCGCGCCGGGACAGGATCTCGCGCACCTGCTTCGCGCCGGTCTCTCAGTGGAGACGACCATTCATACCGGACTGGCGGATGTGGCGGGTGAGCAGGCGCACACATCCGGCCGCGTCATCGCGAACTGAGATGCAAACGGCGCGAAGAGCGGCAAAGCTCGTGGGCTTGATCACGATGCAGCTCGGGCTCGAGTCATGCACGGTCGGTCCGGATTTCCATCGGCCGATAGATGTCTCGCCGCCAATCTGGGCAGGCGCGGCGTCGAGCGGCGTGATGAGCAACGGCGCGGTCGATCCGACGTGGTGGGACAGCTTCCACGACCGGGAGCTGTCCTCCCTGGTCGAGCGGCTGGTGCATCAGAACATCGACCTGCAAAGCGCCGCCGAACGTGTGCAGCAGGCCGATGCCGAGCGCCAGATCGCCCGCGCGCAGGGACTGCCGAACGTGGATGAGCAATCGTCCTACAAGCACGAGCGGCAAAGCCCGACCGGATTCCTCACGCTGATCCAGCCGGCACCGTATGCGCCTCTGACATATGACGTCTGGCAGAACGGGCTGAACGCATCCTGGGAACTCGACTTATTCGGGCGAGTACGCAGAGCCGTGGAAGCACAGCGGGCGGACACGGAGGCCGCGATCGAGGCGCGACACGCCGTGGCCCTCGACGCGATCGCGACGCTGGCGCTCGACTATCTCCAGCTACGTGGGACCGAGACGCGCATCGCGGTCGCCAGGCGGAACCTCGCTGTCGCGGATCACGACCTGAAGCTGGTGCGCGACCAGTTCGCCAACGGCGTCGCGACGACGCTCTCGGTTGCGCAGGCGGAGGCGCAACGGGCGACGATCGCCTCGACGCTGCCGGCGCTTGAGGCGACCGAGGCTCGTCTCGTCAACGCGATCGGATTGTTGCTGGCCGAACCGCCCCGGGCGCTGGCGGCCGAGCTCGAAGAAACGGCGACGGCCCTCTCGGTTCCGCCCGTGGTACCGGTCGGACTTCCCTCAGCGCTCCTCCGGCGGCGGCCGGATATCCGTGAGGCGGAGGCGTCGCTCCATGCCGCAACGGCAAACACCGGCGTTGCTGTTGCTGCCTTCTACCCGGACGTGAGCCTGACCGGCCAGTTCGACGAGAATGGAAGGATCGTCGGCAATGCCTTCTCGCTGCCGTCGCGCGCCTTCACATTCGGGCCGTCGATCGACCTGCCGTTATTCGAGGGCGGCCGGCTGGTTGGTACGCTGCGGCTCCGCCGGTCGCAGCAGCGGCAGGCAGCCTTGTCCTACCGCAACACCGTTCTCACCGCCTGGCGCGATGTCGATGACGCAATGACCGCTTACGATCACGCACGCCGGACGCGCGACGATGTTGCCCTGACGGTGGACGCCGATCGGAAGGCGCTGAGCGCGGCGACGCAGGGATTTCAGCAAGGTGCTGTGGATTTCCTGAACGTCACCAACGCCGAAGCGTCGCTGCTATCGGGCGAGGACCAGCTCGCTACGGCCAACACCAATCTCGAGACCGATCTTGTCTCGCTTTACAAGGCGCTTGGCGGCGGCTGGCAGATCGCGGACAGTGCGCAGACCCGATAGATGGCTGGGTTCTGTCATGCCTTCGTCTTAACGCTGAATGTTACTCATCGCCCCCTTTCACCAAATCTAGCTTGAGGCAAAGCCATGTCAGCCACGGTTGAAGACCGCTATGACGTTATCGTTATCGGCTCTGGTCCAGGAGGCGGAACGATGGTTCATGCGCTCGCCTCAACCGGCAAGCGAATCCTGCTGCTCGAACGGGGCGACTACCTGAAGCGGGAGCAGGCAAACTGGGACACGGAGGAGGTGTTCATCAAGGCGCGCTACCAGGCCAAGGAAACCTGGTACAGTGCCGACGGGAAGACTTTTTCTCCCGGCCTGCACTACTTCGTCGGCGGCAATAGCAAGGTCTACGGCGCGATCCTGCTTCGGCTGCGTGAGCGTGACTTCCACGGAGTGACGCACCCGGATGGTATTGCCCCGGAGTGGCCCGTCAAGTACGACGAGTTTGAGCAATACTATCAGGCTGCGGAGGAGTTGTTCCATGTCCACGGGCAGCGTGGCGAGGATCCAACAGAGCCGCCGGCAGCAAAGCCCTACAAGTACCCGGCGATCAAACACGAGCCCCGGCTGCAGGAACTATCGGACGGGCTTTTGAAGGAAGGCTACCATCCATTTCACCTGCCAGTCGGCGTTTTGCTCGAGCAGGACGGGAAGGGCGACGCGCTTCCACATTCAACGTGCATCCGATGCGATCGGTTCGATGGGTATCCCTGTCTAGTGAACGGTAAATCAGACGCGCAGGTCCTCCTGGTCGACCCAACGCTCCGAGAGAACCCGAACGTGACACTCCTCACTAGGGCCTATGTAGACCGGCTTGTCACCAACCCCTCCGGTACTGCAGTGACCGGCGTCTCGGTGGTCCGGGACGGTGCGAGACGTGAATTCGCAGGAGATATCGTTGTCGTGGCATGCGGCGCGCTATCGTCCGCATTGCTGATGCTGCGCTCCGCGAGCGACGCTCATCCGGACGGCCTCGCGAACGGCTCAGGTCAGGTCGGCCGGAACTACATGCGACACAACAACGCCGTCGTAATGGCCATCTCGAAGACGCCTAACCCAACGAAGTTCCAGAAGACGCTGGGGATCAACGATTTCTACTTTGGCGCCGAAGACTGGGAGTTTCCGCTCGGCCACATCCAGATGGTCGGCAAGTCCGATGGCGTCCAGGTGCATGGCGAAGGGCTGCCAAAGTGGCTGCAGTGGTTTCCTGAAAAGCCATTCGACTGGCTGGCTCGCCACTCCATAGACTTCTGGTTGATGTCGGAAGATCTGCCGAAAACCTTTAACCGGATCTTCTATAAGGACAACAACGTCCACCTCGATCTTACCGAGACGAACCTCGAAGGTAACCGACGCCTCAAGCACAAGCTCGAGCAGATATGCGACAAGTCCGGCATCTACTCGCAGCTCGTCGACCGCGGCCTCTACCTTGGACAGAATACGCCGATCGGAGGCACCTCACACCAGGCCGGGACGCTACGGTTTGGCGACAACCCCGAGACCAGCGTGCTCGACCGGAACTGCCGTGCTCACGGGATCGATAACCTCTACGTGACAGATGCGAGCTTCTTCCCATCCATCGGCGCAGTTAATCCGACACTGACAATAATTGCCAATGCGCTTCGTGTCGCTGAGCGGATTCGCGAGCGTCTTGGCGCACCGGCCGGTTCAGATCGACAGGCCGGAGATACGCGAGGGTAAACAGGAGGTGCGACACAAGCTTGGCATTAGATCGATATACAAGCAGTGCCGAGGTTTTGGAGAGAGCGTGGTGCTCAACATGATAAGACAGGTTATACAAGCTTGTGTACGAGCGTCCTGTCTTCTCCAAGTATCCACTGCTTACAGCTTTCATGGGAAGCCGACTGCTACCAGCCATAGACTAGAGGCTTGTTAATATGACTCTTGACCCTGCTCGATTAAGAGACCCTGGCATAACCCGCCTTTTTCTGGCTATCGAGGAGCAGAAGACATTTGGTGGAGCCGCAAGGGTCCTCGGGGTGACGCAGCCTTCGGTCAGTCAGCAGGTCAAACGGCTTGAGCGCCATCTAGGACGCCCCCTTTTTCGAAGAGGTCGAAACGGAGTCGAGTTGACGGCCGGAGGCGAGGCAGTCTTGATCTATGTTCGCGCCTTAGAATCACTAACCGAGGATCTGAAGAAGCAGCTCGAAAGTCATGACAACATCGAGGAGCTTACCATTGGGATGGCGGAGGACTTCTGCCGGACGGCACTTGCGACCATACTCTGGCTGTTCGTCGCCGAGCATCCAAACATCCGTGTCAGGATAATCTCTGGGACTTACAGCGCTTTAACAGAGGGCATCGAGAAGAAGACAATTGACTTTGCCATCATGCGTCGTTTCGGCGAGTACGCAGATTCAAGACTTCTCTGGCGCGACAATCTGGCCTGGATCGGCCGTAAGAACATGAGGCTTTCCCGAGAAGAGCCAGTTCCGTTAGTTTTGCCGCTGCCGCCTAATCCCGGGCGGGATATGCCGATTGCGATGCTCAGAGCAAGTGGTAGATCCTGCTTTATCCGCTTCGAGAGCGTCGGTCTCGCTGGGATCGAGGCTGCCGTTCAGGCGGGGCTTGGGATATGCGCGGGTCCGAGAAGCATGTGGCTCGCCGGGGCTGCGCCGTTAGTTGAGGGTCATGGTCTTCCAGATTTACCCGACGTTGAATTCGATCTTGTCACGGTTAAGCCCCCGAAAAAGGACTTCAGCAAGGCCTTTCTTCAGATCCTCACTGCAGCGTCAAAAAGCGGCTTCATCCCGCAGAGGGACCCGGCTCTACCAGCAGCTGTGGTGAGCTAGGGCTGTTAGGTGAATGCGGGAGATAGGACGCTCATGACTCAACTCGCCGGGATCAACCACATCGCTCTTGAAGTCGGTGATCTGGCAGTACCCCCGTTAGCGCCGCACGATCTGGCACACGTGGCTTGGCGCCGCTTGGTCGCGGTAAGGCGGCAGGTAGCCGCGGCTCGATGATCGACCAGAGAACGTCGGAAACCACAGGAGATGCAGTCTCCCCTTATGAGTCAGTTAGCCAAGCAATACAAAGTCTGAAGACGTGCTAAGCGATGCAGCACCCTCAGCGCGCGCGCCAGTGCCGGATCGATCGCACCAGCCGACACGGCAAGGGTGATCATCCAGGCGGCTTTAATCTGTAACGATATGTCGATCATTGCATAAAGCGCTTCCGCGTTTTTATCCTTGTCCTTCGTCGTTCACTAATCCAAACTCAGTCGTGCGGGTCGCCAGTCTCGCGCTCATGAACACTGTTGGGCTACGAGAGAACATTGAAGCACTAGACGCGAGTGTCCGACAACAGTCCGCTTTCTGGTGTCCAAGAGAATGTTGAGAAAGACAACTTGGATCTCGGTCGTCTGGGAGAGCGCGGGTAGTCTCTCATTTCTACCTCAATCGAGCTCGGATCGAAGATCGTGTTTTGCCGCAGATTTTCGAGAGTGCACTAGCAAATGGTAATGCAGCCGATGGCTTTAGCGACAGCCTTATAGGGAACTGACATGCTTAGAAGGCGCATTGAGAGACTCTGTTGCCTTTCCTTGGCGTTGCCTCTGACCGACTGTAGAGCTGTTGTCCTGGAGCCGATGGGCCCGGTCGGAAGGGCGGAGAAGACGATCCTGTTCGACTCCCTGGCCATCATGCTGGTTATCGTTATCCCGACCATCGTGGCGACGCTGGCATTTGCGTGGTGGTTTAGGGCTACCAATAGTTGTGCGCGCTACAGGCCGGACTGGGTTTACTCAGGCCGCATCGAATTGCTCACCTGGGGGATCCCTCTCCTGACCATCATGTTGCTCGGCGGCGTGACGTGGATCAGCTCGCATGCGCTCGACCCTGCGGAGCCGCTGCCGTCGAACAAGCCCCCTCTCGAGGTGCAGGTCGTTTCGCTCGACTGGAAGTGGCTCTTCATCTACCCGGCGCAGCACGTTGCCAGTGTGAACCGTCTGGTCATCCCGGTCGGCATCCCGGTCCATTTCTCACTGACCTCGGCGAGCGTGATGAACGCCTTCTTCGTCCCACAGCTCGGCAGCATGATCTACACGATGAACGGTATGGCTACCCAGCTCAACCTGCGGGCTGACTCGGTGGGGGAGTTTAAAGGCCTCTCCGCGCACTATAGCGGTGACGGTTTCTCCGACATGCACTTTGAGGTCCGGGCGCTTCCACAACAAGGCTTCAAAGATTGGATCGAAACGACCGGGCGGGCCGGTCCTGAGCTCGACGCCCAAAGTTACGCGAAGCTGTCCAGCCAAAGCATCGGTGACCGTCCGATAACCTTCAGCAAGGCCGACCCGGGGTTGTTCCAGAACATCGTGAGACAAACGATTCCGCCTGCCGCCGGCCCGCATGTGGGCAAACCGGACCTTGTCACATCGTCACGGACGGAATGACACCTTGCTGGGCAAGCTTTCCTGGAGTGCCGTCCCGCTCGACCAACCCATCCCGATGGCCGCCTCGGCGGTTGTCGGCCTGGTCCTGGCCGGAGTTGTAGCCACCATCATCCTGAAGGGCTGGCTGCCTTACCTGTGGAAGGAGTGGATCACCAGCGTCGACCATAAGCGGATCGGCGTCATGTACACCCTGCTCGCGATGGTCATGTTGCTGCGCGGCTTTTCTGACGCCATCATGATGCGCTCGCAGCAGGCGTTGGCGTTCCGGTCCCCAGGCTACCTGCCGCCGGAGCATTACGACCAGATCTTCTCCGCGCACGGCACGCTAATGATTTTCTTCGTCGCGATGCCGTTCGTGATCGGGCTGATGAACTTCGTCGTGCCCCTGCAACTCGGTGCCCGTGACGTCGCCTTTCCGACGCTGAACTCGGTGGGTTTCTGGTTGACCGCAACAGGCGCCCTGCTGGTCAATGTCTCGCTGGTCGTGGGTGAGTTTGCCCGTACCGGTTGGCTGCCCTATCCGCCACTCTCGGAGATCGCCTATTCGCCGGGCGTCGGCGTCGATTACTATCTCTGGGCGCTACAGATCTCAGGTGTGGGAACCCTGCTGTCCGGCGTCAACCTTGTCACCACCATCCTGAAGATCCATGCCCCCGGCATGACATACCTGCGCATGCCGATGTTCTGCTGGACGGCACTGGCGTCGAACCTGCTGATCGTGGCCGCCTTCCCGATTCTGACCGCCACCCTGGCGATGCTGCTGCTTGACCGCTACATCGGCTTTCACTTCTTCACCAACGATCATGGCGGCAACGTTATGATGTTCATGAACCTGATCTGGGCCTGGGGTCACCCCGAAGTCTACATCCTGATCCTGCCCGCGTTCGGCGTGTTTTCCGAAGTCGTCTCGACTTTCTCCCAGAAGGCGCTGTTCGGCTATCGTTCGATGGTGATCGCGACGATGGGGATCTGCGTTCTCGCCTTCATGGTCTGGCTGCACCATTTCTTCACCATGGGCGCCGGCGGCGACGTCAATGGCTTCTTCGGCGTCATGACCATGATCATCGCCGTGCCGACCGGGGTGAAGGTGTTCAACTGGCTGTTCACCATGTTCGGCGGCCGCGTGTCGTTCACGACCCCAATGCTTTGGGCGCTCGGCTTCATGGTCACCTTCGTGATCGGCGGCATGACCGGTGTTCTGCTGGCCGTGCCTCCAGCCGATTTCGTACTGCATAACAGCCTTTTCCTGGTGGCTCACTTCCACAATGTCATTATTGGCGGCGTGTTGTTCGGTGCGTTCGCCGGCTATAATTACTGGTTCCCTAAAGCGTTCGGCTTCCGCCTGCACGAGGGTCTCGGCAAGGCCTCTTTCTGGTGCTGGCTGGTTGGCTTCTATGTTGCCTTCATGCCGCTCTACGTGCTCGGCTTCCTGGGCATGACGCGCCGAATGCAGCACTACGACAATCCGGCGTGGCATCCCTGGCTGCTGCTGGCCGCGTTCGGGCCGCCATTATCCTGTGCGGCATCGGCCTGCAGATCGCCCAGATCGTGGTCAGCATTCGTAGGCGAGACGAGCTGCGCGACGAGACCGGCGATCCCTGGAACGGCCGCTCGCTTGAGTGGGCGACCGCATCGCCGCCACCGGCGTTCAACTTCGCCATGCTCCCGGAGGTGCATGGGGAGGAAGCCTACTGGGGGGTCAAACAGCGCGCGCTGGAGCAGGCGCACCTTCCCGAGGAACCCGTCTATACCGACATTGAGCTGCCGCGAAACAGCCCGACCGGCTTCATCTGCGCGCTCTTCTCAACCTTCATGGGGTTTGCCCTGATCTGGCACATCTGGTGGCTGGTCATCCTGGGCCTGCTCGGCTCCCTGGTGACGTTCGTCGTTTTCGCTTGGCGTGATGAGGCCGAGTACGTCATCCCGGCTGCCCTCGTCGCCACCATCGACGGCGCCAACCGGCGCGCCCGCAGCAGGGCGCTTGCCGACCTCGTCCGCGTGCAGGCTGTCCGATGAGCGCGTTTCACGGGGCATCCACTCAGGGGGGCGCCGATCCCTACCAGCTCGGACGAGGCGACTCCGCACGAGACAGAGGGCGGACCTCGGAGCACGCGGCCAAGGAACTGCCCTCGAAGCGGATCATCACCGGCTACGGCTTCTGGGTCTTCCTCATCAGCGATATCATCATGTTCTCGGCGTTTTTCGCCGCTTACACGGTGTTGGTCGGCGCGACCGCTCGAGGGCCGGGCGGACGGCAGCTGTTCGACCTCTGCAACACCGAGATCGAGACCGGCTGCCTCCTGGCCTCGAGCTTCACCTGCGGCCTGGCTAGCGTAGCCAGCCGGGCGCGCAGCAAGGCGTGGTTCTACGGCGCGATGATGGTCACCTTCGTGTTCGGGCTGTGCTTCCTGGCGCTGGAAATTGATGAGTTCTACGGGATGGTCGCAGCCGGCAACGGCCCGACCCGCAGCGCCTTCCTTTCGGGCTTCTTCGCCCTGGTCGGCTGCCATGGACTGCATGTCACCGCCGGATCGCTCTGGCTGCTCACGATGATGGCCCAAGTCTACGCCAAGGGATTCCGACCCGACATCATGAGGCGCCTGCTGTGCTTCAGCCTGTTCTGGCACACGCTCGACATCATCTGGGTCGCCCTGTTTACCGTGGTCTACTGCGAAGGAGTGCGGCCATGAGCCAGGATCATGCCTCAGGGTCCGAAGAGCTGCATTACAGCGACACCGCACCAGGTGACGAGCGGGCGGACGGCAGCGACATCGCCCACGGCATACGCGCCTACACGGTCGGCATCGTTCTCGCGTCGTTGCTCACCATCGTGTCGTTCGCTGTCGCGCGCACCACGTTGGTCTGGACGCCAAGCATACCGATTGCGCTCCTGGTTCTGGCGATCGCGCAGATTGGCGTGCATGTCGTGTTCTTTCTGCACATCACCAGCGGTCCGGACAGCTTCAACAACGTCATGGCGCTCGCCTTCGGGGTTCTGATTGTTCTGCTGCTGATCGGCGGCTCACTGTTCATCATGGGCCACCTCGACCACAGCATGATGCCGATGGACCGCATCATGCAGATGCAACGGTAGCCCTCACAGCGCGGCGTCGAAAGACGACATCCCAAATCAAGGGCTTAAGTCATGACTGATCATCAAAACGGTGCCGCCGGCGTCTCCAAGGCACCCGCCTGCAAGCTGGTGATCTTTGGCGCAGGCGGCGACTTGACCAAGCGCCTGCTGATGCCGGCACTCTACAACCTCTCCTGCAGCGACCTGTTGCCGGACGACTTCAACCTGTACGGCGTCGACCGCGGTGACAGCAGCGACGATGCCTGGAAGCAGTCGCTCACCGAAACCATGCAATCCTTCACTAAGGACAACGCCGCGGAATTCTACACGCCCGAGATAGACGAAGCGCGCTGGGGTTGGGTCACGGACCGCATGCATTATCTCCAGGGCGACTTCAGCGAAGACGAGGTTTTCAGGAAGATCGGCCAGGCCATCGGCGACGACAGCACGATCTTTTACTTGGCAGTGTCGGCACGCTTCTTCGGCACTATAGTCGATGGTCTCGGTAAGGCGGGACTGCTCAAGCAGTCTGACGGTATGTTCCGGCGCGTGATCATCGAGAAGCCGTTCGGCTCCGACCTGCCAACCGCACAAGCGCTGAACACTCAGATCCTCGGGCAGGCCGACGAGAGCCAGATCTACCGGATCGACCACTTTCTGGGCAAAGAGACGGTGCAGAGCATTATGGCCGTGCGCTTCGCCAACGGGCTGTTCGAGCCAAGTTGGCGTCGCGAGTATATTGACCACGTGCAGATCACCGCGGCCGAGACGGTCGGCGTCGAGAAGCGCGGCGCCTTCTACGAGCCCACCGGGGCGCTGCGTGACATGATCCCCAATCACCTGTTCACGCTGCTCTGCATGGTGGCGATGGAACCGCCGAACTCGTTCGACGCCGAGGCCGTGCGCAACGAGAAGGCAAAGCTGATGGAGGCGATCCGGCCGCTACAACCCGACGAGGTAGTGCGTGGCCAGTATGGAGCGGGCAGCCAGTCCGGTGAGGACGTTCCTGGCTACCGCGGCGAGCCCAGCGTCGCGCTAGACAGTAAGACGGAGACGTACATCGCGCTGAAACTCTCCATCGAGAACTGGCGCTGGGCCGGCGTCCCGTTCTACCTGCGCACCGGCAAGCGCCTGGCCGGCCGGCAAACGGTGATCTCCATCCACCATAAGCCGGCGCCCTATCGGTTGTTTCGCGACACGCGGGTCGAGAAGTTGACGCCGAACGTCGTGCGCATTTTGATCGATCCCGAACAGGGCATCGAGACCCAGTTTGATGCCAAGGTTCCGGGGCCGCAGATGAAGCTCGGCCGGGTGCAGACGTCCGCGCACTTCAAGGACTTCTTCGATGAAAAGCCCAGCGTTGGCTACGAGACGCTGCTCTACGACTGCATGGTCGGCGACACGACGCTGTTCCAGCGTGCCGATGCTATCGACGCGAGCTGGACGGCGGTGCAGCCGGTGCTGGACTCCTGGCGCGCTGGCGAAGGTCAGGTCGAGACCTACGCCGCAGGCAGTCAGGGCCCGGCCCAAGCGGACGCGCTGTTGGGAAGTGATGGTCGCCACTGGCTGCCCCTCGGAGACGAATGAAGTCAGGAATGCACAGCAAGCCAGCCCGTCCGCGCATGGTCGTCATCGGGGCCGGGTTCGGCGGCTCTTGCGCTGTGCAAGCCCTCGCCAAGCTGCCCATCGATGTGGTGCTGATCAACCGCAGCAACGACCATCTGTTTCAGCTCCTGCTTTATCAGGTGGCGGCGGCGGAATTGTCGGGTGTGGATATCGCAGTACCCATCCGGTCCATCTTGGCGTCCTATCCGAATGCCAAGCTCCTGCTCGGGGAGGTGGACGGCATCGATACCAAGGCCCGTTTTGTGTCGGTCGGCGCAATCGGTGTGCTCGCCTACCACCAGCTGATCATCGCCTGCGGCGCCGTGTTGAGCTGGTGCGGTAATGATCAGTGGGCGGCGCACGCGGTTGGCCTCAAGACCCTGCAGGATCCCGCTACGATGCGCCAGCGGTTGCTCGGTGCCTTCAAGTGTGCGGAAAGCCGCCGAGACGCCTGGGAGGTTAAGCGACTTCTGGCTTTTATCGGTGTTGGGGGTGGTCTGAACGGCGTCGAGCTAGCCGGAGCGATCAGCGAGCTCACTCGCTACAGCCGGCCTCAGGAGTACCGGGGCATCAGGCCCGAGGAGGCGCGCATCGTCGTACACCTGTTCCGAGTGATAGGCCTGTGCGACCGCATCCTGGCCTACATCCAGTGGGTCTCTGCGTGGTTGTTCCACGCGCGCGGCGCTTGTCCCAACGACAGCGAGTTGAACGGTCTGCTGCAGGCCCAGTAGGCCGCCCCAATGACGCAAACACAGCAATGGAGAGCAAGATGGACACGCCTGACAGTGATGCCCCACTGCGGATCGAGGATTATGCCTTGATCGGCGACTGCCTGAGTGCGGCGTTGGTCGGACGTAATGGCTCGATCGACTGGCTGTGCTGGCCGCGTTTCGACAGTGAAGCCTGCTTTGCCGCCCTGCTCGGAACCTCCAAGAACGGGCGCTGGTTGCTGGCGCCGGACGATGCTGAGGCCCGGATCAGCCGCAGCTATCGCGGCGACACGATGGTGCTCGAGACAATCTTCGAGACCAAGCAGGGCAGCATTGCGCTGATCGACTTCATGCCGATCGGACGTGAAAACTCGTCGATTGTACGTAGGGTTGAAGGACGCTCCGGACGCGTGGCCATGCATATGCAGATCAGCCTGCGCTTCGACTATGGCTCCTCGACACCCTGGGTGACGCAGCTCGAGGATGGCGGCGGCATCAGCGCCGTCCTTGGTCCCAATCTCGTCGTGCTGCGCACGCCAGTGGAGCTGGAAGGACGCGACCGCAGCACCTTCGCCACCTTCGACATCAGCGCAGGTGAGCACGTGGACTTCACGTTGGGCTGGGGCCAGTCGCATCTTCCGCTGCCAGCCGCTTTCGAAGCCGACGAGGCGCTGCAGCGGACGGATTCCTTCTGGCGCGACTGGTCGGCGCAGTGCAGGTACAAGGGTCGGTGGCGCCAGCTCGTGCTGCGCTCCCTGCTCACGCTCAAAGCGCTGACCTATGCCCCCACCGGCGGTATCGTCGCAGCCCCCACGACGTCGCTCCCCGAACAACTTGGGGGCGTACGCAACTGGGACTACCGGTTCTGCTGGCTGCGCGACGCGTCCTTGACGCTGATCGCGCTGATGGAGGGCGGCTATCGAGAGGAGGCGAGAGCCTGGTACCAGTGGCTGCATCGTGCTGTCGCTGGAACCCCCGAAGAGCTGCAGATCATGTATGGTGTCGGTGGCGAGCGACGCCTGGTCGAGTGGTCGCCCTCCTGGCTGCCCGGCTACGAGGGCTCTGCTCCGGTCAACATTGGCAACGCCGCCTCAGAGCAGCTGCAGCTCGACATCCACGGCGAAGTCATTGGCGCGCTGCACATCGCACGTGCCGGAAAGCTTGCCGAACCGCATGTCGGGTGGACAAACCAGGTTCTGTTCGTCGAGCATCTCGAACGCATCTGGGAGCAGCCGGATGACGGCATCTGGGAGGTAAGAGGCGGCCGCCGCCACTTTACACACTCCAAGGTGATGGCTTGGGTTGCGCTGGACTGTTCAATTCAAGACGCCGAAGCCTTCGACTTGCCCGCCCCGGTCGAGCGATGGAAGGACATCCGCGCCCGCATGCACAGCGATATCTGCAGCAAAGGGTTCGATACCGCCCGCAACACCTTTACCCAGAGCTATGGCCGGCCCGAACTGGACGCCAGCTTGCTGCTGATCCCAAGAGTTGGCTTCCTGCCCGCCGATGATCCGCGTGTGCAGGGCACCATCGCAGCGGTTGAGCGCGAGCTGTTGGTCGACGGCTTCGTCCTGCGCTACCGCACAGATGGCGAGGATGCAGGGGACGGTCTGCCGCCAGGCGAGGGCGCCTTCCTGCCCTGCTCGTTTTGGCTGGTCAACGCCTATGCCTTGCAAGGGCGTCAGGACAAAGCCGAAGCCCTTTTCAACAAGCTGATCGGATTGGTCAACGACGTCGGATTGATTTCGGAGGAATATGACGCAAAAGCCGGCCGGCAAGTCGGCAACTTCCCGCAGGCCTTTTCCCACCTCGCGCTGATGATCGCGGCGCTCACCTTGGACAGGACTGCAGCGGCCCCATAGGCCGATCAGGAAGATTACGCGAAGCGCCGCGACGCAAAACGAGACCGGATTGCTGCAGGCGGCGGCAAAAGCACTGATGAGGGTCAAACTGCTTTGGGCTAGACCACATGTTCGCCTGAGACAGGGCGACCCGTTTCACAATATGCAGGTTGTCGAGGGTTGTGCTGGATCGTTCAGCGCAGAGCCTCATGCATAGGGAGACGGGTCTTGGAAAAGCTTATCACCTACGTCGGGCTTGATGTTCACAAAGAGACAATCGCCGTGGCGCTTGCAGACGAGGGCAAGCGGGGAGATGTGCGTGAGCATGGCACGATCGCCAACACCGCTGCTGCTCTGACAAAATTGGTGAACAAGCTTGCAAAAGATGGTCGTGAGCTGAAGTTCTGCTACGAGGCCGGGCCATGCGGTTACGGTATCCAGCGTCAGCTGAGTGTGGCCGGGCACGAATGTATTGTCGTTGCACCCTCGCTGATCCCGATCAAGGCAGGCGACCGGATCAAGACGGACCGGCGGGACGCGATCAACCTCGCCAAGTTGCACCGGGCTGGCGAGTTGACGCCGGTCTGGATCCCCGATCAGGCGCACGAAGCTGTCCGCGATCTCGTGCGTGCCCGTTTGGCGGCTGTGCGCAGCTTACGCCAGGCTCGTCAGCAGTTGTCCGGGTTTCTGCTACGGCACAGCCTGCATTATAGCCGCCCGGCCTGGACGCTGATGCACAGACGCTGGCTGGCGGAGCTGCGTTTCAAACAACCCGTGCATTATCTGGTCCTGGAAGATTGTCTTGCCGTCATCGAAGCAGCGACGGCACGGCGAGATCGTCTCGAGGCTCACATTCGGGCGGCATTGGCGGACTGGTCGCTCGGCCCGGTCGTGCGCGCCTTGCAGGCTCTGCGTGGCGTCGCCCTGGTGGCAGCGGCAACCTTGGTGGCCGAGCTTGGCGACATGACGCGCTTTACCAACCCGCGCCAGCTCATGGCCTACCTGGGTCTGGTGCCATCGGAACATTCGAGCGGCGGCAAACGGCGCCAGGGAGGGATAACCAAAGCGGGCAACGGTGCAGCACGACGGATGCTGATCGAGGCTGCATGGACCTACCGGTTCCCGGCCCGGATCAGCCGGGATCTGCTGTTGCGGCAGGAAGGCGTGTCCGGGCCCATCCGCGAAACGGCGTGGAAGGCCCAGACCCGACTATGCGGGCGCTATCGCAAACTCTCTCATACCGGCAAGTCGGCAAAGATCGTGACCACGGCAATCGCACGTGAATTGAGTGGTTTTGTTTGGGCGATTGCCAAGCATGTCGAGGCTGCCGCCGCCTGATCTGTTTTATCTGATTGAACACGACGGTAAGGAGAACAGCAGCACCTCGATGCATCCAAAGCTGGGCAGGGCTGGAGGCACGGTCACGGCCAGGAGAACCCTCGGAAACATCTACAGCCGGATTTTTGTCCGACGCTGGTTTTCTAGACAGAGGACGCTCCGCGACGTATCCCCGGTCCGGCGGTAACCAACCCGCGTATCAGAGCATGATCAACCGTCGTTTCATGATCGTGCCTCCTGCCTTACCCAGCTGCGGCTATGCTGAACAGCCTGTCATACGGGCGCAGATTCACCATGCCTGCAGCTTGAAGTGGCGAACATTAGAGATGTTTAGTCCCGGCATTTGGTGGATCGGGTCTACGATGAATCGCTGTGGCTCGTTTGTCCAGGTTTTGCAGATGAATTCATAAGGTGTGAGGCCCTTGAGGGTCTTCAGGCGGCGGGCAAAATTATAAGCGGTGACGAAGTCCGCCAAGTGGCTTTTGAGCTGGTCGTGGCTCTCATAGTGGTATCGCTTGACGGTGGCTTCCTTGAGGGTCCGGTTCATGCGTTCGACCTGCCCGTTGGTCCACGGGTGGCGCGGCTTGGTCAGTCGGTGATCGATGTTGTTCTGAGCGCACGCATACTCGAACGAGTGCGCCCGGAAGAGTTGACCGCTGTCCATGGCGGCCCGGATCTCGGCCGCGGCCGAGCAGACGTTTCCGGGTGTTGTGAAGTGGGTGCCGTTATCTGTCAGGACGGTGTGGATTTTGTAGGGCACGGCTTTGATGAGGGCGCGAAGGAAGTCGCCGGCGACCTGCCCGGTGGCTTTCTCATGCAGCTCGGTGAAAGCAAACTTCGAAGTCCGGTCGATGGCGACGAGAAGGTAGAGCTTGCCTTGCTCGGTGCGAACCTCGGCGATGTCGATGTGGAAGTAGCCGAGCGGATATTCCTTGAATCTCTGCTTGTCGGGCTTGTCACCGGTGACGTCAGGCAAGCGAGAGATGCCATGGCGTTGCAGACAGCGATGTAGTGACGAGCGGGTCAAATACGGGATGGTGGCCTGCAGGGCGTAAAGACAGTCGTCGAGCGGCAGCAGCGTATGGCGACGAAATGCCACGATGATGGCCTCGTCCTCAACCGACAACACGGTCGATTTCAGGTCTCTTGGACCGGTTGGCTGGTCCGTGACTGAGGTCCGCTGCTTCCACTTTGCGACGGTTTTTTGGTTGATGCCGTAGCGCCGGGCAAGAGCCCTCAGGCTCTCTTGACTATGCTGTATCGCTCGACGGATCGCCGCAGTCGTTGTGGCACAGCCATGCAGAACCTGGCCCATAATGCTTCCTTCCATCCACCGGATAAGAATGCACCATCAAAACTTGGGACGAAACATCTCTAATGTTCGCCACTTCAAGCTGCAGGCATGGTGAATCTGCGCCCGTATGACAGGCTGTTCAGCATAGCCGCAGCTGGGTAAGGCAGGAGGCACGATCATGAAACGACGGTTGATCATGCTCTGATACGCGGGTTGGTTACCGCCGGACCGGGGATACGTCGCGGAGCGTCCTCTGTCTAGAAAACCAGCGTCGGACAAAAATCCGGCTGTAGATGTTTCCGAGGGTTCTCCTGGCCGTGACCGTGCCTCCAGCCCTGCCCAGCTTTGGATGCATCGAGGTGCTGCTGTTCTCCTTACCGTCGTGTTCAATCAGATAAAACAGATCAGGCGGCGGCAGCCTCGACATGCTTGGCAATCGCCCAAACAAAACCACTCAATTCACGTGCGATTGCCGTGGTCACGATCTTTGCCGACTTGCCGGTATGAGAGAGTTTGCGATAGCGCCCGCATAGTCGGGTCTGGGCCTTCCACGCCGTTTCGCGGATGGGCCCGGACACGCCTTCCTGCCGCAACAGCAGATCCCGGCTGATCCGGGCCGGGAACCGGTAGGTCCATGCAGCCTCGATCAGCATCCGTCGTGCTGCACCGTTGCCCGCTTTGGTTATCCCTCCCTGGCGCCGTTTGCCGCCGCTCGAATGTTCCGATGGCACCAGACCCAGGTAGGCCATGAGCTGGCGCGGGTTGGTAAAGCGCGTCATGTCGCCAAGCTCGGCCACCAAGGTTGCCGCTGCCACCAGGGCGACGCCACGCAGAGCCTGCAAGGCGCGCACGACCGGGCCGAGCGACCAGTCCGCCAATGCCGCCCGAATGTGAGCCTCGAGACGATCTCGCCGTGCCGTCGCTGCTTCGATGACGGCAAGACAATCTTCCAGGACCAGATAATGCACGGGTTGTTTGAAACGCAGCTCCGCCAGCCAGCGTCTGTGCATCAGCGTCCAGGCCGGGCGGCTATAATGCAGGCTGTGCCGTAGCAGAAACCCGGACAACTGCTGACGAGCCTGGCGTAAGCTGCGCACAGCCGCCAAACGGGCACGCACGAGATCGCGGACAGCTTCGTGCGCCTGATCGGGGATCCAGACCGGCGTCAACTCGCCAGCCCGGTGCAACTTGGCGAGGTTGATCGCGTCCCGCCGGTCCGTCTTGATCCGGTCGCCTGCCTTGATCGGGATCAGCGAGGGTGCAACGACAATACATTCGTGCCCGGCCACACTCAGCTGACGCTGGATACCGTAACCGCATGGCCCGGCCTCGTAGCAGAACTTCAGCTCACGACCATCTTTTGCAAGCTTGTTCACCAATTTTGTCAGAGCAGCAGCGGTGTTGGCGATCGTGCCATGCTCACGCACATCTCCCCGCTTGCCCTCGTCTGCAAGCGCCACGGCGATTGTCTCTTTGTGAACATCAAGCCCGACGTAGGTGATAAGCTTTTCCAAGACCCGTCTCCCTATGCATGAGGCTCTGCGCTGAACGATCCAGCACAACCCTCGACAACCTGCATATTGTGAAACGGGTCGCCCTGTCTCAGGCGAACATGTGGTCTAGTGATAAACTCACCTGTCGATACCCAGAAAACGACAGGCGATGGTTGGAAAATCAGTCGCCGCGCGGGTTTCGGAGGTAGTGCTTTCAGTCGCTGAAGCCGACGCGGTGCGCGAATACGGTCTGGCGGAGAAATCGGAGGCCACACGGCGGGGGTATCGATCCGATTTCCGCTGCTTTACCCATTCGTGCGACGAGCACCACAGGTCGAAGCGCTGCCGGCAAGCGCCAACACGGTTGCGGCCCTCCTCGTGTCGGAAGCGAGGGACGGCGTGAAGGCGTCCGCCCTCACCCGCAAGATGTCCGCGATCCGGTATGCCCATCGCCTCGCCGCCCTCCCCTCGCCCACCGATGTTAAGCAGGTTCGCGCAGTGCTGCCCGGCATCCGCAACACGCATGGCACCGCATCGCACCGAACCAAAAGGCGCCGGCGAACGCCAATAGAATCAAGGCGATGCTCGATCATGTGCAGGATACGTTGAAGGGTAAGCGCGATCGCGCCCTGCTGACACTCGGCATGGCCGGGGCGTTCCGCCGGTCCGAGCTGGTCGCGCTTCAGGTCGCATCGCCGTGTCCCTCTGAACCCCGCCGGCCGTGGTCAGCCACAACCCGAACGCGATCTTTGAGATCGTGATGTCGCTGTCATCGAGCCTGCGGTATCTCATGCCAATATTTCCTGCTGCTGAGGTCGTTTAGGCCGAAACCCGGTCGCGGCTAACCGTCGTCTGTCAAGTCATTCGCCACCGCGAGGCGCCATAGGCGCGTCGTTGATGATCTCCTGTGTTGCGCGGCAATCAAGGTGCGAGACGTATTGCCTCATTCGCTGATGCTCCCGAACCGCGGGCGCTTGCCTCACCAGAATGTTCCCCATGCCTCATGTTGATGCTCCCGTTACCGCATCAACGGTGGCGTTCGTAGGTGTCACCGCCGGCCCAAACACCAGCTTATGAGCGACCTCGCTTCGCCACCCCTTCACGCGTCGCTGCAGGGTTCTGATCTGTCCAGGCGGATAAATTCCAGGCTGCTCCTTCTGTAGCCGCTCAAGCAGCTCACGCGATGTCCGCCATGGCTCAGCTTCGAATCAGTTCCGAACCTGCACCGTCACCGTTACGAACGGGTCGGGACGGCGGCGGCCGCGTTTTGCCTTTCCCTTTGGCAGGCTTGTCGGACGCACCTCGCCATCCTGCCATGCCGTGCGCAGGCCTGACAGGAATTCAGCCAGCGTCGGGACCGTCGGCGGCATCATTTTACCAACCGCGGGCCGGTCGGCGATCTCAACCAGTCGCTGCTGCACGTCGCGGATCTCGCTCAACAGCCAGACCGGATCAAGCCCCGCATACGTCGTTGCCACCTGGTTCTTCACCGCTTCGCTGGTCCGCGGATCCGCAATCAATCGCTGATATGGCGTCGCCGGTGCGTGGTAACGCTTTCTGACCTTGGCGCCATCGCGAGACTTCTCCGCCAGCTTGAACGAAGGCTGGAAGAAATTCACGAACAGCCGCAGGGATCGATACAGGCGGGCCAGCATGGCCGCAGCCTCGAGGCCCTCATACCGGCGGTAGCCCACCATGTGACGGACGACGGCGCCGTTCTTCTGCTCCAGCCAGGCTTGGTCGTTCTTCCGGTAGGGGCGGCAACGCGTAAATTCGATACCCGATCCTGCGCAGTAATTCAGAAGCGTCTCGTTCATAAAAACACTGTCGTTATCGGTGTCGAACCCAAGCAAGGGAAACGGTAGCACTTTGCGGATCTCGCTCAGCACTTCCGTCAGGAGCGTCTGCTCACGCACCAGAACCGGCGCGCACTCGGTCCAGCCGTCGCGATATCAGTCAGGGTCAACGTCTGCACGAAACTGCCTTTCGCCGTGGGCCCGCTATGGGCAACCAGGTCAGCCTCCATGAAGCCCGGCGCTGGATTGTCCCAGTCATCGAACGTCCGCACGGCCACGCTGCGCCGGATCGCCGCCGAGGGTGGCGTGCGCCGCCGCCGCGGTCCGGTCGGTCCGCGCGCTTCCCGCAAGGCCCGGTCAATCGTGGCCGCACTCACCGATAACAACCCAATGCGGACTTCGGGAGCCAGATCCAGATGGCCGTTGCGTTCCATCGCCTCAATCAGGGTCGGCACCAGCGGATGCAGGCGTTTGCCGCAGATCCGGTCCGACGCCTCCCAGATCACGACCAGCGCCTGGCGGATCGCCTCTCCGTAAAGCCGTCGCGCCGGCCTGGGGCCAGAAGTGTCACGTGCCATGCCGGCGCGCAGCAGGCGCATCGCATGCTTGCGGTGATGGCCTGTCACCGCGGCGAACTCGTCGAGGATCCTGCCTCGCTCCAATCGGTTGCCCACCGCATAGCGCCCGGCCACCGCCGCCACCAACTCGTCACGCGTCGCCATGCTGATCCGCCCCATGTTTGCCCCCACCGATGAACCTCGGTGGGGAGCAGATCAGATGAGGCAACGGGTAACAGCAAAGGAGCGTTTCAGACGAGGCAATGCGATTCTCATCCAGATTGCCGTGCTACACTCCTGGATGGTGATCCGGCGTTCAGCCGCCACTCAGTGCAGCCAGCGGTGCACCGGCCCCGTCGCCCGGTAGGTCACTGCCACGGTCGGTTCCGGCCGGACGAAAGCGAAGCTGTCCTGACGCGGTTTCCGGACGGTGCTGACCTGATTGTCGACCGCTGGCTCGAACAGCATGCTTTGCCCGGCGATCTCGACCCTGGGTATCCGCTCGGCGTTGGTGCATGGATCGTCTACAGGGTTTGGACCACCCTACCTGCGGATAACTTTAGGATGCCCGAACCGATACGGGCTTGGCTGTTCGGATCATGCGATTGAGCGCGCTGACGGCTATGGCGACTTCGCCCCGCTGGCCATCGGCTGATCTGGCTCGCAGTTTCGCACCGATGCCGTGCTTGCAGCGGCCGATCGCGGTATCGACGATGCTGCGGCGCCCGTAGCCGGTTGCCTTCTGCCAGGCCATGCGGCTCCTCTCAGCAATGTTTCGGACATGACGATCCCGGGCTGTCGCGGCATGGGCCTCGCTGTCGTTGATCACCGAGGACGCACGCGGCGGGATGACGATGTCAGGTGGCGGATCGCGCTGGCGCGGAGATGCCGCCCGGTAGACGGACGCGCCGTCATAGGCGCCGTCGGCGATCTATCCCTCCACCGTCGCGAGCAGGACAGGGACGGCGGTGATGTCACCCAAATCGGGATCAATCAGGACGTGCGCCACGATCTCGCCGGTTTCAGCGGCGAGGCCAGATGCAGCTTTCGCCATCGCCGCGGTGTTCGGCCGTGCTTCTCGCCATCCCACTCGCCCTGGCCAAACGTCTGCAGTCCGGTGCTGTCCAGCACGACATGGACTGGCCCGCCGTACTGTGCGGAACGCGGTCGGCGACCTGCGAACGCCCGACCACGGCGGCTGAGTGTTGGTATGGTTCGGCACAGAAAGGTGCAGGCCCAGCAGGCGCAGTACCGAACGGGTGAAGCCTTCGGCTTGGCGCAGCGCCAGATGGAAGACCAGCCGCAGCGTCAGCACCAACTCGATGGCTAGGTCCGTGTAGAGCAGCTGGCCACCTCGTGTCGTCCTGCGCGGCGCGTTCCAGCCCGATAGCGCAGCCTCGTCAAGCCGTATAGTCAGGTCGCCACGCTGCCGCAGGCCTGCCTCGTAGGCCGGCCAGTTCGTTACCTGCCTGCGCTGCTCGGGGATGCGATGGCGGCGGGTGGCATTGTGCTTGGACGGCATGATCGCGGCGTAGCCGGCCTACTCCGGCGATGCTACCTCCCGCATCCATGCACCAACGCCCTGCAACACTGCAATCTCTGCTTCTAGCCTACCCACCATCCGGGACCCCACCGCGATCGATCTCGGACGCGCTTCTACAGGGCACTTGCAATGGGTCTCACAAGCGCAGGAGGCTCGGCCGAGTGTGTATTGAGCGCTACAGGTGTGACCATCTTGCGACATCTAACTTGCCACGAGATTTACCTCCGGCGTGCCGAGGGACTGTTGGAAAGCGCATAGCTCAACCCACCTGTAGGCTTAGGATGTAAAATGCTCAAGTTGAGCATTCCGCTCCCGGACGTATCGGTTTATTTGCTATGTCATCTGTAAGGTAGGTGGTGTCCGCTGACCGTGATGTCGCTTTGCTTGTTCGCCGGTAGCAACCGCATTCAGCGCTTACACGTGTTAGCCAACCGCGTCACACCGGCTTGCAACACACCTTCTTGGTGCCTCGCCAGACCTCGACGTAATTGCCGGTTGCCACAAGCGCGCTAGCAAAGTTGAATGCGTCATCGTCGTCGCTGCACTCAACGTCGGATCCCGCCCCCTTAATGTGCCCAGCCACGTCGAGTGGATAGACGCGATATGTTGGCATGGACGATCCGCTCTCATACTTGCCTTTGGGTTGCCGAACGACGGGTCCCAGCTGACCTATATAGCTCACGGGTCCGTGTGTCACGCTTTCGAGAGGCGTTGCCGTACATGGTGCGGACGTAGCTACGGGCTTTTGTTACGCCGTCCCCCACGTCACCGGTCACTCCGGGCTGGCGATCCGGCGCCATTCGTCTTGTCCCCGACTTCGAACGCCTTACCCGCCAGACGGGCTTTCGCAACCAGATACCCGGCATCGATGATCATGGACCGAACCAACACCGCCTGCTCATCGACCGCCACCAAGAAGGCCGCAGTCTTGGCACCGACCAGTGCGCGAGCGAATTAGACGCCAGCGACAAGCGCCGGATCGGCGTCGTCCGGATCGATGTGCAGGACCATTGCGGGATTAGTTGATTGGTTACGGCCGGCGCAGCCTCGTTGAAACGGCGATCGGCCGCTACAAGCACCTGATCGGCCCGAAGCTCCGCGCCAGCACCCTGCCAGGTCAGCAGGGCGAGGCCGCTCTCGCGGTTGCCGTACTTAACCGCATGATCAGGACCGCCAAGCCCGTTTCCGTCCGCCGCGCCTGACACTTCGCATCGAGGGGGTCATTCTCGGTCCTTCAAAGGTCCGTGCACCAACGCCCCGATGCTCGGCTTCAAGAGTTTCTGGTCGGCGGCGAGCACGATCGCCGGCATCGAGATCATGCACATGATCCGCAAAGGCCAGTTGCGCTCAGCAGGAAAGCTGCGTCCAGCAGCGACAATCATCGCTTTGATGGCCACAGCTCGCTATGCCGCCTAAATGGCCAAAGTCGAGCTAAGATCGCATTTGAGTAAGCGTTATATGTGCCGGTATAGTGCCCTCCTGAGCCCGATTAGGTATACTGGCGTGCGTTGTAGGTTCCTGCGACGATTAAATCTCGCCTCTGCGTGACACCGGCAACAGTATGGTAGAGGAAGTATAATGCTTTTGAATGTAGGTCTTTACCTTCTTGGCACGACTTTAGTCGTTTATGGGCTGTTGCTGACGATCTACTTTGTGGTGGGGTGGTGGTTCTATTCCAACGATCCATCGCGTGTAGACAAAATCTTTCGGGGTAGGTCACTTTCCTCCGTCAAAGTGCGGCGCGATATTAGTCAGAGTGTCAGGTCGCTCGCCAGCATCTCGTTGATGTTCGCTATCGGCCACACTCTGTATACCAAATTGCATATTGGCTTTGTGGCGTGGCCTGATAACATCTGGTCGATACCATTATCTTTTATGGTTTCAATGATTGCCTACGATACGTGGTTTTACTGGATGCACAGGTTGTTGCATACCAAGCTGTTCTATCGCCCAATCCATAGATGGCATCATTTGAGTCTGCCTACCGTAGCCTGGTCGAATAATAGCGACACCCTCCTCGATAACCTTTTCCTGCAATCTTATTGGATGGCGGCGCACATCATCCTGCCGATTGCCCCGATCGTACTTTTTGCTCACAAGGTCTACGATCATGTCAGCGGAATTATTGGCCACTCGGGCGTGGAGCATGGCGGCGGGCTCGTGTCCCCACCATCGCCGTTCAACAGCGTCACGCATCATGACCAGCATCATCGGTTCTTCAACTACAACTATGCACCGCACTTTACGTTCTGGGACCGGCTGATGGGGACATTACACCCAACTCATGATGCCGAAGTAAGAGCAAACCTGGCCCTACGCCGGCTATCAAGTTCAAACGCCAAACGGCGTCAGTGCACGGACCTTTGAAGGACCTAGAATGACCCCCTCGAGGCGCTGGTGCACGGACCGGAAGGTCGGCGGGATATCCCTACCTGGTGCGGAGGGTCAGTTCTGACGGACCGAGATCGGCTTGGCGTTTCGGATCATGCGATTGAGCGCGCTGACGGCGATGGCGACTTCGCCCCGCTGGCCATCCGCTGATCTGGCTCGCAGCTTCGGACCGATGCTATGCTTGTAGCGACCGATCGCGGTTTCCACGAGGCTGCGGCGGCCATACCCGGTGGCCTTCTGCCAAGCCATGCGGCCCTTCTCGGCAATGTATTGGACATGACGTTCCCGGACCGTCAAGGCATCAGCCTCGTTGTCGTTGATCACTGAAGACGCGCGGGGCAGGATGATGATGTCAGGTGGCGGATCACGCTGGCGCATGGATGCCGCCTGGTAGACGGATGCGCCGTCATAGGCACCGTCTGCAATGACCCCGGCGATCGGTCCCTCTACCGTCGCGAGCAGGACAGGAACGGCGGGGATATCGCCCACGTCGGGATCGGTCAGGACGTGTGCAACGATCTCGCCGGTCTGCGCATCGACGGCCAGATGCAGCTTGCGCCATCGTCGCGGAGTGCGGCCGTGCTTCTCGCCGTCCCACTCGCCCTGGCCGAACCTCTGCAGCCCAGTGCTGTCCAATACGACATGAACTGGTTCGTCGCGCCGCATGGCACGCGGTTGGCGATCGGCGAACGCCCGGCCGCGGCGGCTGAGCGTGGTGTGATCTGGCACAGACAGATCCAGGCCGAGCAGGCGCAGGACAGAGCGTGCGAAGCCTTCGGCCTGACGCAGCGCCAGATGAAAGACTAGCCGCAGCGTCAGCACCAGCTCGATCGCTGCATCGGAGTAAAGCGGCTGGCCGCCGCGCGTCGTCCGGCGAGGCGCGTTCCAGCCGGACAGTGCAGCCTCGTCCAGCCAGATGGTCAGGTCGCCACGCTGTCGCAGGCCCGCCTCGTAGGCCGGCCAGTTCGTCACCCGCCGGCGCTGCTTTGGGATATGGTGGCGGCGGGCGACATTGTGCTTGAATGGCATGCCTGCGACATAGGCGGGCTAATCAGGTCAAGCTACCTCCCCGCCTCCATGCACCAACGTCCCCTAAACAGGCCAGCAGAGCTCCAGGACCTCGCAGACGAAAACCGCCAAGCCGGGCGACTTCAAATCGGAACGGTAGGCGAGCACATCCCGAAATGCCGGGCGACATGACCCCGGAATCCGCATGACGGCGCCTCCAGCCACTAAGCTCAGGCCGCCTGCGGCGGCTCCGTGGGGAACGGCGCCGAGGAGCTCGCGACCGCCGAGTATTGTAGCAGGAAGCCCACCCAGCCGAGACGATAGAGACATCACAGCCGAATAAGGGACGGCAAGCGCCTGACGAAATTGCCAAATGGCCGCAACCTCAGATTGACGATGATGGAGGCACCGAGACGCGGCGTATTAAACCTTCGGCTTTTGCGTGTTCGGGTGGAGATCGGTTGCTGGGTAGCGCTGCTCTATCCAAGCCTGGCGCAGTGCCTCCCGGCTAAATCGAGCGTTTTGCACTTCGCGGTGAGTTTGCGCTGAGACCGACCTTATCTCCGCCATAACCGCTGCGAGGTGCTCTCGTTCGGCCTGTGCGCGCGCAAGCGCCGCCTGGACAGATGTTCGCAGATCCGCGAGTAGGCCGGTCTTGTCGTCAGGCATAGTAGAACCTCGTGAATGATGCCAATGGTGAAACACCCCTGGCACGCAAACTCGTTGCGTGACGTGCATACGTTGTTATTGGTCTTGCAGATGATCAAATAGGCCGTATTAAAAAAGATTTTTGCGAAACAGTATCTGCGTTGATTGGGCAGCTTGTGAGCCCAAGGCCGGTCTTCATCTAGTTCAACTGTATGGCAGCAGCTCGCATGCCACGTGGCGTTGGTGCATGGACCGGTCGGCTGACGCGGTTCTCCTGGCCTGATAAAGGTCTAGGATGCCTTTCAAGCACAACGCGGACCATCCGGCTGACGCGACTTTCGTGAGCTGGTAAATGGCTGGGATGCCCTTCAAGCACAATGCGTCTCGCCGCCACCACATCCCGAAGGCTCGTCGCCGGGTCATGAACTGGCCGGCCTATGAGGCTGGTCTGCGGCAACGTGGTGATCTGAGGTTGTGGCTGGACGAGGCGGCCCTGACCGGATGGCACGCCGCGCGCCGGACGACACGGGGCGGTCAACCGATCTATGCCGAGGTGGCGATCGAACTGGTGCTGACCCTGCGCCTGGTCTTCCATCTGGCTCTACGCCAGGCAGAGGGTTTCGCGCGCTCGGTCTTGCGTCTGCTCGGACTGGATCTTTGCGTGCCTGATCATTCGACCTTGAGCCGTCGGGGGCGCGCCTTTGCCAGACGTCAACCGCGTGCAGGACGGCGTGACGAACCCGTTCATGTCGTGCTGGACAGCACGGGCCTGCAGGTCTTCGGGCAGGGCGAGTGGGATGCCGAGAAGCACGGCCGCACGCCCAGGCAGTGGCGCAAGCTGCATCTGGCCGTCAATGCAGAGACCGGCGAGATCGTGGCACACAGCCTGACCGACAAGGATACCGGCGACATATCAGAAGTTGCGGTGCTGCTGGCAACGGTGGAGGGGCAAATTGCCAGCGTGATCGCCGACGGCGCCTATGATGGCACGTCCGTCTATGACGCTGCCGCCGCACGCCAGCATTACCCACCACCTCATATCGTCATCCCGCCGAGAGCATCTTCGATCGTCAAGGCTGACGCTGAGGTCCAAACCGTTCGCGATCGTCATGTCCATGACATTGCCGAGAAGGGACGCATGGCTTGGCAGAAGGCCAATGGGTATGGCCGACGCAGCATCGTGGAGACGACGATCGGTCGCTACAAACACATCATCGGTTCAAAGCTCAGGGCACGATCGACCGCTGGTCACAAAGGTGAGGTCGCCATCGCCATCTGCGCTCTCAACCAGATGATCCGGATCGCCAGGTCACTCTCCGTTCCCGCCCTCTGACGCGATCACCGGGGTAGAACAAGCTCGTGCCTCCCACCCAGTCCATGCAACAACGCCATGTCTACGAGCTACGCGTCTGCTCTTACCCAAGCTATGATCGAGCTGCGGTTTGTGCCTTGGAAACTTCCTGTAAATTGGCTTACTGCCCGACGCGCCGCCAAAGCAATGTGAGTTGGCGATCGGCTTCGATGAGGGTTTCTACGTGACGCTGTAAAACTAATCTGCGCCCTTCGACATCTTCAGGGCGTCAGTGATGATCTCCTGGATCGTCATCCCGGTCTCGGCTGATTGGCGATGCAGCCAGCGGTGCATCGGCACCGTCGCCCTGTAGGTGAGTGCCACCGTCGGTTCCGGCCTGATGAAGGCAAAGCTGTCCTGCTTCGGCTTGCGGGCGATGCTGGCCTCGGCATCGAGTGCCGGCGCAAACAGCAGGCTCTGCCCGGCGATCTCTGCTTGGGACGCCCGCTCGCGTTCCCGCTCAAGACTGACCATGCTCCGGTCAAGGGCCGTCTGGATGATGTTTTGCCCTGTCGTCGAGAAGCGTCGCACCAGCCGTTTCAGCCGATCATAGCGGAACGGATCCAGCCGCACGGTGACCGGGATGGTGCCAGGCTTACGGTGCGACCGCGGCGCGTCCGATACTGGCGTTACGCTTGGCGAAAGCACCGTGCTGTCGGAAACCTGCATGTCGACTCCTCGAGCGAAACACTGTGACGAGTCTAGAACCAAGCCATGCGCCAATGCGAATTTTAGGCACGGCGGGTAGAGTTTTGTTTTTCCTGACCCACAGCAGCTTTAGATCGCCTAGGCAACTTGGAACGGCGGCTGCGGCAGACTGATCCGGATTGGCTCGAACAGGCAGTCCTGGTCGGCATCTATTTCGCCCTGCTTGGCCATCTCCAGGCACGCCACGAAGGTCCCCGCCAGCGCACCGCGCGGCTGCGTCGTCCGGTTGCCCCCCTGCCCCGTTTCTGGCTCTAGCGCTGGCAGGAAGATCCCCAACTCACCGCCCAACGGGTCTACCGCCAGCAGCTCGCGGATCCGCGCCAGCGCCTGGTCCACCCGCCAGAACTGCGTCAGCACCGGCCGGTAGAGCGGCGCCGTCTCAGGACGGCTGCGCGGACCACGCAGCACCACCAGGCATGCCTCCAGCAGCGCCATCGTGGTTTCGGTGCGGCCGTCCTGTTTCTGCCGCGGCCGGGCAAACACCTCCTGTCCCAGCTGCGGCCGTCCCTCCAGCCAGCTCGCTGCAGCCCGGATGCGGAGCATCATCAGCCGCGATCGCAGCAGCAGCAGCCGGGCGGCCAGCACCAGCCAGTCCGCACGCCGTTCCAGCGTCACCTGCCCCGCTAACCTCTGCATCGCCGTGACGAACTGGGTGATCAGTTCCAGTGCGGACAGGCGGCCCAGATCGATCTGTTGTCGCTCGGCCAGGTCCAGCAGCAGGTCGAGCGGTCCATCGAAACCGTCGACATGCAGCTCGGGGATACTCGGCACACGCGGCGGCGTTTCCCAGTCATCCCAAACCGGGTCGACGTCCGTGACGTCGGTGGGTGCCGGCGGGATGCCGACCTCACCCTCAGCCATCAGCGGCATCGCCATAGTCTGGTCGAACGTCAAACCTCAGGCTGGGCCAGTCCTGCCGCAGCTGCACGATGGCCCGCCACGGGGTCCAATCGGCCGACCAGAACTCCCATTCCACCCGGACCGTGCGCTTGCGCCAGCGATCCGCCACCGGGTCCAGCCTACGCACATGCCGCAGCGGCTGCAGCGTGCCCCAGTGCGTCCACAGCCAGAGGCGGCTGGCCGGCGCGTCGTCACCCAGCTGCAGGATGCGGGCCGGGATCGGCACCAGCCGGTGCAGGTCGAGCGGGCAGCCGCCGCCGGGCTGATCCGCGGCCGCCAGCACGCGCTGATGATGGGCCTCCACCTGTGCCCGCAGCGCTCGGGCCAGCCCGCGTGCCGCCGGCCCGGCTGCCGCCATCGGCGCCAGCAGGCGCATCTCCTCATGATCGAGATCGAGATGCCACGGCACTGCCGACGGGCCTCGCGCCTTCAGCTCGAATGCCGCGACCTCGGCGATCGGACCGGCCACGGTTAGGACGTGTCGCAGCCAGTCCGTGCGTGCCGGCGCCAGGATGCCATCGGCGCCAGTCACCGAGCAGGCGGTCGGGACGAGAGTCCACGTCGTGCGGTCACTGGCGGTTTGGTCTTCGCGGTGCGAGCAGATAGCGGCACCTTTAGGCTGGATCGCGGCGTTGGAGTTGCCGGCACCAGGGGTCGCGCCGTTGGCATGGCCTGCGCAGCGGCCTGCGTCTCGATCCGCTGCAGGATCCGCCGCACGCCGACAACACCCAGCCGGCGGTCCAGGGTTCCGTGCACAGTGACCCCCTGGAAGATCGCGCCATACAGGATGCCGGAGCGCTGCAGCCAACGTTCGAGTGCCACGGCCGGGCAAAACGGATCGCCGTGGCGGCGCGGCAGATGCACCGGCTGACCCGGCTCCTCGACCGGGGCGTTGGGCAGCCGGACCCGGACGACGACTTCGGTGTTCCTGAACTCGAGATCCTCCCGATCCAACCCGGCGATGTCGGCCGGGGCCAGGCCGCCGACGTGGTTCATCAGCAGCACCGCCCGGTCACGCAGGCCGGCCAGATCCTCGCCGCAACAGGCGAGTTGGGTCACCACCGCCTGCTCGATCGAACCCTCTGCAGCACGCTGGCATCGACGCAGCGCCGCGCGGACGGCGGCGTGGGCGGTGCAGGAGACGCTGCCTGGCTGGTTGCTGTGCAAGGCGATCGACGCCAGCCGCAGCTTGACGGTGCTGGAGCTTGCGGCCGGCATCAGGCGTTCAATGTGGGCGACGACGTGCTCCGCCGGCACCGGCAGGGACGATCCCAGTCCCATGCCGGTGCGCCAGATGCAGAAGTCTCGCCAGGCGCCGGCATAGACCCGTTGCGTCTCCGGAGAGAGCACCGATCTCGCCGATGCCGGGACAGCGGCAACATTGAAGCCCTCACCCGTGCTGCTCATGTGGCAAGACCTGCTGCTGGCTCGAAGCGCAAGCCGACCGGATCGAAACGCATCGCGATCGCCGGCTCGACCGGCCTGACGATGAGCAGCTGCGCTGCCTCGCCGGTACGCTGCAGCACGAGCACACGATCACACACCGAGTGCGGATCCAGCCGCTGCAGATCACGGCCAGGCGGGGACTGTGTCTCCCCTGGCTGTTGACGGCGCTGCGAGCCGATGATCAGCACCGGCACATCGAGGGCGCGCGACATCGCGCGCAGATCCTGCTTCGCCAGCTGCAGTGCCGCGTCGAAGCTCGGGGCGCGCCGATCGAGTTTCATCAGCTGGAAATAGTCGATGACGACCAGGGCCAGTCCGATGCCGGCCGCCAACTCTGCGCAGCGTTGTCGCACGGCGTCGACCGCGAGCTCAGGCTGATCGTCGACATGCAGCGCCAGTGTGGCAAGCCGGTTCACAACTGTCTGCGTCACCGGCGATCGCCGCGGCACAGCAGGTTTCGTCGGCAGGCCAGCCTGCGTCAGCAGGTGTGTCGCAAGTTGCCCAGCGTTCCTGTCATGCGCAAACCAGGCCACTGGGCCGTTTTGGCCGGCGGCGACGGTGGCGATCTGTAGCGCCAGGCTTGAGCGGCCGCTCCCGGGCTGGCCAGTCAGCAGGATCAGCTGGCCCCGGGTTCGCCCCCCGGTCGTGGCTGCCAACAGGCTCTCGTCGAAGGGCGACGCGGATACCGGCTGCTGAGAAGCCTGGATCAGGATGCCGGCCTGCTTGAGCGCGGGAAGCGTCGACAGGATGGTAGCGATCGCCACCGGACCGCGGGATGGAGGCGGTGGCCCGAGCGGACTTGGCGTCAACGCGCGGCGGACGGCGAGCGCGTGCCAACGTGGCCCGGGCCAAGGGTCGCCACAGCCGGCACAGGGCGCAATCAATGGCAGGTCGACGCCATCATCCGGGCCATCCGACCTATCAGCGTCTTCGTCATCACGCACGAGTAGGTCATGCGCCGGCCAGCGTGCCTTGATTTTGCCGAGCAGGCCGGGACGAGCCGGCGGATCCTTTTCGTTCTCGACCGCCGCCGCACAGTCTTCACACAGCGCGATCACCTCCATCGCTGTGTCGACCCGCTCCTCAGCACCTTGGTGCCAGCCCTGACGCCACAGCATCCAGGGTTTCGCAGCCAGGAACTGGTTATACGGGTTCACCGTCTCCGACAGCCCGGCGTGACAGGCGCGCCGGCCCGCATGGCGGATGGCGTCGGCCTGCTGCCGCGGCGATGGCGGCCGGCTCATCGACATGACTTTCGTGCTGGCGCGCCGTCGTCCGCGCAGGCGAGCCTGTGCGGGAAACAGGTGCAGGTCCCCGTAATCTAGAGCCGATGCGGGCTGGCAATCATTGAGCTCCCTCTCCCGCGCGGCCGGCGCATCGATGCATTGGCGTGATGACGCGGATCATCCTGCCTTAGTCAGCACTTCGCAAGCTCAAGAGTGCTTTTATAGTTTACATCGAGGATCATAACCTGCAGGACCAGGCTAACTCATTGATATAGCGTGCTATTTTATAGCTTAGGCGTCCACTAACCGTCCATCACTCCAATCTCCCTATGTCCGATAAGTGTGCTTGTCGGGCATACGGAACCGAGTAGGATCGGCCGATCAATGCCCGATCCAGGGCCACCGGAGATGCACCCCTGACCCAGCCGACCGACGACGGCGAAACCTGGCTCCTGCGGACGCCTGACCCCGAGCTTGAGCCGACGATCGTGCTGCGGCCGGCACCGCTGAACCACCCGCCGGCGCTGATCCGTGCTTGGTTCGACGACGCCGCCGACGCCGTGGTGCCGCTGCATGACGGCACCCTAGCCACCGCACGCCGCGCCGCCGACGCCTACGCCCGCCAGGCCAAGGCCGAGAACACCAGGCGGGCCTACCGGGCCGGGGTCCGCGCCTGGTGCGACTGGTGCGACCTCCATTACCTGAAGGCCTTGCCGGCACAGCCCGAGGACATCGTCGCCTTCCTGGCGCACGAGCGCGGCCGCGGCTGCTCGGTCACCACCATCCAGCTGCGCAGTGCCGCCATCCGCTATCTGCACCATCTGGCCGGTGTCGCCCTGCCGACCCAGCATGCGCGGGTGACCGAGACCATCGCCGGCATCCGTCGTGCTGCCGGTCTGGCTGGCGAGCATCCCCGCAAGAAGGCCGCCGCTACCCTCGCCGTCCTTACTCGCATCCTCGAGCCGATCGGCGACGACCTGGTCGGGCTGCGCGACCGGGCGCTGCTGCTGATCGGCTTCGCGGGGGCGCTGCGACGCTCGGAGCTGGCCGCCATCCGCGTCGAGCACCTCGAGCCGCGCGCCGGCGGCCTGCAGCTGACCCTGCCACGCTCCAAGGGAGCGCGGAGCGGTGCCAGCGTGACGATCGCCATCCCGGCCGGGACGACGGAATTCTGTCCGGTGAAGGCGGTGTATCACTGGATGGAGGCGGGCGGTATCCGCGAGGGAGCGGTGTTCCGGAGGGTGTGGCAGCCGCCGGCAGGCGGCGGTCATGACCACGCCTCGGTACGAAGTCAGATCCTGGGCAGTCAGGCGATCGATCCCCGCACGGTGGCGCGGATCATCCAGGGGCGCTCCGAGGCGGTCGGCTTCGATCCCGGTGTCCTCGGCGGTCACAGCCTGAAGCGCGGCGCCCTCACCGAAGGCATGGAGCGTGGCGTGCACCCGACCCGGCTCAAGCAGCACGGCCGCCACAAGAGCTACGCAGTGCTCGACGAGTATCTGGAGATGGGCGACCCGTTCGAGGCCCATCCCATGCGCGGGATCCTGTAGGTGAAGGCGCCGTTTTTCTTCCGGAGAGCGGAGATGCTTCGTCCCGCTCGTTCCGTCTCCAAAGCATGAGCTTCCTGCAATCGAGGCGTCTATTCGGCAAGCCCGTGCGCATAGGTAGCCCGGGTGGCTACCTGTTCGATGCGCTGATGCTGCTGTTTCTGTTCGTGGCGTATCTTGGCGACCGGGATCTGCAAGCGTTCAGCAAAGGACTACCGAGTGTCACGGTGCCGGGGTCGACCTTCGTCTTTTACGGAACACTTGGCATCTATGGCATCCGCGCCGCCATGTACGTGGCAATGCTACGCCGCAACCGGGCGCCACAGACAATCGAGTGGCTGGTGTTCATATTCCCGATTGCCTTCGCGATCGTATGTTTCGTCGCGTCCGGCCCGCTTCTGCGCGTCTACGCGGATCTCCACGGCTACAGGTTCTGCTCGGCGCACGGCGATCGGGCCACGATGTATACCTTCGCCAGGCAGAAGGAGAGCTGTCCGGCGGCATCCCGCGCGGGCGAGTGACCCTCCACCAGGAGCGCCACACATCGAAAATGCATTCGGCTGTCTCAAGGTCTGGCTGCCGCCGTAAGCCGAAGCCCTAGATCAGCAGCAGTTTGTCGGCGAGCGCCATCCAGCCGGCCGGCTCCTTGACCAGCGCCTGGATGTCGTACGGCCCGAACGCCCGGGTGGCACCGCGCTTGGTGAAGATCTCCCAGACGATGCCCGAGGCGGGTCCGGCCGCGGCGCCGCCAGGCGTTTCGAGAATGGTCTTCCGGGGAAGCGGTGGCAGCGGTTGCAGCGCGGCCGGCTTCTGCGTGAACGACGCGCGCTGCGCCGAGAGCGACGTCTGCGACGGGGTCATCGTCATCGGGGGCAGCGGCCGGATCGGCGGCAAGGTGAATGCCTCGATCCCGTCGGCTTCCGCGAAATACCCCTGCTCCTCGTAGGCCTTCCAATGGATCGCCGCGGCTGCGGCATAGCAGGCGCCGGTGCTGGTCAGCTTGATGCCCGCCTTGAGGGCGGCCGTTGCCACCATGACCGGCAAGGAGGCCAACGGGATGACCGAGCTGACGAGCTGCGCGGTGCGGATCGACAGCTTGGCCGCCTTCGCCGCCTCGACCAGCCGGCAGAAATCCTGCACCTCCGTCTGGTCGCGATATCTCGCCGCGATGTAGCCGATCCGCGCCATATGCAGCGATGTCAGCCCGACGGCATGGCCGTGATAGGCCGCCCCGGTCACGTTGACGCCCACCATGTGCGGGATCAGCGAGCTCAGGGTACCGAACGGCTGCACGGCACTGCCACCGATCGACTTCCAGTGCCGGCTGCTCAGATAGCGCTGGGTCACCGGGTTCGACTGGCCGATCTCAACCGCGTGCGCGTCGAAGAACGGGTTCCTGCGGTCCGATGTCAGCTCGTCCGCGGCTTTCTTGGAGCGACCTTCCACACCATCGGCGGTATCCATGGCCGCCTGGATGCCAGAGCCGACTAGCGTGATCGGCGCCTTGACGCTCTCGGCATGCACCACGCCCAGGATCAGCGAGACGGCCTGCATCGCCAGGTCGTAGGCGTCGATCTTGTCCTTCCCCGATGCCTTGAGGGCCGTGGCCTGCTGGTCCTTGCTGCCCAGCCAGCCGGGACCAGAGGGTGACGCGCGGCTCTGTGCCGTCGCCTGTGCGCCCTTGGGAAGGCTCGACATCTTCGGGAAGCTGGCGGCGGAGGGCATCTTCAAGATGGGGTGCTCGCCGTCGATCGAGATAATCTGTGCGATCCGGGCAGGTGATACCTGGCAGTCCGATCTCTGTTGCCGATCATCATCCGCGTCCTCCCGATGCCACCGAATGTTTCGCCTGAGAAACGCAGCATTGCCGATTGCCGGGATGAAGGTAACCGTTAGATGACGTTTTTATTTCTGAATAAACCATGCGCTCAGACCTGCGCCCATCACAGTGGGAGAGTTCAAGCCGACGCAGTCTGAACCGCTGATGTGTGGTTCCTAAGATGGTCAGAACAGCCTCATCCAGTGCCTATTGATTAATGTGTCCGAGGGGAGGCGGAGCAGCGTAATTATGGGGTGCGGGGCGACTGCGAAGATGAAGCCTCGCCTTCTTTAACGCCCGCTGACAAACACGATCGGAATCGCCAGGAAGGCGTTCCACCGCACCGGCGCGGTGGCCGGCCTGACCACCGGCCTACGCGACCTCGACAAGAAAAACGGCGGCATGCATCCGTCCAACCTGTTGATCTGGCCGGTCGGCCGGCGATGGGTAAGACCGCACTCGCACCAAAATCGCGTTCGGCTCGGCGCGCTCGCTGATGCAGGAAGCGCGCGAGCAGGGGCCGGGCACCCAGCCGAAGGGATTGGTTGCGTTCTCCGCGCTGGAAATGAGCGCCGAGTTGCTGGCGACCCGCCTGCTGTCCGAGGAGCCGAGTGTCGCGCGAGCGCCTCCGTCGTAGCGAGGTCAGGCAGAAGGAGTTCGACCGGTTCGTCCAGGTGAGCCGCGAGCTGCAGACGCTGCCGCTGCATATCGACGACACCCCGGAGATCAGCCTGTCGGCGATGCGCACCCGCTGCCGCCGGCTGGCACGCACCGAGGGCTGAGCCTGGTGGTCGTCGATGACCTGCAGCTGATGCGGCCGGCACCAAGCCGGACAACCGGGTGATGGAGATCTCGATGATCACTCAGGGATTGAAGGCACTGGCCAAGGAACTCGAGATCCCGGTGCTGGCGCTCTCGCAGCTGTCCCTGCAGGTCTAGAGCCGCAGGGATAAGCGGCCGCAGCTTCCAACTGCGCGGTTCGCCTCGATTGAGGCAAATGCTATTCGAAGGTCTTGCCTGCACTCGCGTCTCGACCACCACGGCCCAGGGCCAGTTGCAAAGCGCAGGGTGTTGAGCAGGACGAAGGTAAGCTGCCATCGATCGTTTTGCATCGGAGGGTTCACCTTGCTCCCGCTGGACATCATAGGTGAAAGCTCCATTAGACACTGTCTAATTCGTCTTTCTACCCTCATGTGTAGACAACCAGATGGAGTAGCTGGCATAAGATAACCCTCGAGGGAGCGACATGGGGAAAATTGTATTGGTTTCATCGCCAAAGGGCGGGAGCGGCAAGTCGGTCCTCGCACGGCACCTGCTTGTCAGCGCCAGCCAGGCGGGTCTTGACGTTCTGGGAATTGATTTCGACCGCCAGGGAACACTCGAGAAATGGGCCCAGCGCCGTGAAGTAACTCGCGCCACATTCCCCGATTTCGCCGTTGCCACTGTCAAATCGGCTAGGTTACAAGACTGGCGCGGTGGCTTGCGCCTTGCCGAACGTGCGGCTTTAACAATCATCGATACCCCGCCAAGTGTTGAAGACCATCTCCCGGCAATATCGATGCTCGCCGAAATGTCGGACTTGGTCATTATTCCAGCGGTCTGTACTCAAGACGATATAGACAGCGTTGGACCTTGGGTGGAGGTCTTAAAGAAGCGAAACGAGCGGTCTGTTGTCGTTCTGAATAGGGCCAATCGTCGAACTACTTCGTTTGCACGGATGCGCGGTAAGCTTGTCAAAATTGCGGATGTATGTCCCGTGGAAATACCGCAACTTGAAGACGTTCATGTTCCAAGCAGCAAAGGCCTGACGTTGCTTGATTATTCAAAAAGCCGAGGCCAGGAACCATTTGAGGAGGTCTGGGCCTACGTTCGACGGCAAGTAGGTCTCTGATGGCCCATCAAACCCGAGCACGTGCATCGCTAAAGAAGTTTTTAGCGTCCGACGAAGACGTCCAGCCGGTTGATAAACGATCGAGTGAGCTGGAAGAGCAAATTCTTATCGATCCCGCGGTGCTCGAAGCGCTCCGAGAAGTCTTCTTAGGCACGAACGTTATTGAGGACGAAAGCAAGATCCGTCGCATACTAGACGTCCGCGCCGAGATCCTTCGCAGTTGGTCCGAAGCCCGCGATTCCTTCATCTCTATTGGACGTGCGTTAATTTCGCTTGAGGAAACGCTGTCCAAGACGGAGTTTCAACGTCTCCGGTCTGGTAGTGAGCGTGTCTTTCCGTTTTCAGAAGCAACAGCCACACAATTTCGCCAAATCGCCCGCGCGGTGGATAACGGCCGATTGCCTTACGAGGCCTGTCCTGGGAGCTATGGGACAGCTTATCAAATTACCCTTCTCGATGATGAGCAACTCGCGATTGCACGCGACCGCGGGCTCCTGCGCGCTGATGTAACGCGGCGAGAGATCACTCTACTTCGTCAGGAAACCCGAGATAAGAGCTTGCTTCCGGGGCGAGTCAATAAGTCGCTTCTTCAAGAAGAGAGAAAGCGCCTTAAGCGTCGCGAACAGCAGATATCCGAGGAGCTCGAAACAATATTGCGGCGTCTTAAGGAGCTCAGTAGGCTTCTCGATCGAGAGGATGACGATACTGAATAATCTTCTTCGGTGTGTTCGACAGGATGCTAATACGAGCTTTCAACACTGCAATAGTCAGATAACAACCTAATATGATTGCTTCATCCCTAATCAGGCAGAGTATCCTTGCCCACAATAGTTAGCGTCTTCTCCCGGCGCTTTCTCAATTCGCGTAAGCGATAGGCGTCTGCCGGGGGAAGCGGAACAAAATCATCCGCCGGATTGCGCCCAGTCGCGGCTTGAACAAAGTCTTTCTGATTATCAACAACTGCCTGCCGGGACCGCCGTGTTTGCGCAGCAAACCACTCTGACGCAACCATGGTAAACGTGAGATCGTCCTTGCGCTTACCAACCATCCGCTCTTCAGTCTGAATATCTGTGAGTATGCCCTCACGACGAAGGACGTCGACCGCACTTGATACCCGTCTCAGCATGTCTCTGGATTTTTTCCAAACCGGCATGCCGCTGTCCCTACGGATCTCCGTTGCGTCCATGAGCTGTATCGGTTCATTGGTATTGGAGATCTTGGTGTGCAAGCGTTTGAGTAACCAGCGGGCAACAGGATCCCTTACCTTCATAAGAAGTTCATAGCTAACTTGCTCGAAGCTCAGCATCTTGATCGCATCAGCGACCAGGGGATTAAACTCGACGAAGGTCTCACTGTCGTCTTCTTGAGCCCGTCGCATTCCCATGACCGGAAACGCCGCGGCAGACAGAAAGGCCGCCCGTCTTTCATCCAGCGATTCGATCTTTAAACGGACTTCAGCAAGTAGCGTGATTGCTTCGCGGATCTCGTCCCTTGAGTAGGTGTGTTTGACTCTAGCAAGCTCTTCCTGGACTTCATATACAGTGAAGACAAATCGAATCTTGTTTTCGCCGTGTAGTCTCAGCCTGTTCCGATTACTAGCCAAGCGTCGAATGACTTCCTCAACGATCTGCTCCCTCTCGCCTAAATAGCGCTCCACCTCAGTCTTATCAGACAGGATGATCTGCGTTGGCTTCATCGTGATCCGATAGCGCTTCCCGTCGAAGCTGAAGTCTCGTTCGATTACTTTCCTGGCTGGGGTTTGAGCGTCGGACCTTCGCTGATCAAAAACGAAGCGCGGCGCGAGATCATAAAGCGCTACCATATTCGTTTTCGACGTATCCAGCACTTCCCAAAGCGCAAACTGGAGTGCGCTCTGCTGAGCCGCCTGAACCGCTTTTCTCGAATCGCTCCCTGCAGCCATGGTGCTTTCCTGATCCAGATTTCCCGTAAGGATGTCCTGCTTCGTCTGATACTGCAATAACGGTGACCAGAACCCACGATAAAACAGCAGGAGAAAGGTAGGACAAACAGGCAGGTAAGGAGGTTCTGAGGGCGCTCGTGGAGGTTTGCCGGGCGTTCAATGTTTGCTTGACCCTGCGCAGCCGCTATTGGTCTGCCAATCAAGTCGTCGGTTCGATGACCTTGCTTAGGCATAGGGCTCAGCCGGCACCTGCCCGACAAACCTCCCCCCATGGTGCCGCCGTCGCCCTGGTCCCCAAATGGTACCCTGCGTCCGGGCAGGGATCCGTGCGACACCGCCCGACAAACCTTCCTAACCACCTATTTCAAAGCCCAAATGGAACCTCGTGGCGCGATGAGGCGGCATATTTGCCTTTTTAACCTACTAAAATGCCCGGCAGACCCCTTGTTGCGCCTGATCATCCTCTATGATTGCCCGACTTACCACCGGTGCCGCCCGACAAACCTCTCTAGACGATGCGGCCGGTGCAGGAGCGCGGAGGCAGCAACACGGAGGTTTGTCGGGCACTAGCCCGATTCGGAGGCCTCCTAAGCCAGCATCTGCCATTCGCACCTTCTCTTGTGCCGGACTGCCCTTGGGTCGTGCCATCCAAACCTACGGTGATGCCTCGATGACCTTCCTTGCTTAGTCGCTTTGTCTTTGACCGAGACTTACCGCCTGAGCTTCGAGTGTTGGCATGACCATTGACGCGGAGGCCCTATGAGGGACGACCCAACATTTGGAAGCGTAACTCGATGGGCCAAGGTCCCAGCTTGGTGGCTGCTCCATCCCGGTATCGACGCTGACCGGTTCTGCGTGCTGGCAGCGCTTTCGACCTACGCCGATGAGCAGGGCTTCTGCGAACCGTCCCAGGCGACCCTTGCGCGTCATCTCAAGCGCAGCAGACCCTGGGTCAATCGTGTCGTCGCAGACCTTGCGGAAGCCGGGTTCCTGATCAAGGAGATGCGGACCCGTCGAAACGGGGGCACCACCTCGTGCCTCTACAAGCTCGTTCTCTCTGCCCCCGACCTGGGGACCGGTGACGTCCGTACGTCAGGCCCCAGTCGAGCGAAAGACACCCCCCGTCACGACGACGACACGAGTCAGGTAGAACCTAAACAGATTCATTACCCTCGCCCTCGAGCACGCGACGCTCATGTTGATGTTGCGGCCATTCCCGTCAGGGAGCCTCCAGAGAATGCGCCTATGACGGTGAGCACCATACCAGACAATTGGAAACCCTCTGCGGAAGCCTTACAGGCAGCTCTAACCCTCTGTCCGACCGCAAACGTTGTAGCACACTCCACAATGTTCGCATCCCGATGCCGAGCGAAAGGATATCGCTATCTTCCCACTCGTCTGGATGATGCGTGGCTGTGCTGGTTCGCAGAAGATGCGGCCAGAGGAGCACGCGGTCTGAGGTCAAGTCCTCAATCCATCGCATCCCCGCCGTCCAGACATACTTCCGCGGTGGGACGGGCCGATTCCCGTTTTGCAGCCTGGGTGTCATCCGCCGGGGCACCACCACTTTCTACCAAGAGCTGCTGGAGCTGACTGTAATGTCGATCCAAAGCCTACGAGAGCCGAGTCGTTATCAACATGGAATCGTCGATTTTAACGGGTTACTGGAGGAGGGACTTCCCCCCCCAGCAGTTCAGCGGGCGATCAAGACTGGCGTCGCCTCGTCGCGCATGGTCTTTCCCGCTGACGGCTCGGTTAAGATGCTCGAGTTTTGGAAGCCGGTTCCAGTCGAAGAGGGATCTGAGCTGACTGAGATCGAGACTTATCTTTCCTCTCTAGAAGCACACCTTGCGCCGGCAACACGATGGGACCTCCTTGGTCGCTTGCTCGCTTTGATGTCCCACTTCCGCTCGGATCCCCACCCACCTGAAGTGGAGGCGAGAATTGCCGATGACTGGGCCGAGGATCTCGGTTCATTCCCAATGTGGGCGGTTGAGGAGGCAGCTCGCCGCTGGCGCAGAACAAAACGGTTTCGCCCGCAGATTTGTGAGATGGTCGACCTCTGCGAGATTATCTGCGCCGACCGTGTTCAAGAACGGGATCGGCTGCGTTCTGTCGTAGACGTTTCGCGTGCAGTCAGGAATCCGCTTATAACACGAGTTCAAGCCATCGCCAGAATGAGCATCAAAAAGTTGTAGGCAGAATGGCTTGATCGCAATTAGCTTTAGTGAACGTTGAACACCACTTTGAGGGCGGCACTAGGGTGACAACCCGATCAACGTATTGATTTAGCTTTCCTGATGTGATTCGCTGAGCTGATCGGGAGGGATCGGCATGAGCGAACTGGACTGGCTGAGCGACGAGGCGTGGACGGTGCTTGAACCGCATCTGCCGAAGAACCGGCCGGGTGTCCCGCGTGTCGACGATCGCCGGGTCATCAGCGGCATTCTGCACGTGCTGCGGTCAGGTTGCCGATGGAAGGACTGTCCGCCCGAGTATAGGCCGCCCACGACGATCTATAACCGCTACAACCGGTGGAGTGCGCAGGGGCTGTGGCACAAGCTGTTCGCGCGTCTGGCTGCGGCCGGGAACATCCCGGACGAGCTCAGCATCGACAGCACCCACATCAAGGCCCACCGCTCCGCGGCAGGGTCAAAAAAGGGGATGCGGCGCAGGCGATCGGCCGGTCACGTGGCGGACGGACCAGCAAGATCCACGCTCTGGCCAATGCTCAAGGCAAGCCGATCGCCTTCGTCCTGACGCCAGGCAACATTGCCGACATCAGCGTCGCAGCAACGTTGCTCGACGACGTCGCGCCGCCAATGCGATTGCTGGCGGACAAAGCCTACGATGCCGATCACTTCCGCAAACCACTCGAAGCTCTCGGCACCGAAGTGGTCATTCCGTCAAATGGCACGCGCCGCCATCCCTATCCCCTGAACCGGATCGCGTATCGCAGGCGCAACGTCATCGAGCGCATGTTCTGCAGGATGAAGGACTGGCGACGCATCGCCACGCGCTACGACCGGCTCGCCAGAAACTTCCTCTCCGCTGTCGCACTCGTCGCAACCATCTGTTTTTGGCTGGCCTGATTGAGTCGGCAACCTAGCTGTTTGGTTGCGGAACATTGTTGGGATCCGGTAGGGTTGGCGATCCAGGACTATGCCTACAGGTTTAACCGCCTTGCCGCTGTAGCCGGACACAGGTGACGCATGCCGCAGATCCATCCGCAAGCCCGTACCACACCCGCCACCCGTATCGAGATCGCCCGATCCACGGAGCCGAGTAGCACTGTAGCCAGGCGCTACGGCATCAGCGCCGAAACGGTACGCAAGTGGCGCAAGCGAGGTGCCGCTGACTGCCTTGATCACTCAGCGCGCCCGCACCGACTTCCCTGGAAGGCGACTGATGAAGAGCGTGCAATCGTCTGCACCCTGCGACGTGAAACCAACTTTCCTCTGGATGACCTGACTTTCGCCGTCTGCCACTTCCTGCCACACCTCAATCGCGACAGTATCTGGCGTATCCTCAAGGCAGCCGGTCTCAATCGCAGACCTAAGCCCTCCTCCGAACAGCCCACCAAAGGCCAGGGAACGTTCCGTGAATACGACCTTGGCTTCGTGCATATCGACATCAAGCATCTGCCAAAGCTGCAGACAGCTAATGCCGAAAGACGCAAGCGGTATCTCTACGTGGCTATCGATCGATGCTCACGCTCGGTCCACCTTGCCGTCAAGGACGACGAAACCGAAAAGAGCGCCATTGCCTTCCTCCGCGAGGCGGCCGCTGCCTTTCCATTCCCGCTCACCCACGTGCTGACCGATAACGGCAGCTGCTTCACGCCGGCCTTCGCAAAGGTATGCGCAAGCCTGGGCGCGCACTATCGCCATACCAAGCCGCGAACCCCACAAACCAATGGCATGGTGGAGCGCTTCAACGGCCGCATTAGCAGCGAGGTATTGGGCATCAACATCTACTCGCATCGTGCTCTCGAGCAGGTTCTCCGCGGCTTCAACGTCGCCTACAACGCGCGCCGCCAGCGGGTCCTCGCTGCCAGAACACCAAACCAGGTCGTGCAGGAACGACTGGCTTCTATCTGTTCAACCGATCATCGCGAGGCAAACACCAGAGCAGGTCCATGCGACCTCACCAAGGCTCGACTGATCGTAGAAGCCGCCAAGGAGGTCTCACAACCAGACACCTAACATTACAGTTGCACTTTATTGCGGATTCCGACGTAAGCCGCCCACCCATTCCGATCTGATGGCGCTCGGCATTCCGATTTGATGTCGCCCACCGTTCCGATTTCAAGCCGCCCACCATTCCGATGATCCCGCTCACCCTGAGGGTAGGAGTGGGCAACCGGAGATGGATTGTCTCGCGGGTCAGCAATGACCTGGTCTCCAGTGCCGCCATCGCAATCGATGGAGGGATGGATGCCGACACACAGGCTGTCCATGCGGCGGATACGACATTTACTGACGATGCATTTTGGAGCGGGCGCCAGTGCCCGGTTGATCGCACGCGAGCTGGGCATCTCGCCCAGCACGGTGCGCGAGTATCTCGGCCGAGCCGTCGCGGCCGGGATCACCTGGCCGTTGGATGTGGACGCGACCGACGAGATCCTGATGGCGCGCCTGTTCGTCAACGGCGGCGTGCGGCTTGGAGCGCGCTTCCATGCCGGACCCGACTGGGCGGTGCTGGCGCGCGAGCTCAAGCGCCCGGGCGTCAACCTGATGATCCTGTGGGAGGAATACAGAGGAACCCATCCTGAGGGTTATGCCTACAGTCGGTTCTGCGAACTGTTCCGCGATTTTGAACGGCGGTTGCCGCCGACAATGCGCCAGCAGCACGTGGCAGGGCACAAGGCGTTCGTCGACTATTCGGGCAAGCGGGTGCCGATCGCCGATCCGGTCACCGGCGAAGTGCGAATGGCGGAGATCTTCGTCGCCGTGCTCGGCGCTTCCAGTCTGACCTATGCAGAAGCAACCTGGCCGCAGGGACTACCCGATTGGGTGGGTGCGCACGTGCGGATGTTCCGCTACTTCGGTGCGGTTCCGCGCCTGATGGTGCCGGACAACCTCAAGAGCGGCGTCAACAAGGCCTCGTTCTACGATCCCGAGATCAACCGCAGCTATGCCGCGATGGCGGCTTACTACGGGGTCGGCGTCCTGCCAGCACGGCCGCGGCGCCAGCGCGACAAAGCCGCCGTCGAGGCGGGTGTGCGGTTCGCGCAGTCCTACATCGTCGGCCGCCTGCGCAACGTCACGTTCTTTTCCCTGGGTGAGTGCAACGCTGCGATCGCCATCGCCCTCGAGCGGATGAACGGTCGAGAAATGCGGCGCCTGGGCATCAGCCGCCGCCAGCTGTTCGAGACGATCGAGCGGCACGTCATGCAGCCCCTGCCGCAGGACGATTACGAGTATGCCGACTGGCACCTCGCCCGCGTCGGCATCGACTACCACGTCGAGGTGCAGAGCTTTTTCTACTCGGTGCCGCATGCGTTGATCCGCGAGCAGGTCGACACCCGTGCCACGGCCCGCACGATCGAGGTGTTCCATCGCGGCAAGCGGGTCGCAGCGCACGTCCGGCGCTATGGCGGACCGCGGCACGGCACCCAACCCGAGCACATGCCAAGCGCACATCGGCGCTACGCCGAGTGGACGCCCGAACGGCTGCAGCGCCAGGCCCGCGGCATCGGGCCGAACACCGAGGCGCTGATCATCGCCGTGCTCGCCCGCCGACCGCATCCCGAGCAGGGGTTTCGGACCTGCCTGGGTGTGCTGCGACTGTTCCGCGGCCTGGATGCAGTCTGGGTCGAGGCGGCCAGCCTGCGCGCCGTGGAGATCGGCGCCCTGGCCTATGCCTCTGTCGCCTCGATCCTCAAGCATCGTCTCGACCGACCCACGTCGCCGCAAGCCACGGACGAGACGCCACTGCTGCACGACAACATCCGTGGCTCCAGCTACTACCATTAGGAGATCGACCTTGCTTATTCACCCAACGCTCGACCTGCTCACCGATCTTGGACTGCATGGCATGGCCAAGGGATTCCGCGACATGGCGGACAATCCGGAGGCAGCCGCACTCAATCAGGCGGAGTGGCTCGCCATCCTGCTGGAGCGTGAGGTCACGCTGCGCCAGCAGAAACGGTTCGAGAGCCGGGCCAAGAACGCCAAGCTGCGTCACCAGGCGGCGATCGAGGACGTCGACTACCGGACCCCGCGCGGGCTCGACCGCACGATGTTCCTGGCAGTTGCCGGGTGCGACTGGATCCGCCAGCGCCGCCATTGCCTGCTGACGGGCCCAGCGGGCATCGGCAAGTCGTGGCTGGCCTGCGCGCTCGGCCAGAAGGCCTGCCGGGAAAACCTGTCAGTGCTCTACCAGCGCGTGCCGCGGCTGTTTGCCGCCCTGGCGCTGGCACGCAACGACGGCCGCTATGCTAAGCTGCTGCACCAGCTCGCCCGGGTCGACCTATTGATCCTTGATGACTGGGGACCAGAACCGCTGACACCGGAGCAGCAACGCGACTTGCTGGAAATCTTCGAAGACCGCTACGACGCCGGTTCGGTCATCATCACCAGCCAGGTGCCGATCGAACGCTGGTACGAGATCGTCGGAAATCCGACGCTGGCTGATGCGATCCTGGACCGCATCGTGCACAACGCGCATCGGATCGAGCTCAAGGGCGAAAGCATGCGCAAGAAACGAGTAACTGCTTGACCCCACCCGCACCCCTATGACATGAGCGAAATCGACCCGCGAGACGACACCACCCCGAGCGCCGTCAAATCGGAATGATGGGCGGCATCAAATCGGAACGGTGCGCAATACATGTTCGGAATACCCAAGCGGCATCGTCGGAATCCGCACACTTTATAGCGGAGATGAGCTTTTTGGGCTGAAGCTTAATGCGCTCGTCGCTAGAGTGACCATGCGATGATGTGAGCGGGCGCGATACGTCTCTTCGCCAGCCTGACGGCGATGCGTCTGATCTCCTGGATCGACCATCGGATCAACGGCGGTGCTGCATCCGTGCTGCTATTCGTTTGTTTTTTTTGGGTGCCGAGGTGTTTGCCTGGTGGCGGATGGCAGCCATCATGGCAAAGGCAAGCATCACGAGTGAAACATGGCGGTGCCAGCCATGCCAGGACCTGGTCTCGTTGTGGTCAAGACCGAGTTCATTCTTGGCGGTTTCGAAGCTGTCCTCGATCGCCCATCGATGCCCCTCGACCTGCACAAGCGTCTTCATGGTTGTCCCGACAGGACACCATGTTGAGAAGAAAGCCATGTCTGCGTCACCGATGTTGCGTCGGATGAGCAAGCCATGTGTCCACCTACCGGCACGGGCCTCATCGTGTTCGGCCGCATCGACATCAGCCAGTTCGCAATAAGCCCAATCGTGCAGTCGAGGACCTTTGGTGCCGTTTCCGGCCGACAAGCGTCGCCAGGCGGAGGAATCAAGATCACGAGCGATCTCCTCTGCTTGTCCTGCAACCGGCGGCTTGTCGGCCCGAGAGCCGAAGTGGTGGTCAGCATGGACGCCGAGCACGTAGCCGCGGCCTGCTCGCCGCAACGCCATCTCGATGTCGCTAACACCATAGACGCTGTCAGCCGCTACCCAGGCGAACCGCACTTCAGCGGCGATAGCGCGCTCGATCATCTGGATAGCAAGGCAAGGCTTGGTTGCGAAGGCTGTTCCATCGGGCACATGTGCCGCCGTCATCCGCGTAGCGTCACCGGTCCAAGCCTTAGGTAAATACAGGGCGCGGTCGATGAAGGCATGGCTGTGCCGCGACACGTAGGCTGCAAACACACCAATCTGGCAGTTGGTGATCTTGCCAGCAGAACCGGTATATTGCCGCCCTACGCCGCAGGTTGCACGGCCCTGCTTGGGCGTTGGTACATGGACCGTTCGGCTGACGCGTCTCTCCTGGCCTGATAGAGGTCTGGGATGCCCTTCAAGCACAACGCGTCCCGCCGCCACCACATCCCGAAGGCCCGTCGCCGGGTCATGAACTGGACTGCCTATGAGGCTGGTCTGCCGCAACGTGGTGATTTAACGTTGTGGCTGGACACGGCGGCCTTGTCTGGATGGCATGCCCCGCGCCGGACGACACCAGGCGGTCAACCGGTCTATGCCGAGGTGGCGATCGAGCTGGTGCTGACCCTGCGATTGGTCTTCCATCTGGCTCTACGCCAGGCAGAAGGTTTCGCGCGCTCGGTTCTGCGCCTACTCGGACTGGAACTTTGCGTGCCTGATCATTCGACCTTTTGCCGTCGGGGGCGCGCCTTTGCCGGGCGTCAACCGCGTGCCGCCCGGCGTGACGAACCCATTCATGTCGAGCTGGACAGCACGGGCCTGCAGGTCTTCAGGCAGGGCGAGTGGGATGCCGAGAAGCATGGCCTCACACCCAGGCAATGGCGAAAACTGCATCTGGCCGTCAATGCCGAGACTGGCGAAATCGTGGCGCACAACCTGACGGACAAGGATACCGGCGACATATCAGAAGTCGTGGGGCTGTTGGCAACGGTGGAGGGGAAGATCGCCAGCGTGATCGCCGACGGCGCCTATGATGGCACGTCCGTGTATGACGCTGCTGCCGCACGCCAGCATAACCCGCCACCTCATATCGTCATCCCGCCAAGAGCATCTTTGGTCATCAAAGCTGACGCCAACACCGAGACCGTTCGCAATCGTCATGTCCGGGACATTACCGAGAAGGGACGCATGGCCTGGCAGAAAGCCAATGGTTACGGCCGACGCAGCATCGTGGAGACGACGATCGGTCGCTACAAACACATCATCGGTCCGACGCTCAGAGCGCGGTCGACCGCCGGTCAGAAAGCTGAGGTCGCCATCGCCATCTGGGCCCTCAACCAAATGATCCGATCGCCAAGCCCATCTCCGTTCCCACTGTCTGAAGCGATCACCGGGTAGGGCAAGCTCTTGCCTCCCGCCCGGTCCACGCAACAACGCCGCACTACGCGCCAGGTAAATAGACGGATCCAAGGATTTAGACTGGGGAGTGTAGATGAAACCTTCGATGCAATTTAAACTTTAGCATCGCAAATCTTTACCTAGCCAGCCTCACTCCGACAGGCTTGCGAATTTAATTAGGGGAATGTTAGCTTTCTCCTCGGTGTCTATATTGCGCAATAAGGCGGTTCTAAATGACGGAATCTGAGACCCATCTCGAAGGTCGTACACAAGTGGAGCCTGTCAGGGAGCTTATAAAAGCATACGACAACGTTACCCCGTTTGTACCAAGACGTATGAGCATCTCGATTGCGCTCAAACACAATGAACTTGTTCATAAGGGTGGCCTTTATACTGGCAACGGTGATTTTTTCGGCCATCGAGTTATTGTGTCCTTGGAACAGGCAATACACTTGCGCCCGGCGTTTAATATATTCACTGGCAACGAGATGACGCGCTTCGACATCAAGGTTAAACCCAGCCTAGTCCTATGCCTGCCGCTGAAACCGAACCTCGATTTAAACTTGCCGGAAGTTGAAGTCGCCGTCCTAGTGAAAGCGTTACTTCAGGGTAGAACCGTCGCAATTTATGGTGTCCATATTGATCATCCTGGGGAGATCTTCGAAGCCTGCATTCGTCCTGCATTCATAGATTATGAAGACTAGCTGGTGCAATGTTCAATAACGGTATATGGCGCAAAGCATCTACCTGTCGGTGGATCCGAAGCCTAGTTAGTGCTGATCGACGCTACGCAGGCCGTAGGCTAAAATTGGTCAGCTCCCAGCTAAGAATTTGGCAACGCCCCTAATGGTAGCGTGAGTTGCCAGTTGAGCTGAACGCACGTGGCCTGAAATTAAGGGGAGCTTTGGACTTCTGCGCGGAGCTCGAAGGAATTTGTTCAGCGATGCGTCATCACCATTGTATTGGTGAACAAGACCCTCGTGCTTTGACAAAGATGCTCAGGTCCGTCCGGCTAGCAGAAAAAGCTGGTTTGCGCCAGCTGCAGGGCGAAATCAATTTGCCCAAGGTCATCAAGGCATCACATCCCGGAACAGCGTAAAGCGATTTAGCCCGCACGCACTTGAGGCCGTTTACTCACCGCTCCGCTGAACGCCTTATAGTCTGTGGTGTCTCTACATCAGGCAGCCAGGCTCGGCGGCAAGAAACTCATGAATGACGCCGCTGCAGGCATTGGTGCAACAACGACTGTATCAGACTGCTGGTTATTGCCTGCGGGCCAGGAGCAGTCATCCAGAGCAGCACAATATAGTTCAGCCCAAGGCACCACAATGGGTTCATCTCAACCGGCCTGTGGTTGACGGTGCGCGGGTTGACCTATTCAGCAGGCCGCAACCGGAGTTGCGGCCTTTCCCACTTGGTCGCGGTCTCGGGGTTGATGCAGCAGCCTATAAAACCGGCTTATTAAGTCCTTTTATAGCAGACTTTATTAAGTTTCAGGGATCCGATGGGTCGTCGATAAAGCTGGAACTTAATGGCTGGTGAGGCCCACTCGCCCAGAAGTAGATGATGTTTGGAGAAGGAGGAACCTCACCGCTTGAAATCGTCCCATAGTCACCGGGTTTGGCGAGTCAAATTTACTTGATCGAATCAGGTGGCATCGGTAAGCTGTAAATCGCAATAGTTAGGAAGCGCGAGATCCTCTCGGGTCGGCATAGAATTCTGCTCACCAGCCGGTCGAAAGATCGGTCGGACGCGCCAAAGTATACCGAAGTATATCCACACGTAGCAGAACAAAGTGGATTGAACCGTTACGTCGTGAACCTAACAAGTTACGAATATAGTATTGATACAGTCTAAACTAATGTGTAACTATGGTCCGGAGGATTTCGTGGGTGAGCCGAGTTCTTCTGATAACCGACAACCCGGAACAAGCTTCATTACTCCACAACATTCTTCGCGTCTCCAAATACGGGCCGTTCAAGCTTTGCTGGCTCAGGACCCTAAAGGATGCTCTCAACCAGCCGGATCCAGGCGTCACCGATGTGATTGTGGTAGATCTGACGCTTGAGGATAGCGTCGGCATCGTCACCTACGAGCGGCTGGTTGCAGTGTTCCCGCACGTACCGATCATAATCATCTCGGCCAATGAAGATGAGGATCTGGCACTCCAGGCGCTCAGTCGCGGCGCGCGTGCCACCTTGACGCAAGCCGATTTCTCCGGGAGCGTGATCCCGCAAACGCTTCGCAGCATAATCCAGCGCAGCGCGTTTGAGAAAGCCTATTACAAAGAGAAAGCCCGAGCCGCGATCATTCTCAACTCGATGGGCGATGCGGTGATCAGCGCCGATCTTGAAGGCCGGATCGACTACCTCAACACTGCTGGAGAATATCTGACCGGCTGGCTGCGGGAGGAGGCGAACGGACATCCGATCGACGATGTGCTCCATATCATTAATTCTACCACGCGGCGATGCGAGCTAAGTCCGATGTTGCGAGTGTTGCAAAACAACGAAGAAATGGGCCTGCAACCTGACTCGGTCCTGGTTCGGCGCGATGGGACGGAGGTCCCGATCGAAGACTCGGTATCCCCTATTCATGACTGGACTGGCCAGATCGCCGGGGTCGTCATGGTGTTCCACGATGTCGGCGCGGCCAGGGCGATGACCCAGAAGATGGTCTACCTGGCGCGGTATGACTTCCTGACCGACCTCCCAAATCGGGTCGTGCTTAATGATCGCATTGCCCAAGCAATCAGGAGCGCAGAGCGGCGCCGGAGCCTGCTTGCCGTGCTGTTCCTCGACCTGGACGGGTTTAAGCACGTCAATGATTCCCTGGGCCATGAATGCGGCGACCGTTTGCTGCAGTCGGTTGCCCGCCGTCTTACTGATGTAGTCCGCAAGTCCGACACCGTCAGCAGGCGCGGTGGCGATGAATTCATTGTTCTGCTCAATGACATCAAGGGACCAGAGAACGCGGCCGCCATCGCTAAGAAGATCATCGCATCGCTGAAGCTGTCGCATCCGGTTGGAGGAACCGAGGCCTACGTCACGGCCAGTGTCGGTATCAGCATTTGCCCAACCGACGCAAACGATCCAGAGACGCTGATCAAGAGCGCGGATACCGCGATGTATTATGCGAAGGCACATAGTGGCGACAACTACCAGTTCTTCGACAAGGACATGAATACGCGCGCGGTTGAGCGCCACTTTATCGAAAGCCATCTTCGACAGGCTCTGGAAGCGCAGGAATTTGTCCTGCACTACCAGCCGCTGGTCAATCTTCGGTCGGGCCTGATCACTGGTGCAGAGGCGCTGCTGCGATGGAACAGCTCCGAACGTGGCTTGGTGTTTCCACCGGATTTCATCGCGGTTGCTGAAGACAGCGGCCTGATCGTGCCAATCGGGCGATGGGTGTTTCTAGAAGCTTGCACGCAGGCCAGGCGGTGGCTGAACGCCGGCCTCCAACAGATCTCAATAGCTATCAACATCTCTACAGTAGAGTTCCGCCGGCGTGACTTCCTGGCTGGTGTTCGCTCGATCATCGAAGGCACTGGGGTCGATCCCAAGTTCCTGCAGCTGGAAATCACTGAAAGTGCACTGATGCAGGATTCCAAGGCAGGCGCTTCAATCCTCCGCGAGTTGAAGGCACTCGGGCTGCAGATTGCTTTGGATGATTTCGGAACCGGCTACTCGAGCCTGAGCTATTTGAAGCAGTTCCCGATCGACATCCTCAAGATCGACAAATCGTTCGTCCAGGACATCAATGGCGGTAACGAGGACGGCATCATCGTCAGTGCGGTAATCGGCATGGGGAATAGCCTCAAGAAACGGGTCATTGCTGAAGGAGTCGAAAATGTTGCGCAACTGGATTTCCTGAACGCTCTTCAGTGCGAGGAAGGCCAGGGCTACCTGTTCAGCCGCCCCGTCCCGGCTGACGCGTTTGCGGCATTGCTGTCGGATGGCATATCCCAAAAACTCGAAGTGGCCCGGAGGTTTGCATTCTAACGAGGAGCAATTCGGATCGACCGATAGCCTAGTATGTAGACGGTGATGCTCGGCTTGCACTGTTTTCGATGTTCACTGGTCCAGGCATTCTATGATTCTGCACGCCAAACAGACGGTTGGCGACGGATTTACCTAAGATAGGATAGATGCCCCCTTTATTCCATCACTGGTCACGCTCTATGGACAATACCAAGCTTAGGTCTGAGATGTTGCAGGCGGCCCATGGCGGCCGGGGTGCGACTGTGTTGATCGTCGATGACGAGCCGACTATACGTATGTTGGTTACCGAGATGCTGGAGGACAGCGGCTACACGGCCATTGAGGCCGCTGATGGTCCGGCAGGGTTGAAGGTGCTGCAATCCGACTGTCGTATCGACCTTCTTGTCACGGATTTTGCATTGCCAGGCGGCTTGAACGGGCGGCAGGTTGTCGATACCGCCCGGGTAATTCGGCCGGACCTCAAAGTCCTCTTCATTACCGGCTACACGGAAGATGTGATTCTCCGTAACGGGACCTTGGACATGAATATGCTTGTACTTACGAAGCCATTTTCCCTACGAGTTCTGGCAAAAAGGATTCGAAGCCTTATTGATGCTTAAGGTCGTAAGATGGCACTCTCGGCAAAGACATGCCTCGATTTCCTGTCCGACGGGGTCTTGTGCACGATTTGTCTGCCCGCCGGTGCGGTTTAGGGCAGGTCATACGTCCTGAGACCGGCCGTGATGAATCCACCCTCGATACGATAATCGTGTTAACGTGAAAGGAATTCTGTTAGTGACACATATTTCTACATGTGATGCCTTTCGGATCGGGTAATTGATAAGACTACCACCGCGTCTCAAAAGTTGGACTCCGAATAATCAATAAACATTAAAGTTTATCCTGGTTTCCTGACGTATTCCTAGACTGTTCATAAAAGTGTTATAGATTGATTTGCGATAAGCTGGGACTGATGTACGTACATGTATTTGGCGGATCGCCTCGGGATTTTGAACAATGACTCTTCAGAAAGAATATCCGGTTTGCTCACTCGACTTGAACACGGGCTGAAGTGTAGTGACTCCATTTCTTCAGCATTTTCCCAACGCTAAATTAGGTGTTGGCGAAACCGCCGGCGTATCTTCCAGTGCGTTCCAATACACTCTGCTGCGAGCGCTTGCCGGAAATGTCCCACATCGCATCTATGCAAAAGATACGATGGGCCGGTTCATCTTTGCCAACGGGGCGGTGGCCCGGGGCATGGGCGTGTCCGACCCTGTGGAGCTGCTAGGTAAAACCGATTTCGACTTTTATCCACTTGAGCTGGCAACTGAATACCATAGACAGGAACAGGAAATCTTAAGGGATGGGCGCTCGATCCTTAGTCAGGAAGAGCATGCCCGATATCTGCTACTTAAAGACGAAGCCTGGATGATAACAACAAAGGTAGCGGTGCGCGGCGAAACCGGCCAGATCATTGGGCTGGTGGGGATCAACTATGAGATAACGACGCAAAAGGCTGCCGCACTGGCGCTGCAGGCTGCTCACGCGCAAGCAGCGGAAGCAACTAACCGACTGAAGGCTACCGTTGCACGGCTGGATCTTGAGGTGAGAGAGCGACAACGCTTCGAACAGGATCTGCGCCATCAAGTATTGCACGACAACCTTACCGGCCTGCCAAACCGGGCATTGTTGATGGACCGGATCGAACAGGCGATTGAGGTCGCAGGCCTGCAAGAACTGCAGCTGACGCTTTTATTTCTTGATCTTGACCGCTTCAAGATCGTCAACGACAGTCTCGGTCACGCCGCCGGTGATGAGTTATTGCGTATCGTGAGCCGACGGATCATCCGCTTTTTGCGCCCGGGCGAGACCTTCGCGCGCCTTGGCGGCGATGAGTTTGTTCTGTTGCTAGCAAAGCCGATGTCTGTTGAAGCGCTGGCAGACTTGACTAACGATCTGTCCCGCATCGTGACCAAGCCGGTACACATTGCTGATCGCGAACTTTCTGTCACGTTTAGCCTGGGCTATAGCGTCTACCCAGAGGACGGCGAAGACGCGACCACGCTGCTCAAACATGCCGATGCCGCAATGTATGATGCCAAAAAGGCGGGCGGAAACAGGATCCGACGCTACGCGGCCGGCCTGAGTTCGCAAAACGTCGAGCGATTGGAGGTCGAGACCCAGTTGAAGCAGGCTCTGCGACGAGACGAGTTCTTGCTGCATTACCAGCCGCAGATTCAGATCGCCAGCGGTCACATCGTCGGTGTAGAGGCGCTGGTGCGTTGGCAGCATCCGGTGCGGGGATTGGTGCTTCCAATCGATTTCATTCCGCTTGCCGAAGAGTCTGGGCTGATCGAGGCGATTGGCGAATGGGTACTTCGCAACGCTTGCGCCCAGGCTGCCGCGTGGCAGCGGAGCGGATTGCCAGCTGTACGCATCGCTATCAACGTTTCGGCGCGCCAGTTCCACGACCCCGAGCTAGTAGCGGTGGTTGCCCAGGTGCTTGCTGACAACGGACTCGATCCTGAGCAACTGGAACTAGAGATCACCGAGAGCATGTCAATGAAGGATCCGGAAGAAAGCTCTCGCATCCTGACCAGCTTCAAGGCCCTCGGCATTAGCATCGCTATCGACGATTTTGGTACTGGCTATTCTAACCTAGCCTATCTGCGCCAGTTTCCTGTACGCTGTATCAAGCTGGATCGTGCGTTCGTTAGCGAGCTTGGTTCCCAATCGAGCAGTGACGCTATCGTTGAAGCGATAGTTGCCATGGCCCACAAGCTCGATCTTCAGGTTGTTGCCGAGGGTGTCGAGACCGCTGAGCAACGCGACCATCTACTACGCTATGGATGCGACGAGCTGCAAGGTTATTGGTATTCACGGCCAGTCGATGCGGCCACGTTTGGCGTTCTGCTGCAAGACCAACATGAACTTGAACGTGGTTCTTACCTAGACGTAGCGGTGTGCAATGTCGGACAAATCGAACAAAATAGTAACAAGCCATAAATGCAAAACTTAGACAGTCGAGTCCGACATCAGATGCGAATGACGCCCCTTCCATGACCTTTGCTACGCCGAATTCGTCAAAGAGGTCACGTTTTAAATGTCCATCAGGTAGGCGTAGAGTTTCTGGATTCACCTGTGGCTCTATTATGGTGCCGAGATTTGCAGGATCTGTCCGATGTGGACCGGCGAGAACCCTGTCTGGTATGAACGCAGCAAGGTCAGCTCTCCCGGTTATCTGGCAGGGCCGCTTTCGGCAAGATCACTCAACTTTTCTCCTTTGGCTCTGTCGCGAACCCACGTTCGGCAACATTATTGCGCCGGAGATCAGCTAGCCGCAGGTAGGCCAGCGCCACCTGGGGGGTATTGTGCCCTGTCCGCCGCATGAAATCCGCAGAGCGGCTCCAAGGTTACCATACGCGGTGACCAGGCAGCGCGCAACGAGTGGCCGCTGTAGCACTCCAGATGGCGTGGCACGTTAACTGGTAGAGTTTGGAAGTAGGCTTGGAGCAATTGGGTTGACACGATCACCCGGTGCTTTGGACACATGTTTCCTGTGTCCATATTTTGAAAGCTTTGGCATGCATCGCACGATAGCGGCCTGCCGTCATCAGGTGGCGTCGCGGTCGGAAGTGCCCGGAGATGAAGGCGTGAGCGGAGAGGAAACGCTGTGCATGCCGCGTCGACTTGAAGCGCTGTATGTGCCGCTCTCGTCGCCTGGTTGGACGGTGAGAGTCTTCAGCCCGGTTGTTCAGGTAACGGTTTTCGCGGTGCTCGGCATCGGGCAGCAGCTCGCGTCTCGCCACCCCGTAGCTCTTCAGCTTGTCCGTCACCATGCACCATGACGCGGAGCGTATAAGATAGACCATTCAGCAGGCGCTTGAAGAAGCGCTTTAATGCTGTGCCATCCCGGCGACTTTGCACCAGGATGTCCAGCACGACGCCGTTCTGGTCGACAGCGCGGCAAAGATAGCGCAGCTCTCCCTGGATGCGGATGAAGACTTCATCGAGGTGCCATTTGTCACCCCGGGCGAAGCCGCCGTCGACGGATGCGGCCCGTGAAATGCGAGCCGGACTTCAGACACCATCGCCGGATGCTCTGATAGGAGACGATGACGCCACGCTCGGCCAGCAGGAGCTCCACGTCTCGAAAGCTCAGGCTGAACACGTGATAGAGCCACACGGCGTGGCTGATGAGCTCGGCCGGAAAGCGGTGACGATGGTGCGGATCAGGCGGCGTCTTCATCCAGCTATCCTCGCTCGGACCGCAGCTGAAGGCCAGTTGACGTGACAATGCCGACCTGCTGGCAGCTTGCGTACTTCAGTCATTCCGATAGAAATCTGATTGATGCAAAATAACGCAAACTTATAAATCGATTTGGAGAGTCTGCGTGATTTTGAGACATGCCATCGGCGGGCTTTATGTTACCGCAACTCTACTTCTCCTAACTGCGTGTGAGGAAAGAATTGTCAGTCATCCCAATTAGATAGAGGCCATAATCGATACAGGTGCGCCTTATCCTCCCCTGATGGAACGTAAAGGCATACAAGACTACGTTGTCGTCGATTGCAATATAGACGTAAAAGGTGTTCCTCAAGACTGTAAAACCGTTTCCACGACGAATGTCGGTTTCAACGCCGCTACGCTAGCAGCAGCTACCCACAGGCGCTTTCGCGCTAATGTCCCTGGAGCCTTACCAGTTTCACATAATATATTTACGCTGGAATTCAGAATTGGTAGATGAAAACGCAATAGATTGTCGGGTGCTCTGCGAGAGCTTTGTAAGCTCAGGTTAGCTTTCCATTGTCGATACCGACCATTGCATCTGCCAGCGCGCCGATTCCCTCGAACACCCTGACCCCGTCACGCTCAACCTCCTGTGCGGTGATGGCAATCACCCAACCCCAATCATCGACGAGCTCGCCCACATAGGCGCCGCTGGCATCTCGCCCAAGCCGGAACCTGTAAACCTCCCCGGGCGCGCTCATCCAGATATCCCCCGCCGGCCTTTGGTGCGCAGCTCATGGGCCCGGCGCCGGAACTTCTCTTCCATTACCGGCTCCCCTCTGGCTCTGGCCGCATCGGCAAAGCGGGTAAGGACTCTTGCCGCATCGAGAAGCTGTGCCGGCGACGGCGGGTCCAGTGGCGCTATTCGGAAACCTGGGGCACGGCGCTCTTGCTACGGGTCATACTTTCAGATCATAGCCGCTGTACGTTTGCTACGCCTGCACTCGACCATAGCCCAGGCCTCAGCCAGGATCTCGTCTGCGCGGTCAAGGAAATGGGTCATCTCCGTTTCAGTCCGGGCATGCCGGGCGGCATGGCGGCGAAGCTCGATCGCTACCTCAAGCAGTTCGTCCGAGGTGAAGGCGGGGAGAGCGCATTTGTCCATCATCGGTAAGCAACACCTTCAAGCATCGTCCCAGCCGTAATCGCACCCCAAGTTTGTGGGTCACTAGGTCGGAGCGGACCGCGACCCTCAGCTGCCGGCTGTGGATGCCGCGGCTGGCTTCGTCCGACCTGTATCGGCTTCGGATCGGGCACTCCAAGGCATCGGGCCACGTGATATTGGCAGGACTTCCCAGTGGCGCCGATCCGCGTGCCGATATCGTCCCACGATAAGCCGGCGGCTCGCTCATCCAGCATAAGGCGGTCCTCTTCGGCACTGAAACGGCGATGTGAGCTCATGCAGTCACCTGCGCACACATCGTGCCCAGCTGCGTCTGTGCCCGCTGGCGGCGCTCCTGCGACGGAACACCTGTGGCGCTGCCGTCGAGGTTCCTGCGTTCCTCGCCGTCGGCCAGGGCGCTGAGGTAGCCGGCCCACGTCACCCACCGTTGGATTGCCCGCCTAATCGCGGTGGTGGTGAGACCCTCTTACCATGCCGGCGCGGATTTGCACGGTGACGCTGATCGCCAGGGGCACCAGAGATGATGTTGCTGACCGGCGGCCGCAGCATGGTAGGAATCGAGGGAGCCTCAGACATCGGGTGCATGCCCTCTCTTGGGGTCAGGCGCGGGCGGGAGGGCATTCCCGTCCGTGCCGACCTTGCCCAGCCAGTAGTGGCTGGGCTCACCGGGCTTAACCGCCCCGGCGCGGATGGCCCGTATCCGCCCCAGGCCCCGCGCAGCGCGGCGACCCGGATCGGGTGAGCAATCTGTTTCCGTCAGTTCGCCGGGCGGTGTCGGCGGTGCTGCACGTCGGCATCACGAGCCAGGAGCAGGGCCGTCTGAGCATAGCCAGCACGGGCTCAAGCCGATGCAGCATCGCGCAGCAAGCACTCACGAGCTGCGAGGGCGAGCGGCGTGTAGGCCGGTGCATTTAGGGTCGCCGGCATTGGCGGGATGGCGATCGCGGGGTTCATACCGACGCCCCGTCCGTGTCCTGGCGGCGCTCGATGCCGTCCCATGGTGCTGTCAGCGCATCGATAGTCTGCCGGTCCTGCTTGGCCGCGTCGCGGAACCCGAAGCACCAGCCGATGACGAAGGTCGCCACCGCACCCACGAGCATGAGGAGGACGCTGACCATCTCAGTTCGCCAGCGCTAGCAGAGCGGCCTCAGGGGCGAACAGCGCCTTGTGGGCCCGCAGAAAATGTCCGCGGCGGCGGTTCATGGTGCCGAAGGCCGCGCTGCGGCGGCGGACGACGTAGCGATCCGACGAGATAGCCCGGTCGTGCCGGTCGTTGCGGCTGATGCGGTTGACCTCGCCTACGGCGGCCTTCGCTTCGCCGTAGGCCTTCCAAGCGTCGGCAATCTCGAAACGGACAAGCTCGAGAGTACGAGCGGCCATCTGCCGGGCAACGGTCAGCGGGTCCTGCTTCGTCATGAATGCAGCGTAACCGATGCGAGGACCCCACCTCGCGGTATGACATTGAGATGAGTGACACTGTCCTGGCATGAGGGCGGGCAGTTCGTTGGATAGTGACAGGCATCAAGGCAGTGATCAGAGCAGGCATCAGGGAGATGTCTATCGTCGGATCGAGGTCATTACCGGCACTGTCCGCCGTCGGCGTTGGACGGCGGCGGAGAAAGCTCAGATCCTGATGGAGAGCCTGACGCCTGGTGCGCAGGTCTCGGAGGTTGCACGACGTCACGATATGAACCGAGGACTGCTGCAGACGTGGCGGCGGCAAGCCATGCGCCAATCGCCTGGGCAGGTTGGGACGTTCGTTCCTGTTCGCTGCGACGACCCCACGGCACCTGTATCGCCTGTATCAGCGACCAGGTCGGTGGCCTCGGCGCCGTCCGATCCGCCAGGATGGATCGAGGTCGAGATCGGTCGAGCACGTGTGCGGGTCCGCGGCGCCGTCGATCTCGAGGCGTTACGCCAGGTCCTGACCATCATCGGCCACATCCGTTGATCCTGGGCATTCCAACCCGTCCGGGGTTGCGGATCGTGGTTGCTGCCAAACCGGTAGATTTCCGCAAGGGCATGGACGGCCTGGCGGTGCTGGTGACCCAGGCGCTGGCAATGGATCCGTTTGCGGGCGATATTTTCGTTTTCCGGGCCAAGCGTGCGGACCGGATCAAGCTGCTGATCTGGGATGGCTCGGGCCTGTGTCTGGTGACCAAGCGCCTCGAGGCCAAAAACTTCACCTGGCCTCCGGTTCGTGACGGATCCATCGCCTTGAGCACGGGTCAGCTCAGCATGCTGTTCGCCGGGTTGGACTGGACAGCAACTGCCATGCGCCCAGCGGCGACGATGGAAAATCTGCAAGCTGGTGCATGATCGTTCTCGCGAAATGGCGTATAAGTTTGGTACGCTGCAGGCGTGCCCGCTGCTGAAACCTCGACACGAGAACCTGATGCGCTGATCGCGCTGGTGACGGGACTGCGTGAGGAGAATACCAGCCTGCGCGCGCTGGTCGAGACGCTCAAGCGTGCGCTGTATGGTGCGCGGTCAGAGAAGCTGGAACCGGTATCTGATCAGCTATTGCTGGGCCTGGGTGATCTCTCCACGGCCCTGGTCGAGCTGCCAAAGCTGATCCAGCCGCGGCGTCTGGATCAGTCGACACGACCCAGGTCCACACGCAATATCGGCCACCTGCCTGCTCATCTGCCCCGCGACGAGATCGTCATCGAGCCGACGGTCACGGCGTGTCCATGTTGTCAGGGCAAGCTGCACCTGATCGGCGAGGATATCAGCGAGATGCTCGATATCGTCCCGGCGCTGATCCGCGTCCGCAGGATCCGCAGGCCACGTTACGGCTGCCGGGCTTGCGCCGGAGCCATCGTGCAAGCCAGCGCACCGCCACGGCCACTTGATGGCGGACTGCCGACCACGGCCCTGCTGGCGCACATCGTGGTCTCCAAGTTTGCCTGGCATTTGCCACTGTATCGGCAGACCCAGATGCTGGCCGGGCATGGCATCAAATTGGATCGCTCGACGCTGGTGCATTGGGTGAGCCGCGCGGCCTGGTGGCTCAAGCCGCTGCACGAGCTGCTGGTAGCCACCGTGCTCGCTGCGCCGAAGGTGTTCTGCGACGATACGCCGCTGCCGGTGCTGGATCGCAACCGGACCCGGACACGGATCGCCCGGCTCTGGTCATATGCCACGGACGATCGACCCTGGCAGGGCCCGGCGCCGCCTGCCGTGGTCTATCTGTTTGCCGAGGATCGCAAAGGCCGCCATGTCGCCGAGCATCTGCTCGGGTTCAACGGGGTGCTGCAGGTTGACGCCTATGGCGGCTATGCCGCGCTGGCACGGCCTGAGCGTAGCGGTGGCGCCATCACGCTGGCGTTCTGCCTGGCGCACGCGCGCCGACGGTTTTTCGAGGTGCACAAGGCAACGGGGTCGCCGGTGGCGGCGGCAGCACTCGCGCGGTTTGCAGCCATCTATGCGATCGAGGCACGCATCCGCGGCACCAGCGCCCGCGAACGAGTGGCGATCCGACAGGCGGAGACCAGGCTATTGTTCGACATCCTCAAGCCTTGGCTGATGGACCGTCTGGCGGAGATCTCCGTGAAGGCGCCGCTGGCGCGGGCCATCCGCTACACGCTTGGCCATTGGGACGGGCTGACGATGTTCCTGAGAGATGGCCGGGTTGAAGTGGATAACAACACCGTCGAGAGGACGATCAGGCCGATCGCCCTGGGGCGGAAAAACGCCTTGTTTGCTGGAGCGGCCAGCGGCGGCCAAAGCTGGGCGGTGCTGGCGTCGTTGATCAACACCGCCAAGCTGCACGATCTGGATCCACACGCCTACCTGGCCGACGTGCTGGACCGGATGGTCTCCGGCCAGACGAAGAACAACGCCGTGCGTGAATTGTTGCCGTGGGTCTGGAAGGCGACGCAGGCCACCCGAACGGCCGCCGCGTGAAGCAGAAGCGCGAACCAGCCGCGCCGAAGGCCATGCGCCTGGAGGCACTCGATATCTGGCTGCGGCAGCTCGAGCCGTCACCGAAAGTCGACGGCGTTTCCATGCTCGATGGATACCTCACGGCAATCGCTATCGGCCCGTGCTCGATCCAGCCTGACGTGTGGTTCGTCGACCTGCTCGGGATCAACGGAATTGTTGGCTCTGCGTCGGGCCAGAGTCTCGCCGCCATGATGGCCATAGCCGACAGGTTCAACACGATCGGTGAAACACTGTCCCAGGCTCCGGACAGGAATGCGCCGATCTTTAAGAAAAAGGATGACGGCACTGTCCTCGCCGCCCCGTGGTGCATGGGGTTTCTCTCGGCGATGCGTCTGCGACCCAACGCGTGGCAAACCCTATGCGATTTGGAACGCACAGAGCACGGCCTCCTGCTCCCGATCCTGCTCCACTGCATCGATGAACATGGCAGTCCCATGCTGGGTCCGGCTCGCGCAGGATCAGAGACCAAGGACTTCCTACGAGATGCCTACCACGACATTCGGCTGGTGATCCCACAAATCCGGAACTACTGGATGCCAAAGCGACTCAAGGACCGCTGATCCGGTATCCTGCTTTGTGGTGTTCTCGCAGCGGTTACAATGCAGCGACGAGGACGCTGGCCGGGCGGAACATCGGGATCGAATGAAGCGGGTGGGCGGCTGCTTCGGGGTGGCGGGTCTGGTAGGACATGAAGGTTTGCCTTGCCATCTAAAGTGTCTGGAGATACGTATAGTGTCACCGGATATGAGATGCAACCTTTAATGTCGCTAGATACGAGAAGTGTCACCATAACAGCGGGTCAGATGAAGGCTGCCAGGGCCCTGCTTGGAATGTCAGGGGAGGGCCTGGCAGAACTGTCCGGCGTCAGTCTCGTGACAATCCGGCGGGCTGAAAGTGCGCGTGGCTTAGCCGGAATGATGCGGGCAAATGCTGACGCTATTCGTCGGGCGTTGAATGCCGCCGGCATCGAGTTTATTCCTGAAAACGGCGGCGGTGCTGGGGTGCGGCTGCGGAAGCCTGGCGAGCAACATTGAATCAGCAAGGTCAAATTTGATGCGCTATCGGCTTCACTTGACTTATCAGTTCAGCATCATTGTCCGAGCTATCACTGCAGGCCGGTAAGAGGTTCTGCAGGATCTGTTGCACCTCGGCAGGTAACCCTTGAGCCTAAGCGCGCGCTGTAGCAGCTGCGCCTCCATCTACAAGTTAGGAACCTACGCTTGAACTACCGCCAAGCAGCCAATCTGATGATCAAGAAGCACGGTAGAAATGCTAGACAGTTAGCAATGAAGCGGGCAGCTGAATTACGCGCCAAGGGTGAACTTGCCACCGCGGCCATATGGGTAAAGGTCAGCGATGAGGTCGCGGCACAGCAGGCTGCGCTGGATGGAGGGATAAGGGTTCTGATGGGACTATGAGGCCGTCAGCCACGCTGCCACTGCCGACTAGAAAGAGTCGACATGATGAGTGACCATATCGACCAGCTGCCGTTCAACATCTCCGACCCAATGGCTGTTATCGCGCCTGAAGTTGCCGATCAGGCCTTTGCCGCCGGTGTCCAGTTCGCCCGTACAATGACTGGTGCCGAAGAAGTAGCTTTCGTCCTGGCGCTGGGCGAGCAGGTGCTACTCATCCGCGATGCAATCATGGATGCCGGCTACCGGGCAACGAAAGCCCAGCTGGCAGGCAAGGCGTTCGGGGTCAAGTCCAAGACTGAATGGCGGCGGATCGTCAGTCCGGAATGGCCGGTGACGTGGTATCCCTCCGCCGGGTGCCGCCTTGTGGTGCGGTAGCTCAACTGTGAGTCTGCGCTCGTAAGGAGTCCTTATGAGCGCTCATAGCAGCACAGCATGCCGCAGATAACCTTGCTGACGGGTCCGGAGCGGCGACGTCGGTGGAGTTGGGACGAGCGTCGCCGGATCTTGAATGCGGCCTTCATGCCTGGCGCCGTTGTGGCGGACGTTTCCCGCCAGTTCGAAGTCTCGACAAGCCTGATCTACAAGTGGCGGCGACAAGCCATGACTGAGACGAGCATGTCGTTCGCACCGGCGGTTCTGCTGCCCGAGGCAGCACCCATCGCGTCTCCGGCCGACACGACAGCAATTACCGTGGAACTGGTCAACGGAACCCGACTGAGGATCGACGCCCAGGCGTCGCCAGCTTTGGTGACCGCCGCACTTCAGGCTTTGCGATGATCCCGATCGCCAGTGGGGTGCGCATCTGGATAGCAACCGGTCACACCGACATGCGTCGCGGCATGCCGGGCCTGGCGCTGCTGGTGCAGGAGGGATTTGGCCGCGACCCGTTCGCGGGCGACGTCTTTGTTTTCCGCGGCCGCACCGGTTCGTTGCTCAAGGCGCTTTGGCATGACGGGCTTGGACTGTCGCTGTATGCCAAGCGCCTGGATCGCGGGCGCTTCGTCTGGCCCCAGACGGTGGACGGCGTCGTAGCGCTGACAGCTGGCCAGATGAGCTATCTTTTAGAGGGAATTGATTGGCGCAATCCGCAGCAGACGTGGCGGCCGCAATCGGCGGGATAATGCGGTCGTCCTGGCCAGAAAAACGGGTACTATGCCGCCCTGATTTGTGATTGAATCACCAGCGTGGACACCGAGCTCGCCGCCCTGCCGGACGATATCGACACGCTCAAGGCAGCGCTGCTGGCAGCACGAGCCGATGTCGTCCGGGTCACTGCCGAGGCCGCCGCCGCGCTGGCGCGGCAGTCCAGCGACCAGGCCTTAATCGCCCATTTGAAACTGCTGATCGAGAAACTCCAGCGCGACCGCTTCGGGCCACGCTCGGAGCGCACCGCCCGCCTGCTGGAGCAGATGGAGCTGCAGCTGGAGGAGCTGGAAGCATCGGCCACCGAGGACGAGCTGGCTGCCGAGGCCGCCGCGGCCAAGACCACGGCCGTCACCGGCTTTACCCGCAAGCGCCCGGCCCGGCGCCCGTTTCCCGAACACCTCCCTCGCGAGCGCGTCGTCATCGCAGGTCCGTCGGCCTGCGCCTGCTGCGGCTGCACACGGCTGTCCAGGCTGGGGGAGGACGTCACGGAGACCCTGGAGGTCATCCCGCGCAGCTGGAAAGTCATCCAGCATGTGCGTGAGAAATTCTCCTGCCGCGATTGCGAGCGCATCAGCCAGCCCCCGGCGCCGTTCCACGTGACGCCCCGCGGCTGGGCCGGACCGAACCTGCTAGCCATGATCTTGTTCGAAAAGTTCGGCCAGCATCAGCCGCTCAACCGGCAGGCAGAACGCTATGCCCGCGAGGGTGTGGCGGTCAGCCTGTCGACCCTGGCCGACCAGGTCGGTGCCTGCACAGCCGTGCTGATGCCGCTGTTTGGGCGCTTGGCTGCTCATGTCATGGCGGCAGAACGGCTGCATGGCGATGACACCACGGTGCCGGTGCTGGCTCGCGGCAAGACCGACATCGCCCGTCTCTGGGTCTATGTGCGCGACGATCGGCCGTTCAACGGTCCCGCTCCGCCGGGCGCGGTGTTCCACTACTCGCACGATCGCGGCGGCGAACACCCGCAAAGCCATCTGGCAGCCTACACTGGCATCCTGCAGGCCGACGCCTATGGCGGCTATGGCAAGCTCTATGAACCGGGACGCAAACCCGGGCCGATCGTGGAAGCCGCCTGCTGGGCGCATGCACGTCGGAAGTTTTTCGTGCTGGCCGACCTTGCGAGCAGCGCGCGCCGCGCAGCGCACGGCAAGGCCCCAGCGGTTCTGTCGCCGATCTGCCTGGAAGCCGTGCAACGCATCGACGCCCTGTTCGACATCGAACGCGACATCAACGGCCACAGCGCTGCTGAGCGCCGGACGACCCGGCAGGCCTTGTCACTTCCCCTGGTGATGGACCTGCAGAACTGGTTGGGTCAGCAGCGAGCTAAGCTCGCGCGTGGCAACGACGTCGCCAAAGCCATCGACTACATGCTGAAACGCTGGACGGCGTTCACCCGGTTCCTGGACGATGGACGTGTCTGCCTCAGCAACAACGCGGCCGAACGCGCGCTGAGGGGTATCGCTCTCGGACGAAAATCCTGGCTGTTCTGTGGCTCCGATCGAGGCGGACAGCGTGCCGCGATCATGTACAGCTTGATCGTCACGGCCAAGATGAACGACATCGACCCGCAGGTTTGGCTGGCTGACGTGCTGGCCCGCATCGCGGAACATCCGGCGCAGCGCCTCGATGAGTTGCTGCCTTGGAACTGGGCCGCAGCCAAATCCAGCGCCGTCGATCAGGCCGCCTAACCCGCATCGCGGCTCGACGGGTTGCTGCCCTGGAACTGAATGGAGCAGGCTGTCAAACTGGCCGCATGAGCCCGAGCAAAGTCCCTGCCAACGACACCTCTGCTGCAGACAGCGTCAACCAGATCTGCACGGTCCAAATCGAACTGTTGGACACCGACCCGCTGATCTGGCGCGAGGTGGAGGTGCCGACCTCCATCACGCTCAAGGTGCTGCACGACATCGTTCAGATCACCATGGGCTGGCTCGACCAGCACCTGTGGGAGTTCACGATCGACAAGAAGATCTATGGGCTGCCGATGGATGAGGACCGGGGTTCCGCACCCCGCACCGAGGCGATCAAGGTCCGCTTACGCGACGTTCTGAAATCCCGCAAAACCAACATCGACTACCTCTACGACATTGGCGACAGCTGGCAACACTGCATCACCGTCACCAAAATCCGCCCCGGCCTGCACGACGTCTCCTACCCCCACTACGTCGGCGGCGAATGGGACTGCCCACCCGAGGACTGCGGCGGCATCCCCGGCTACTACCACTTGCTCGACGCCCTCGCCGACCCCGAGCACCCCGATCATGCCAGGGTCGCCGAATATCTGGAGGGCTGGAACCCCAAGAAGATCGACGAATTCCCCCTTAGGATAGCCCTTGGCCGCATCGCCAGTCGGCGCAATGCCGCTAGAACTAGGATCCTGAAAACATCACACGATCCCAGCAAATAGGAACATGTAAACTCAGCCGCGGCTCCCGCCGGATGGATACGTGACGTGGGGGACGGCGTGACAGAAGCAGTCGATTACGCCGCCGCCATACGTGACGCCGACGCGATGCTCGACATGTCGCTGCAGACGTTTCGTTTACCGCCGACAAGCTCAGCATGCAGGGAGATATGGGCTGTGCTGGGGTGGAAGCGGGAGAGATGATGGTGCAACCGAAGACGAAGCCTTAGGCCGCCTGTAGGCTTGGAACAGCTGCCTTCGCTACCTTGTATGCCGCCTGCCGCTCGTCGTCTCGGAAGTATGATACAGTATCGATGCGGTTTACAGCTCGGCGGGCCTTGGGGGTCGCCATATTGATCGACCCATCTTCAATCAATGCAGCCACAAGCACATCGCTCCGCTGACGAAGCTTTAGTTCCTGCGCAAGAACCAAAGCCTCGGTGAGGGTATCGATCGCCCTGCACCAAGAAGACAGCAGTGACAATGCCGCCAGCGCCGCCCCCGCGCGGACGAATGGTCAGGTCGGCCTGAAACTCCTTCAAGCCGGGATCAACTGCCGTATTGTCTTCGATATCGGCTGTCTCGCCGAGAGCATCCTGCAGCGCACGCGTTGCGTCCTCTTTGAACGTGCTGCGCACACGCTCCTTTGTCCAGAACGACACGTCCTGCGCGCGCGACATCGCGGGAAGGAAATCTAGGATCTCGCGCAGGGTAGGTTCTTCTTCCAGGTTGATGGCGTCGTCGGTGGGTGCCTGCCTGATTTCAGCCGCCACCTAAGGGGCGGCATGTGCCGGCAAACGGATGAGCGGGCCAAGCCTAGGTCCCGGGCGCTCGTCGCCGGCTACTCTCCTCGACGGACCCGGCGCCACTCATCGCCGAAGTCAATCCCCTGCTTCCACCCGAGATTGCAGCCGCCGGTCAGGATGGCCAGGATCAGCGACCCATCGCTCTCGAGAGCGTGACACACGCATCCGTGATCGCTATAGCTGAGGTGGGACCCGTCTTTCGGCAACCCAAGACAATATACGGGGATCGTCCATGCCAACTTACCGCGTCTATCCACTTGACGTGTCCGGGCACATTAAGGGAGCAGGATCCGACGTTGAGTGCCGCGACGACGCTGACGCCTTCAATTTTGCTAGCGCGCTTGTAGCAACCGGAAATTACGTCGAAATCTGGCGAGGCACCAAGAAGGTGTGTTGCAAGCCAGTGTGATGGGGCTGGTTATCACCCGAAGCGCTGAGTGGGGTTACTAACGGCGGACAAGCCTAGCGACATCACAGTCGACAGCCACCGCCAGCCTTACAGTTGACGTAGCAAGAAAAATAATACCACCGGAAGTGGAATGCTCAACTCGAGCATTTTACTTCGTAGGCCTAAATGTGTGTTGAGCTATGCGCTCTCCCAGAGTTCACGGTCAGCCGCGCCGGCGGTCAATCTCGTGGCAAGTCGGACGTGGCACGATGGTGACACCTGTAACGCTCAACACACACTTAACCATGCCTCCTACGCTTGTGAGACCCATTGCAGGTGTGGCCCTGTAGAAGCGCGTCCGAGATTGATCGCGGTGGGGGCTGGATGGTGGGTAGGCTAGAAGCAGAGATTGCAGTGTCGCAGGCACTTCGTGAAGCTGGCCGGCAACTCCGTGCTGAGCGTCGGGCTGCCGCCGCGCGGATGCGCGATCAGATTGCCGAGGCTCGCCAAGAGATGCGTGTGGCAAAGGACCGCTTAACCGCAGCTCAGGAGCCTGAACAGCGTCGGGCAGATTCTGAAGAACAGCTTCAAACACTCGAGGTCTTTGGCAACAGCTATCCTTGAGCTAAGCAAGAGACATACCGACCGAGATCGCCATGTCAACCAGAGTGGGGATAGCTAACCCCATGGTTTTGGTGACCTGGCAATCAAGCTCCGCCTGCTAGGGCTTCCCTTGACGCGGAAAGTCGTACAATTTTAGACCGGTGTAACGATACGGATCTATTTTTGGCGCGATTTCGACTCGGCGAACAGGTCTGCTTCAAACGCGGGAAGCGTGCGATGACGTTCGGGGGGCTGATCGCGGGCACGGACATGGCTTATCTCACCTGGGGCAAAGGCGACGTTATCCAGGCAAAACTAGCTCCGGAGGATGATCTCAAGATCCTTGGTAGGCGTTCGGTGAACAGGGTCAACGGAGGTCAGCATCCCCCACGCCGGGGCGCAAAGTAAACGACTTGCTCAAGATCGTTCGGCCCTGTGCTAAAACTAGAAACTTTCGGCCTGCACCGGGTCAAACGCGTCTAAGCGGCGCAAATTCCTCGCTGGATTTCTGCGAGACGTATTAAGTCTTTCGGTAACTTGGAATACCGGTTCCTCAATCGTTCCAGGGTTTTCTCGACAGCCGTCTCAGACCTATCAAGATAATCAGCAATCAATTGATTGTCGCTGCTCAAGCCGGATTCCCTCAACTCGGGTCAGAAGCTGCAAAATCGCCGGCTTCTGGCATGTGTTGCGCAGTGGAATGTTTCGGTTGTTAAATCAACACAGTCGCGTGATCGCGTGCGTTTCCATTTGATCATGTCCCCGTTAGTTTATGTAATAACACGGTTGCTGTGATCGATAAGAGACTTTGGTTTATGTTGCTTTAGCTCAAGAAAGCATAACTTGATGATCGATTATAAAACTGATTTAGAGACGACACTCGCAGGCCGCTACCAAGCCGCTCATGATCAATTCGCGGATGCGGCAATGCATGGTGATCAAGTAGGAATGGACCAGGCACTGGAGGTAATTTCTACGCTTTGCGAGGAGCTGCAACGTGATCCATCTGACTAAAGCAGGCCACTCATCGCGACAGTGGCCGAAGTTCGGGGTGGTCAAAGTTCCGGGGTTCTGGCTCAACCTGCAATTGAACTACGACCTGTCGAAGGCCCGAGCCGAGGCAGGCAGCCCGATCGCTGTGAGAGCGCAGCACCAGGATATGGCGAGTGAGTGACAAGGCGCTGAAGGTGACGTCAGGCGCTCCACAAAACCTCCTGCTCCTCTCCGAGGTGCTGGAACGCCTACGCGGTAAGGTCGGCCGGACCAGACTGCTTGCCCACATCATCAAGCACCCGAAGTTCGGCGGCGGCCGGACGCACCGCCAAAAGAGTCGCAAGCTTCTATTCACCAAGGCGGACTATGCACGGTTGCTTGAGAGCTTCGTACTAGTCCCAAGTGACAGCCTGCTAGCGATGGTCGCTGCTCCATCAAATCAAGGTGCCCCTCGCTAGAGGCGCTGTTTGCAAAACACTAGAAGCGCCATCGAGACGCACGAGAGTGGCTTTGAAGCGTCCGGGTATTCAGCGTTCGGTATTCAGAGCTCAGCCAGCATCTCGTCAACTGTCGTCACCAATCTTTGGAGTGCGAACGGCTTCGGAAGGCAATGGAACGGCTCCCCGTTCACCCGGGCGTAGACTTGATCCGGAAGTGCAGTGACGAAAACTATGGGCAGGCCTGGATGGCGTTCACGGGCCCGCTTAGCGACATCGAACCCATTGAACGCAGGCATGTTGATATCGGTCACGACCAGTCTGATTTGGTCAGGATGTTCGATCAGGGCTAATGCCTCTGCGCCGTCACAGGCGGTCAACACCTCATAGCCTGCGTCTTCAAGTGCCATTGCCATGACCATGAGGACAAGTCCCTCGTCGTCAGCCACGAGCACCCGCGGCCCAAATTTGGTCATATGCACCTCCAACACACCGCAAACGGAGATGTTGAGAGAAAGCTTCGGTGATGGCGTGAATGTTATGACAAGCTACGACCGATCCGGAATACTCGCGGCCGTGCCTAGATCAACCCAGCGTATTCTTCACTTGCAGCTCGGCTGATGTGGGTTCGCGAAGAGACACGAGATGGTTGGTAAATTCTCAATGGCCTTCGATGCGGTCTACAGGTCGGCGCTCCGTTGGGTCAGCCGCTCCTCGCAAGCGGACGCCCTTGCAGCGGATAGCACCTACGTCAGCCCGGCGTACCAAGCCGGATACGCCGCTGCTGAGCGGGGCCTGCCGAGGTCGGCAATGCCGCCACATGCCGGCGCTCAACAAGACGACTGGTTGGCTGGATATCGAGATGCCTAAGAGCGCCTTTCAAAACCTTGTACTGCCCGGCGATCTGATTCATGAGGAGACATGGCTTCTCCTCTCGTCTCCGACGCCCTCTGGTCGATCATCGAGCCGTTGCTGCCCGTGCCTCCGCCACGACCGCGGGGCGGTAGGCCGCGGGTACCGGATCGGGCGGCGCTGACCGGGATCCTGTTCGTGCTACGGACCGGCATCCAGTGGGAGATGCTACCGCTTGAGGTGGGGTGCGGCTCGGGCATCACGTGCTGGCGTCGCTTGCGGGATTGGCAAGAGGCGGGCGTGTGGGATGCACTGCACCGCGAACTGCTGCGTCGGCTGCGGGCGGCCGACCGGATCGACTGGAGCCGGGCCTGCCTGGACAGCGCATCGCTGGCTGCAAAAAGGGGGGCGACAAGACAGGGCCAAACCCGACCGATCGAGGCAGGCTCGGCACGAAACGCCATCTCGTCACGGACCGGAGCGGCATCCCGCTCGCCTTCATACTGACCGGCGCCAACACCAACGACAGCATGCCGTTCGAGGAACTGCTCGACAGCATCCTGCCGATCGGCGGCAAGCCGGGCCGGGCACGACACCGGCCGGACAAGCTGCACGCCGACAAGGCCTACGATCACCGACGTTGCCGCCAGGCCTGCCGCCGCCGTGGGATCTCACCCCGCATCGCCCGGCGCGGCGTCGAGACCAGCCAGAAGCTGGGCCGACACAGGTGGGTCATCGAGCGGACCTTCGCGTGGATCAACCGCTACCGCCGGCTCGTCACGCGCTACGAGCGCAGAAGCGATATCCACCACGCATTCACCGCTCTCGCCTGCTCATTGATCTGCTTCAACACGCTGCAGAAGAGGTTTTGAAAGGCGCTCTAAGAGCAGGGATTGTCCCCCTGGTGAAGCCGCCGGCCACTTCTTTCGGCCACGTGAGAACCGGGCGGGCGGCAGACTCCGATGTGAGGATCCGCAGCTGCACCGCGTTCCGGACCGGGCTGGGCGGCACTGGCAGTAGGATGAGCCATCCAAGGCCTATTCCATCTCGGCAATTGCTGCGCGGCCTGGCTGGGAGGGGCGAGGTCTGTCGGGCAGGTCGCCGCGGTCGAAGGTCCGTGCACCAACGCCAGGGTGCACTGCACCTACTGATAAACCATCCCCTCAGCCTACTCGCGGCCCGCCCCTTTGGGGAATTGCTCCGCAGCGCCCTGTTTCGTCACCTCGAAAGGTGCAGCAATCGCCACTTTCCATCGAGAAGCTCAGAAGGAGCTATTTGCGGGCTATCCCCACTCACGAATGCTACCTCACTCAGAATCTCACAACGGCATCCATGGTGTGCAGTTGATTTGACTGAACAGGCTTACTAAAGAGGTATCCTTGTACTTGATCGTAACCCTCAGACCGAAGACACTCAAGTTGTTCTCGAGTTTCTACACCCTCTGCTGTCGTAGTAAGGTTGAAGCTCCTACCAAGAACCGCGACTGCATGAACAATCGCGTCTGCACCATTACCATCCGGTAAGTCACTGACAAAGCTGCGATCTACTTTAATTTTGTCAAAGGGAAATGATCTCAAATAGGTAAGTGATGAATAGCCAGTTCCGAAGTCATCCATCGAAATTCGTACGCCAATTTCCTTTAAAGCATGCAATACGAACAGGTTTGCATCACTGTCCAACAGCAAGGCGGACTCAGTAATCTCAAATTCAAGTCGATTTGGAGCGAGCCCTGTTCTTATCAAAGTCTCTTTGACATTCTGAACAAGATTAGAGTCACGAAATTGAACGGGAGACAGGTTTACGGCCAGGCTGATGGTGTCGTTCCACTTAACAGCTTCAAGGCATGCTGCAAGCAACACCCATTCACCTATGATTAAAATGATACCGCTTTCTTCAGCAATTGATATAAAATCTCCCGGAGAAATTAATCCGCGTTTTGGATGATGCCAACGCAACAGAGCTTCCAAGCAAACAACTTTCTCGGTAATAAGATCGAGTATTGGTTGGTAATACAACTCAAACTGTTGTTGATCTATGGCCTTACGAAGATCCTGCTTTAAAATTTGCCGATCATTCTCCTTTTCTGTCATTTGATTTCCGAAAAAAGAGTACGTCCCCCCACCAGAAAGCTTTGCTGAATACATCGCGAGATCGGCTCGCTTGAGTAACTTTATGACGTCCACCGAATTGTCGAACGCAGTGGTAATTCCCACACTTGCACTTAATGTAAATTGTTGACCATCCAGAGCATAAGGTAGACCAAGGGCTTGAACGAGGCGTTTTGCCAGCACCGATGCACCATCAGGACTATCTAAATTCTTTTCTAGGATCGCAAATTCGTCACCACCAATTCGGGCGGCGATGTCTCCACCACGAATGCAGCCGGTAAGCCTAACAGCTACCTCCTTGAGCAGATCATCTCCGACCTGATGCCCAAGCCTGTCGTTAATGCCTTTAAAACCATCCAGATCAAGATAAAGGACTGCAAGACCGGCCTCGGGGCGGGCCGCAGTCAGTAAAGTCTCGAGGCGATCATGAAGTGCAGCGCGATTTGGAAGGCCAGTTAACCCGTCATGACGCGAGAGATAGACCGCATGATCCTGAGCAATCTGCAATTCTTTTTCAGTTGCTCGTCGAAAGCTAATATCGCGAAAGAATATCGATAAGCCACCCGACGTTGGATATGCTCGAATCTCCAACCAAAGGCGGCGCCTTGGAAAGTAATCTTCAAAAACTAGGACCTTTTGTTCGGTCAATGCAGTATGGAAACTTTTGCTTGCCTGGCCTTCGGGCTTATCTAGAAAGATACTCCAGAAGTTTGAGTTTGCTTTGTGTTTTTCAATTCCAAGTAAATCTAACGCGTGTTGATTTAAATAGGTTATGTTCCAATTCGAGTCGACTAATATTACACTATCAGTCGTACTCTCTAGAGCTATAGACAAGCGCTCTGCGTTAACATGCTCCTCAAATGAGACACGCACACGGTCTACGGCCGCTCCTAAAAGATTCGCATATCCCCGTAAAAACGTTACGTCCGCGTTTGTGAAATCTCTGGGCCTACGACTATCTATCTGAAGGATCCCGTAAGGCCGATCACTTAATCTACCTGGGACAATAACGTTGGCGATTGCCTTGACCCCGGCGTCCTGTATAAACTTGGCGTACTTGAAACGTGTTTCAGAGGAAATGTTAGGCGATATTACAGGATCACCTGTTTGCAGAGCATACCCCTCGGATGATCCGGTCTCGACTTTTACAGTCGCCTCGCCGATGACTCCAGGACCCCAGCCAACTCCAGCTCGCATTATCAAAGTCTTCCTGTCTTCCTGCAGCTCCATTACCTTGGATAAGTCTGTCCCTAATGCATCCCCGACGAGACGACACGCCTCATGCAAAATCTCGGAAAGATCATCGGACCGGAGTGCCATCTCTCCAAACTTAGCGAACGCATCCTGTTGTCTTATAAAGATTGCCTCGGCGTCCTGATTTACCATGCTCAGGCAAGCTCCTTCCTAACTAATCGATAATCGAAGTCGGTCAGTTCGTTATAACAGCCTAAGTTAAGGGTCGAGGGCGTCTAGTAAGATCCCGGATATCAGACCGCCAGGGACGGCTGAGCTTCTATGATCTAAAAAAGAGTGTCGCCGAGCTAACCTAATATTTCAAGTCTTCTCGGAAAAGTCTACAGATTTTTGTGATGGTTGCGCAATCATCCGATGGGACATCGTCGTGGGTGACGGCGACATGATGTCGACGACCTTCGTCGAAGGCCCTATCAGTTTCTAAGGGCTGTTTGATAATTGGCCCTGGTGTGATTCAGGCTCTGGATGTGGACGGCGTTGGTGCATGGAAGACGGAGGTTGACCCTCCCCCGATTTGGCGGACACCTCGTATAAGCTCCTAAGGGGTAAGGTGTGATGATGACAAACAAGACGCGCCGTTCGTTCACGGACGACTTCAAAGGGGAGGCGGTGTCGTTGCTGGCATCGAGCGGACGGCCGCTCATCCAGGTTGCGGCCGGCTTGGGCATCCAGCCATCGATGCTGCGGAACTGGCGGGGTCCAGCGGATGGTGTGGCGAGGCCATCGAGCGGATCCACTTGGGGTCACTGCACTAAAGTGAACTTCGCGTACGCTAGAGCAGAGTCTGATCAATCCGGCTCGTAGCCTGCAGCGGTGAAGTAGTTTTCGCACTCGCGTTGGCTGAAGGTTGGGAGCGCGTCGCGAATAGCGTTCCAGAGGCCATCGATGGTCCGAGCGGCTGCCTTGCGCAGCACTGCCTTCAGCTTGGCGAACGCGTTCTCGATCGGGTTGAAGTCCGGTGAGTAGGGCGGCAGGTAGCGCAGCGTGGCGCCCGCAGCTTCGATCATGGTGTGGACGGCGACACTTTTATGGGCAGTCAGGTTGTCCATCACGACGATGTCGTCCGAGCGCAGCGCTGGGACGAGCACCTGCTGGATTTAGGCCTGGAACGCCTCGGTATTCATCGGACCGTCAAGCACCATTGGTGCCGTCATACCGGAGAGCCGGAGGGCGCCTGTGAAGGTGGTGGTTTTCCAGTGCCCGTGCGGGACAGGCGCGGGGCAGCGTTGACCACGCCGGGCGCGGCCGCGCAGGCGCGCCATCTTGGTGGAGGCACCGGTTTCATCGATGAAGACCAGCCGGGCGGGATCGAGGTCCGGCTGGGCGTCGAACCAGTCCTGCCTGCGGACGGCGACGTCCGGTCGCTCCTGCTCGCTGGCGTGTGCTGTCTTTTTTTGAAGGTCATCCCGTGGCGGTCGAGGAAACGCCAGATCGTGCTTGGCGCGAACGAGGCACCATGCCGGTCACGCAGCATCTCGGAGAGCTCGACGAGTGTAACATCCACCTGCGCGTCGATGGCCGCGAGGATCACCTCCCGGTAGCCCTCGATCCGCTGGGAGCGGAGGTCGCCGCCCTTGGGTCGCGGTGTTGGCACCCCCTCCGTCCGCCAGGCCCGAACCCAGCGGACCGCTGTCGCCACCGCCACGCCAAATCGCGCGGCGGCGGCATTGCGCGACATGCCGCCATCGACGGCTGCGATCACCCGGTTTCGAAGGTCCTGAGAAAGTGTCCGTCCCATCCATGCTGGCCTCCAATCCAGCCAGCATGGTGAATCAGATCCGCCTCGCTTCGGGCAAGAACTTTCGATTCCGGTCGGTCAGATTAGGCTCTAGAATACAGAGCGGACGCTGGGCTCACGATCCCAGATCCGTCCCTTGCTTGCCGCAGCTAGAAACGCCTCCGGCTTGGCGAGCCGGACGACGCCCGCATCCGGCACCACACCTGCCTTCTCCATCAAATACTTGGCGCCGTCCGTATGCCCGATCACCTTGAGATGCGCGAAGGCATCGTGCACGAACGCCACGGCCGCCGCCTCCCTGGCCAGCATCGCCGCGCCCTCCTTCGAGAGCGCCAGGACCACAGTGTCGAACAACACCGACGGTCCCCCGGCCAGTTGGAAATCCGCCCGGATCTTGCCGCCGTCGCTGCTCTTCGCGCCACCAACCTTTGGGGCGATCACCGCGAAGTTGGCGCCGACGGCCTTGGCCGCCGCTTCGAGCGCCGTCACCTGCACCGCATCGGTACCGTCGGCCACCAGACAGCCGACCTTGCGGCCTTCAAGAGTGGGCTTGAACTTCGCTAGCATGCTTAGCATCGGCGATGTGGCCAGGTCGGTGCGCGCCGCAAACTTTGTCGGTGCCGCCACCAGCGGGGCATCGTGTCCTAGGCCCTCTGCAATGCGCTTGGCCAGCATCTCATCCACATTGACTAGGCGGGACAGCATCATAGTACGAACCGCCTCCGTCTCGACCTTGCTCAGCTCGAAGATGAACGCGGATACGATATGGTTTTGCTCCGGCTCCGTCTGGCTGAAGAAGAACTGCCGCGCCTGGCTGTAATGGTCGGCGAATGTCTCGGACCGCACCCGCATCTTGTCGCCGGACTCTTGCGCCGGGAAGCTGACGAACCCATTGACCGGGTCCTGCCGTTCTGTCGTCGGGCTCAACGAGCTCGGCGAATAGGAGACGCGGCCCTTCGGCGTGCCCATCTGCATGTGGCCGTCGCGCTGGAAGTTGCGCATTGGGCAGCGCGGCGCATTGATCGGTAGCTGGGCGAAGTTCGGACCGCCCAGGCGCGACAGCTGGGTATCCAGATAGGACTGGTTGCGCCCCTGCAGCAGCGGATCATTCGTGAAGTCGATGCCCGGAATGACATGGGTGGTGCAGAACGCGACCTGCTCCGTCTCGGAGAAGTAGTTATCAGGATTGCGGTCCAGCACCATGTGGCCGATCACGCGTAGTGGGACTAACTCCTCTGGGATCAGCTTGGTGCTGTCCAGGATGTCAAAATCGAAACTGTCGGCAAACGCCTCGTCGAACAACTGAACCCCCAGCTCCCATTTCGGGAACGCGCCCTGCTCGATCGAGTCCCACAGGTCGCGGCGATGGAAGTCGGGATCGCCACCGCTAATCTTAAGCGCCTCGTCCCACACCACCGCCTGGCTGCCCAGCGCCGGACGCCAGTGGAACTTTACATATGTCGACGCCCCGGCATGATTGATCAGCCTGAAGCTGTGAACACCGAAGCCCTCCATCATTCTGAACGAGCGCGGAATGGTGCGGTCCGACATGATCCACATCAGCATGTGGGTGCTTTCCGGCGTCAGCGAGGCCCAGTCCCAGAACGTGTCGTGTGCGGTCTGCGCCTGCGGGAAGCCGCGATCCGGCTCCTGCTTGGCGGCATGGATCAGGTCGGGAAACTTGATGGCGTCCTGGATGAAGAACACCGGGATGTTGTTGCCGACCAGGTCCCAGTTGCCCTCTGAGGTATACAGCTTGACCGCGAATCCGCGCACGTCCCGCGCTGTGTCGGCGGAACCGGCATTGCCGGCGACGGTCGAAAACCGGGTAAACAGCGGCGTGCGCACGCCCACCTCGGTCAGCACCTTAGCCTTGCTGAACTCGGCCAGTGAGTCGGTCAACTCGAAGTAGCCGTGCGCGGCAGCGCCTCGGGCATGCACGACGCGCTCGGGAATGCGCTCATGGTTGAAGTGCTGCAGCTTCTCCAGCAGGCTGACGTCCTCCAGCAGCGTCGGCCCGCGCGGGTTAGCGCGCAGCGAGTTTTCATCGTCGGCGATAACCACGCCCTGGTTGGTTGTCATCTGCGGGTGGCTGCCACCGGAAACTTGGTGCAGCTCACCGCCCGAGCCGATCAGGTCGGCTGGTGACGTTTCGGCGTGTTGTGGCTTGAGGTTCGACATGGGGAGGTCCTCGACTACGAATCAGGTCTTGTATGCGCAGGTCATAACACCTGCCCCCGCCCGCCAAAACACGTGATCCTCGATCAGGCGGCAACTCTCAAAGAAAGTCATTGGTCAGGGGCTTCTGCCGCCACATACCGGGAGCCGTAATTAGCAAGCGACCGATAATACAGGAGCGCTGGACCGGGCTCAAGGTCGGGATCGCGCGGCTGCTCTGCGCCTTGGTTACGTCCATTATCGAAGATCGGACCGAAGTCTCCTGATGTGTGAAATAGAGCGCACAGTCTCCATTCCGTCCGCCGCTCAGCATTTATGAACGTGACGGCAGCGCCGTAAAATTGGGCCATGGCCTTCTTAAATCCCGACAACGCGATCAATCGGCAACCAGCACGTCCCGAGGCGCGGGGCGCTGGCGCGCCAGCTGCATAGCCGGGCTGTGTCCTGCTGCAGACCAGCCTAATCGGGCCGCTGCAGGTTCCAGGCAAGCGTCGCGACGCATGAACTAGAGCTGCTGTCCGCTCAGGCGGCCCGCTACGCCAGCCGGGCCCGCGGCGACGGCACCCGCCAGGTGTATTGCTCTGCCTGGCAGGGCTTCGCCGCCTGATGCCAATCGCTGAACCGCGAATCTCTCGCCGGCGATCTGGACCTGCCGGCGATGTCTCTGGTCGAGGGCGCCGATGCCGGGCTTGCCCTCAGCACGCTGCGCGTTGATCTCGCCGCAATCCGAACCGCACATCTGCTGGCTGGCATCCCGCTCGACCTGCGCAACTCCCATGCTGCTCATGGTACTCGATGGCATCACACACGCCTGCGGCACCCGACCGGGCCCTCAGGCCGCACCCGCCGTGCCGGACGTGCTGCGGCGGATGCTGGGCGCGTGCCTGTTTGCGGACATCGCCCTCGGCGCCAGTGACCGCGCCATGCTGCTGGGCTCCGGGGCGGCGTAGCGCCGCTTCGAGCTGGTCGCCCTACGGCTGGGCGACCTAGAGATCATTCCCAACCGTTGCATCCGCCGTATCCGCCCGGCGAGTGACGTCTTACTGAAACAAGCCGATGCCCATCTGCTTAGCCTCATGGTGAACACACTAAATGAGGCTGCCACAGTGGCAGCCACTCAGGCAGCTTCGATGCTGCACATCGAGATCGTCAGCGACCGGTGTCGTGCAGCGCGACCGGTTCGGTTCGACGTCGGAGCGCAGTCGCAGACTGCTCGACCAGTTGGAGCTGCAGCTCGAGAAGTTGGAGGGGAATGCAGCCGAGGCTGACGTCGAGCCAGCACCACCTGGGGATCTGCGCCCGGGTTCCAGCAGAACAAAGCCGGTGTGTGGGCCGCTGCCAGCCCACCTGCCGCGCGAGCGCGTCGTCGTTCCAGGCCCGACTGTTTGTCCCTGCTGCAGTGGGCGGCTGGTCAAGCTTGGTTAGACCATTACGGAAACACTTGAGGTGATCCCGCGCCAGTGGAAGGTCATCCAAACGGTGCGCGAGAAGTTCTCCTGCCGCACCTGCGAGAAGATCACCCAGCTCCCGGCACGGTCCATCCGCTTGCCCGGGGCCGTGCCGGGCCCGAGTTGCTGTCCATGATCCTGGAAGCAAAGTTCGGCCAGCATCTGCCACTGAACCGGCAGAGCGAGAGCTACGCCCTGGAGGGCATCCATCTCGACGTCTCGCGACCTTGGGCGGTTGGGTCGGCGCCTGCAATGCGGCCCTGGCACCGCGGCTGGCACTGATCCAAAAGCACGTGCTGGCGGTGGACCGGCTGCATGGCGATGACACCACGGTGCCGCTGCTTGCCAAGAGCAAGACGAGCATCGGTCGGCTCTGGACCGATGTCCGCGATGACGGGCAATTCAGGGGGCCTGAGCCACCAGCAGCGATGTTTTCTACTCACCGGATCGAGGCGGTGAGCATCCACGCCGACACTTGGCGCATTACGCGGGTATCCTACAGGCCGATGCTTATGCCGGGTTCAACGAGCTCGACCTGCCCGGGCGCAGGCCGGGTGCGATCTCCGCAGCCGCGTGCTGGGCGCACGGCCAGAGGAAGTTCTTTGTGCTCGCCGACGTGGCCAAGGCGCCGGTTGCCATCGAGGCCGTGCGCCGGATCGCTCTGATCTTCGACGTCGAGCGCACCATCAACTGCCTCATGCACGAGCAGCGGCGCGCAGCACTTCAACGCTGCACCTGACGCCGGTTATTCTTGGCATCATTGTCATCGCCCTGGTCGGTACGATCTTGGACCTGTTCGCGGCGGTATGGTTTGCACGCCAGGACCGGATGGGGCTGGTGGTGGCGCCGCTGCTGCTTATCCTGTCCTGGCTGCTCGGTCGATCCATAACTCTGGTATTCGAGGCCCCTTTTAACCTGTTCGCAATCGCCGTTCCCGCCTTCATCGTCACCGCGATCGCCGGCATGGCGAGACCATCTGGTTCGAAGGTATGCTGCTGATCGGGGTTTATATTCTGTTTAGACTGGCGTTCTTCTGTGTCTGATCCACGGTCTGCGGAGGAAAAGACTCTGGAGAGGCGGCCTGACGGATCTCGATCGGCGGGAAGCCGACGATGTCGTAGGTCGCCGATGCGATACCGATCCCGGCCTGCTCCAGGGCTACGATGATGTCGCGGCTCATCGCGTCCTTGGCGCCGCGTACACCGTGCGTGTCGACGATGAAGCGGACGGATAGCTCGATCCAATTGTCAGTCATGCGATAGAACACCCGCGGATCTAGATCGATCGGGTTGACGCCAAACCGCGCCTGCATATCGTCTTTTTCCTTGGTTGCGATGCCCTTCGGATCGATCGCATGGCGGTGCGCCGCGTCCAGCAGGATCTGCTCGGCGCGGCCGCGATCCGCCTTGTAGGTGATCCAGATCGCCATCTCCTCCCAGATGAAGGGGAAGTCGCGCGTGTAGTTGAACACCGGCTCGGCAAAGATCCTTGAGTTGCTGACGGTGACGATGCGTCCGGTAAACTGCCGGCTCCTGACCCAGACTGCCGGATCAGCGCCCTGGACGCTCGGCGGCTGGCCCATTTCCATGATCGTGGTCTGGATGAAGCCGAGCCGCATCACGTCGCCGCGCACTCCGCCCATCGAGATGCGGTCACCGACGGTAAAGGTCGAGCCCCGCAGGATGACAAAATAACCGGCAATCGAGGTCACCACCTGCTGCAGGGCAAAGGCAAGCCCGGCCGACATCAGGCCAAAGGCGGTGGCGAGGCGGGCCGGGTCGCTGAACCAGATCGACAGCAGGCCCAGGATCAGCACGATGGCAGCAAACAGGCTGACCGCCTGGCGCATCCAGAACCGCGTCTGCGTGCCGGCATGGTCGGTGCGTCGCAACACCAGACCGACGAAACCCCGGATGATCGCGCTGCATACGAGCACGCCAGCGATGAAGGCGATCGAGAGCAGGAGCTTGCGGCCGTTCTGAGGATTGACGCCGACCCAGTCGACACCGAGGAAATGCAAGGCAGGTCTCCGTCAGGTTCCGACTGCGGGCGGTCCGGCGGGTCCGTGCCGGCGCATGTTCATGAAGGCATGGTAACGTTGCTCGAGGCCGCCGAGATCGGCCCCGTTGGCGACGCATCGTGTCGCATCGTCCAGCACGAGTTTCGCATGTCGCTGAAGCGTATCCAACCGTTCCGCGATCGTCTCGACGCCCGCCACCGAGATCAGCACCTCGAGGATCCGGATCAGCACGGCGACGCTGCCCGCGGCGTTCTGCCGGATCAGGTTGAACATGCCGTCGCAAAGCCCGTCATAGGTGATGGCAGGCACCACCAGCACCGGTCGATCGCGGCGCAGGAAGACGCCGCTGTTGAGATGCCGACCCATGAGTTCGCACAGGGCAGCACCAAGTCGGTCGAGCACGCTCATCGCGGTATGCGGATCGTTGATGCCCGGCGACAATGCGCGCACCGCCACTTCGACCAACTGCCGCACCGCAAACTCAAGGTCAGCCGAACTGACGCGTTGCGGCCCAAGGGCGGTAGCATCGCGGATGGCGGCATCGGCGCCATCCACGAATGGGATCATCAGAGCGATGGCGGACCCGGGAAACACGTAGTCTCCCGGTCGCACCAGCAGCCTGATCGCGGTACCGTTTTCTGCGGCCCAATTGGCAAGGCCGTCGCCGTGCAACTGCTGCAGGTAACCCTGCCGTTGGTCACGTGCCACTTCTGCGCCATCCCAGCTGGCGGCCGATGGCACCGGCGGCTGCGGTACGTCGCCGGTCAGGCGTCGGATGCTGCCGCTGACCTCCTGTGATACCAGCTCGATCACCGTGTCGACGTTGATCCGCCCGGCCATGTGTCCAACGAAGAAAACCAGCGTGCCGACCGATACGAAGGGAACAGGATGCTGAGCGTCAGCGAGAGGTGCGGTACGAATTCGCCCTCATCTTGTGTACGGACACTCCTGAGCACCATCAGCGCGAAAGAAAAGGTGCCGAGGAAGGTGCCGAGCGTGAACTGGTTGCCGCGGTCACGGGTAAAGTTGCGCAGCAGCCGCGGTCCCATCTGGCCGGCGGCCAGGGACAGGGCGGCGATGGTGATGGAAAAGACCGTGCCCGCCACCCCAATGGTCGATGAGGCAACAGCGCCCAGCAAGGTACGCGCGCCGGTAGCGCCGCCGTTGTAAAGCCAAGGACTGGTGATCAGCCATTTTGGCACTACTCCGGTTCGGTCGAGATGGACCGATCCGACGGCGCCCAGAATGCCCCACATGACCATCAGGCCCGGGATAACCCAGAACGTCTCACCGAGGTCGCTGAAGAACTTACGGAAGCGAGCGATCAACTCCTGAGGGTATCCAGCAATAGGAAATCAGGCCACGTCTGCAAACTTTCCTGCTGACTCTGCAGAGGGGGTGCTGAACCGATCACGCGGCCGGCTCCGTGAGCTGAACGTTGATCGACGGGACCATGCAACGTATTGCCACAAGCGATAACTTCAGCAAATGGAAGATCAAAGACTTCAGCTCGTCAATAGGGGCATTCGCCCGCAGATGCACCTTAATCCGGACCGCGTCCAGCCCAGGCAGTCCGGGCATAGCGATGCCGGTGCGCCACATCGCGGTGGTCACCAGATCGGCGTCATCGCGTTCACGAAGCCGGCCATATAAAGGAACCCGGTCATCGTCGGCACATAGGTGATATAAGCTACCCAGAGCTGGTTCGGCCCTGACGCGTTGAAGGTGCAATCTACCAGGTCGGGCGCGAGCCCGGCGTCCTTGTGACGTCGCGTGATCGTAGCGCCGCAATGCCGATGGCTGGCGCCAACCAACCCGGCTTGTCGTATCGGCCGTGCGATCCACTTGCGTCCATGCAGCTCGCCACACACCTGCAGATCAGCATGGATGCGCGGGGCCTCATACGCCTGACGCGAGGTTGTGTGGACGGTCCGGACCCGTTTCAGCAGAGCCTTATCGGCAACGACATGGGCCGATGGCAGGCGAAGAACCCAGGCGTGATAGCCCGCCTTGGACACGCAAGGAACGCGCGCCATGATGGCAATGGGGAAACAGACGTGGTTCGTGCTCATGAACCGGAAGAGCCCGATGACACTACGCCGGTCTCTCGTGCAAGCCAGGCCGCGGCTTTTGTGAGAATGTCGCGCTCCACCTGGAGCTGCTTGTTCTCCAGCCGCCACCGGGCCAACTCGTCGCGCTCGGACCCTGCCAAGCCCGGGGGGGGGCTTCTTCCCGTCTGCCCTCTTGCTTGTCGGCCGCAGCTACCCACGCACTAATCGAGTGGATCGTCGGCTCGAACTTCTCGGAGAAATCTTCGGGTGATCGTTCGGAACGGACAAGATCGACCGTCTGGCGATCAGAACGGGCGTGATATTTGTTGCTGATCTCGCCGGCCAAGGCGGCGCTCGGCCTTGTCTTGTCGGGCATTGCGGGCTCAGTCGACGGCTTGGTCGCAACCACCGGTTTGATTTGTTCGGCAATGCCGGGACTGCGGGGCTGATGGGCCCGCTGGGAAACTATCTTGTTAAACGGTTCTCATCCCTGTTCGTGGCGGCGCTGTGGCTGCCTGCCGTGTGGACGTTGCCCCGCATCCAAGTCATCGAGATCGACTATGCCCAAGCCCGCGCCGCCAACCCCGGCGAGACGGAAGAACACCCGGCGCGATACCGAGACCTGCTGAAAAACCGCGAGATGCTGATCTTCGGTGGGCCCTGGATCCTATTCCAAGTCGCTAACGCGTCGGCCATCCCGGAGGTCACCGAGCGCCTCAGCCAACATGACGAGGGCGAGTCGGAGCTGATAGTCGCGGGTATGATCATCGTGCCGGAGGTCATCATCGCGGCGCTCGCCCTTTGGATAGCGCGCCGGGCCGACATCTGGGGGCTCAGGCTGCTGCTGCTGACTGCCTTCGTAGCCCTCGGCCCGCTCATCATAGCCGAAGTGACGGCCGGGATCGGCCGCTACAATCTGGCCCAGGGTAAGGTCGACATGGCAACCGGGATCGTGGCCGCGCTCAGCATGACGGCCGTCGGATACATCACGCAGTGGTGGTTCGGCTTCACGGTGCGCCTGCTCGTCCTTGCCGTCGTCGCGGGGTTCGTGTTCGTCGCCCCGCTGCTGCGCGAGAGCAACGATGCAGCGGGGTGAGGCCGCCATCGGCCTTGACGAGCACCACCCGGCCGCTGGCAACTGCCGGCTGAACCAGGGGACAGGACCCTCCCGCATGACCGACGGCCCGATCTTGCGCGAAGATGACACATGCTGGCGGCGCGAGAAGGCCGGCCGCCTGGCGGTGATCATCGATGCGGAGAATTACTTTACGCACGTCCAGCAGGCCATTCTTCAGGCCAGGCACTCCATCCTACTCATCGGTTGGGATTTCGACGCTCGAATAAAGCTCAACCGCAATCCTGGCGACGCGGTGTCGATCGACCCGCTGGGCAGGCTGCTGTCCCACGTGGTCCGCCACCGTCCCGATCTGCACGTCCACGTCCTGCGCTGGGACATCGGCTTCCTTCGGCTGCCGTTCCGGGGCAGCACCCCGTTCTTCCTGCTCAACCTGCTGGCCTCCCGGCGGCTGCACTTCCGGATAGACAGTCACCATCCGGCCGACGGCTGCTGCCACCAGAAGATCCTCGTCGTCGATGACGCGATCGCGTTTTGTGGAGGCATCGATATTTCCGACAACCGCTGGGACACCAGGGCGCACCGTGATCACGACCCGCGCCGGGTCAGCTCGCGGGGCACTCCGTACAGGCCCTGGCACGACGCCACCACGGCAATGGACGGCGGCGCGGCGCGAGCGCTCGGCGAGCTTGGACGGGCGCGCTGGCATGTGGCGACCGGCCAGCACGTGACGCCGCCGCCGCCGGGTATCGACCTGTGGCCCAAGGACCTCGTGCCGCAGTTCTGCGGCGTGTCGGTCGCCATCGCCCGAACCGAGCCCGCCTTCGCCGGAGACCCGGGGGTTCGGGAGGTGGAGGCGCTCACCCTTGCTGCCATCGCCGCGGCCCGCCGCACGATCTATGTCGAGAACCAGTATTTCGCCGCGCACCGAATTGCCGCAGCCCTGCAGGCGCGTCTCGTCGAGGCGGACGGCCCGGAGGTCGTCATCGTGGCGCCGCGCCGCGCGGACGGATGGCTGAGTGAACAGGTGATGGGCTCGGCCCGTGCCATCCTGTTAAAAATCTTGCAAGATGCCGATCGCAACGGCCGCCTGCGGTTCTATACGCCCGTCACCGACGAGGGCCACGACATCTATGTGCATGCAAAGGTGCTGATCGTGGACGACCGGCTGTTGCGGATTGGATCTTCCAACTTCAACAACCGGTCGATGGGCCTGGATACCGAGTGTGATATCGCTATTGAGGCGGCGCCCGACGGCGACGAGGCCATGCGGCGCGAAATCCTCCGGACCCGGGACGGGCTGCTTGCGGAGCACCTCGGCGTCGCCGAGTCCGTCCTGCAGGAGGCACTGGCCGCTGCGGGCGGTTCGCTGGTCGCGACGCTGGACCGCCTGGTGCGGCCGACCGGGCGCTCGCTGCGCCCGTTCGTGTCACCTCCCCTTGGGGCTGTCGAACGCACACTCGCCGAAACCCACCTGCTCGACCCTGACCACCCGGAATCAATGGACGAGGCCTTCACCCATACGCGGCGTGTGCTGCGTCCGGCGCTGCCCTACGCTCTCTCGGCCGCCTCGCTGACTTTGGCCACGATCCTGTTTTTCGGGCGGATCCGCAGACGGATCACATCGCGTCGTTGATACGGAACCGGATCAGACATTAAAGCACCGGAGGCGGTAACAAAGCGCAGATCATCGCGATCTGCATCATGAATCAAAACCCGACCGCGCCGTCGCGCCCGCTATTGTGCAGGCGGCATGGTCGGCTCTCTGACATCTATGGACTGCGCCTCCTCTTTCTGAAAGCCCAAGCTTAACGGTGATAGAACAATCAATTAGGAGGACAAGCTGGTCGTTGAAGCGGGACTGAGACAGGCTCGCTGCGAACTGCACTGAGTTATGATGGATGCGGCTTCGGGCAGCTCGGGCGTCTCACCTGGTAACAGGAATGTAATCGGGCGCGCAGGCTCACTCTTGCCGCATTCGTTGATGTTGCTGAAAGTCGTGCCGCGGAGCTCACGCACGACCCGCATCATCGTCCCGATCAGGCGCTCTATGGTGCCGTAATGTTTCGGGTGTCCGTTGGTTCGGATCTTCGAAGCGATCCCGCGACGCCGTAGGCCGCGTTGGATACCGCGTGCCAGGTTTTAGGAACTTGATCATATCCAAGGGTGACAGGCTTGCCATAGACCAGCCAGTGCACGCTGCTCAAATCCCGTCTCGCCGCTCGATGGCTCCTTCGGCATGCGCGTGATGGCGCGGGCGAGCCGACAGCTTGCGATAGCCAAGGGCACGCAAGTGCCGGTTCATGGTCTGCTTGGCGATGCTGATCCGGAACTCCTCCTACACCCTACTGCTACAGGTCGATGATCCGCCAGCGCACCGCTCCCTGGACGGCTGGGATCAGGTCGCTTTCAAAGACTGCCACCCAGGCCGCCCGGTGAGCCGTGTTCAACAGCGACGCTTGATCCGATGCCTTGCCATCAATGAGCCCGTCCGGGCCGTGGGCAGCGAGCTTGAGCGACCAGTCCGGGAATATCTGCAACATGAAGCCGCCAATCCTGGATTCCTCCGTTCGGCTTGATCCGTCGTAGATTGCCGCCCACGCCAAAGCCCGCCTCACCCGCGTCCTTCGCTCGACGTGCAGCCAGGCAAGGATCCGGCGCACCGAAATCTGCCCGGAATAGAATCAGCATAGTGAACCTAGTCGTTCACCCAATTGAATCAAAGCCGCACCGCGTCGGGCAAGCGTTTGTGAGTCACATATCTAGAGACTTAGTCTAAGATTGCGTTATTCATGGCGTATCAAGGTAGGTTGAGTCTGCTCCGCCCGAAACTGTCTGTTACATAAAGAGTTGGCCAGTCAGAGCCTGGCCCGCGAACTTTCCAATTTTGGCCTTCCACCTTGAGGTACGCGAACATGGCTGACGAAACCGATCTTCCACACGCCTCCGGTCCGTCGGGAGGCTGGGGATCGATGAAGGGGATGTCGCGCATCTACGGCGAGTCGTGGCCCTCGCTGACGGCGATCAAAAGCCTTGGCCGGCAGAACAAGCCGAAAGGCGTCATGTGCGTATCTTGTGCTTGGCCTAAGCCGGCGAATTTTTCGCCGTTCGAGTTTTGTGAAAATGGCGCCAAGGCGACACTGTGGGAATTAACAAGTGCGCGCTGCACGCCGAATTTTTGGACTGACGAAGCGCATAGCGTCAGCGCGTTGCGCGACTGGAAGGATCATGATCTCGAGAGCACCGGGCGGCTGACGCACCCGTTACGATATAACGCCGCGACGGATCGCTACGAGGCGGTCGGCTGGGAGGAGGCGTTCCTGGCAATCGGTGCCACGCTTCAGTCACTGCCTAAGGAGAGTGTGGTCTTTTATGCCTCTGGCCACGCCGGACTTGAGGCCTCTTACCTTTATTCACTGCTCGCGCGAGCTTATGGCAACAACAACCTGCCCCAGAGCTCGAACATGTGCCACGAGACGACCTCGGTTGGTCTCACCAAGGTTATCGGCTCGCCAGTCGGGACGATCGTGTGGGACGACCTCCTCGAGACCGATGCGTTCTTCTTCTTCGGTCAGAACCCCGGCAGCAACAGCCCGCGCTTTTTGCATCCACTTAAGGACCTGAAGGATCGCGGTGGCAAGATTGTCACCTTCAATCCGGTTATCGAGCAAGGGCTCGTGTCGTTCGTCGACCCGCAGAGCCCGTTCGCCATGCTGACCGGCAAGGAGACGAAGATTTCGGACCAGTATCACCAACTCAAGGCCGGTGGCGACATCGCTGCGATCCTTGGCCTCTGCAAATGCGTGATCGAGGCCGACGATGCGGCGACGGCAGCAGGCAAGGCTCAGGTGATCGATCACGCTTTTGTTAAGCAGCATACCACCGGCTTCGACGACTTCATCCAGTGCTGCCGCACGACGAACTGGTCAGAGATCGAACAGGAATCCGGGTTGACCGAGGCCGCACTGCGCGAGGCAGGCGAGGTCTATATTGCTGCCGAAAAAGTCATCGGTGTCTATGGCATGGGCCTGACCCAACATACGCATGGCGCGCTCAACATCGCCATGCTGGTCAACCTGCTGCTTTTGCGAGGCAACATCGGCAAACCAGGTGCCGGCTGCTGTCCCGTCCGCGGGCACAGCAACGTGCAAGGTCAACGCACCGTTGGCATCGCCGAGAAGACGAAGCTTGTGCCGCTTACCAAGCTGAAGGAGCTGTTCGGCTTCAACCCGCCGATCAAGGACGGGATGAATATCGTCGAGGCAGTTGAAGCTCTGTTTGACGGCAAGGTGAAGGCGTTCATTTCACTCGGCGGTAACCTCGTGCGCGCGGTTCCCGATCAGAAGCGGATGGAAAAGGCTTGGGCGACGCAGGACTTGACTGTAATGGTCTCGACGAAGCTCAACCGCAGCCACCTGTTTCCAGCCAAGCAAGCCTACATCCTTCCCTGCCTCGGTCGCTTCGAAGCCGATGAACAGGCGACCGGCAACCAGGCCGTGACGACCGAGGACAGTTTTTCAATGATAAGCGCCTCGATCGGCGAACGCTCGCCGGTATCGGACACGGTCAAGAGCGAACTGGCGATCGTCACTGGCATCGCCAAGGCGACGGTAGCACCGCAACCGGAACTCAAGTGGGATGAGTGGACCGCCGACTACAGCCTTGTTCGCGATCTGATCGAGAAGACCTATCCAGACGACTTCCGAGATTACAACGCCCGTATGTATGAGGCCGGCGGCTTTTATCGCGGCAACGCCGCACATGAGCGGATCTGGAAGACGCCCCAAGGGAGAGCGATCTTCACCACTCCCAGTGAGCTCAACTCCCTCGGCTTCCAGGACGCGCCGGACCGCTATCGCCTTATCACAATGCGATCGAACGATCAGTTCAACACGACGATCTATGGCTATTCCGACCGGTTGCGTGGGCTTGAAGGATCTCGCGACATCGTGCTGATGTGTCCTGAGGACATTGCGGAGGCGGGACTTACCGAAGGCCAGCGAGTGCAACTGGTGACTGATATCGAAGATGGGCACGATAGGCGGCTGCGTGGGCTCACTCTCACTGCCTACAAGCTGCCACGCGGCACGATTGCGGGCTATTACCCCGAGTGCAACGTGTTGGTGCCGATAAGCCACCATGATGAATTGTCTAAAACCCCCGCATACAAATCGGTGCCGGTACGTGTCGAGGCTGGGTGATCAGCCTGATCGTCGGGATAGATCATTGCTGCCGTCGCGATAACGGGTGGACATGTTGGCAGGTTAGAGTTGTGCGCAATTTATGGCTTGATCGAGGCGGTAGCGGCTTGGGTTCCGGGGGTGATATCAGCGCTCGGGTATGCTGGCGTGATGGAAATAATGGCGACTGAGAGCGCGTTCAAACCGGTGGAGCCGAAATCTGCTTGTTGGACTGGATGAAATTGACCGTACGGATCGATTCTTCTACTGGTTCGGCGGTGCGGCGGTCTTCCTGGGACGCTACTTCCACTCGTGCTGACGTTCATCCCGCCGTCGGCCCGCTCCCATGTTTACACGTTCGTTGGGCCCTGGCCGTGGTATTTCGGCATTGCGTAGGTGGGGCATATCTTTGGCAAGAACTAGAACAGCAATTTGGTGCTGAGGACGTGGATGCACCGGCTCGGTCTGGCGGCGGGAGCCCTGCTGGGCGCGTTGCCGCCGCAATCCGAGCAGTAGGAGTGGGCGCTCGATGGCATTGCCGGGCAGGCCCGCGATACCTCACCTGGCTTGGCGCAGGGCGCGGTCAACCAGGCCGGCGACGTGGTGAAGACGGTCGTACAGGCCGGTTGCGAGAGCGCCGGCTCACATGGTCTTGCTGGCGGACAGAGCGCCGGCAGCCTGCTCGACGCGGCGCTGAGCGGCGATTTGACCGGCAATGCGAAGCAGGTTGCGCAGCGCGTGCTGGATGCTGGCGAAGGGGCGATCCGCAACAAGGTCGAGCCGAAGCAGGACCAGACACCTGCGCAGAAGGCCAGTCCGGAAGCCGGCTGCACAGGGTGGTAACGGCGCGACCGAGCTCGTCATGTCGTGAAGGGCCCGACATGGGTTCGGCATGACCCGGTTGCACAGATCGGCAGGCTGGTTGAAAGCCGAAACACGACGTGGGAAACAAAACAAAAGGTGTAGCCGGCATGCGGAAAACCGTCGAAACACCCACCCCGGCCAGACAGGCCCGGCTGAACCGCGGGTATCGGCTATGACGGTAGCGGTGACGGTTTGTTCCAGTCCATGGGACCTCGCATGAGACGGAACCTTGCCCGGCTCGTCGTTCCATCCGCCTGCCTGGCCCTGTCGGGCTGCGACATCCTTGACCGCGGCTTCCTATCGCCGGCCGGCCCCGTCGCCGCAGCGACCAGGAGCGAGTTCCTCCTCGTCTGCTTCGTCATGCTGTTCGTGATCGGTCCGGTGCTGGTCCTGGTACCGATAATTGCTTGGCACTACCGGCTCTCGAACACGAAGAGCGCCTACCGCCCGCAGTGGGGTTTCAGCTGGTCGCTCGAAGGGCTGATCTGGATCCCGCCGGTGCTGATCGTGGTCGTGCTCGCGGTGTTCCTGTGGCGCGACACACATCGGCTTGACCCTTACCGGCCGCTTCCCGGCGTGCCGCTGCAGGTGCAGGTCGTGGCTATGGACTGGAAATGGATGTTTATCTACCCCGGCGAGGGCGTGGCGACGGTGAACCGCTTGGTGATCCCTGCGGGCCGGCCGGTGCACCTCAGCCTCACCAGCGCCACGGTGATGCAGTCCATTCTGATGCCGCGCCTCGCCGGACAGATCTACGCGATGGCTGGGATGAAAACCCAGCTGAACTTCGCAGCCAACACGCCGGGCACCTCGCTCGGCGAGAACGTGCAGTTCAACGGCGTGGGATTCCAGAACCAGAAGTTCGCCGTCGACGCCATGAGCGCCCAGGACTTTGCAGGTTGGCTAGCGCAGACTAAGGCACGGCCGGAACGCCTGGACGCGGTAGCTTACCAGTCGCTCTCCCGCCGCTCCACGCTCCCGGAGCCGCTTGCCTTCGGAACGGTCGAACCGGGCCTGTTCCAGCACATCCTCGACCGGTCCCTGCCCACCGGCCATGCACTCGACCTTGAAAAGTTTGGCCCGCCTGTAACTGCGATGCCGATGGAAACGCCCACCCATGATCACTGAGACCCATGGCATCGCCCACGCGCTGCTCGGCAACCTGACCTGGGCCGCCCTGCCCTACGTGCGCGCCTGGCGCGACCCGAGCCTGTCCGAGATCATCGGCGCCGGCGCCGGGTCCATGGTGGTGCTGGGCGCGATCGCCCTGTTCGCGCTAATCACCTGGCTCGGCAAGTGGCGCTATCTGTGGACCGAGTGGTTCACCACGCTCGACCACAAGAAGCTCGGCATCATGTATGTCCTGCTCGCCGGCGTGATGCTGACCCGGGCGCTGATCGAGGCAATGCTGATCCGCACCCAGCAGGCCACGGCCATCAACGCGCCCGGCCTGGTCGAGCCGGGCCACTTCGCGCAGCTATTCACGACGCACGGCAGCATCATGGTCTTCTTCATGGCCATGCCGTTC